>JAJDZM010000270.1 GCA_022824615.1 Candidatus Binatia bacterium | reverse complement strand
TAAGCATTAACGACTCAGTGCCCGTAGCGATTATCCGGCTTGCCGGTCCTGGCCTCACGCTCTTCCCTTGTTTCGTGTCGCCGGTCCCCATCGCCGTGCTTGGAACTTGTTCTGCGACTGGAACTTGTACTGGTATCCAAGGAACCCGTGCCGTAACCCGCAAATTCATTCTTCGCCCGATCATTTGCGCGATGCTGAACCGCGTCATCCTCTCCTTCCTTCCACACTTTACCGGCCGCAACTTCACGCAGGGCAGTCACGACCTCTTTATTGTCCGAGTCAACAAGGCGTGGCGATCCCTTGAGGAGTTCCTTTGCTCGGTGCGCGGCAACGACGACGAGTTCAAATCGATTCGGGATCTGGGCCAGACAGTCTTCAACCGTGATGCGTGCCATTGTGATTCCTTCTTATCCGTTTCACCATTCTGTATCATAGTAGCTTATCATCGACCAAGACGGAAGCTGGGAAACGGAACCGTTTCCGACCTTGACAAGTCATACCCGGCACGGTACTTCCGGTCCGGGAGAACGCTATGGGTTTTTGGCAACGTTTTGTTGGCTCCGAGGAGCCGCAGCATAAAGATCCGCACCAGTTAGTCCCAACCCTCGTGGAGAGCTGTCGGGCAGAAAAACAGCTCACCCAGCAAATCCTCGCCCACGCAGAGCTTGCGCCCCACCAGGCGGGTCGGGATCAACTGCGTGCCGCCGCGGAAGAGCAGGAGCGTATTACCCAGCGTATCCAGGACAAAATCGCGGAATTAGAGGGCGAGTGGAGTGAAGCCGAAGAGGCTTCGCCAAAAGGGGGACACAACCACTGGTCCCGGGTTGTTCACGACCTTGAGGATAGCCAAACCCTGACCCAGCAGTATAACGAGCAGGCCATATATTGGGACCCGGACCTTCCCGATGCCACCCAGTTCTTTCTGTCTCTAGAGAAAGACAAACAGCGGCTGAACGCTTTTCTGCGTGATATTGCGCTCCGAGCGGACCCACACGCGGTTGACTAGCGCAGTATTCGTCAGAGCCAGCCCCAGGCTCTATTCGTCGTCTTCTCGGGCCAAGTGATCCACACTCATCGGACGTGGCGTGAAATGTCCCTGGACCGACGCGGCAGAGGGAGGTGTCCAATTCTGTCCTGGGCTCTGGCCTAGGCGGGGCGTATTCGGACCCTTAGCGCGCGCATTCGGAGACTGCTCCCGGCGCCCCGACTTATTCCTCCCCCCCCCGCCTGACGATTTCAGACGATTCCCGATAAAACCAACCCGCTCCTCAATACGCCGGAGCGTGGTCGTCACGGGCTCGAACTGCTCCTCCATATGCTTCCGTAGCGTCTCTTGCAGGAGAGCGCCGACCGTTTCCTCGGTCAAGCCGGTTTGAGGCGGATCGACCGGAGGGGTAGACCGGAGTTCCTTGACTTCAGCCACGAGGGCGGTCAAGCCCTGCGAGAACTTTTCCTCCAAGGTTTCGAGTCGTTGCTGTAAGGTCAGAATTGCGGCATGGACCGCCGGCTCAGCCGTGGCAGCGGTTTTCTTGGCCGGACTTTTCCGCGTACGGCTGGCCGTTTTTTTCGCACTAGCGGTCTTTTTTTTTGCCGCTGTCTTGCTTGTCGATTGTGAAGCTGCTGTTGCCATACCATTCCTTTCTTCTCGTTCACACACCAAGGGGTGGCTCCAAAGAAAACGGGGGAATATCGTGGTCAGACCATATTTGTTGAATACTCCAATACTTCCCCAAGTTGACGAATCTTGGTGGCACGGACCGCCCACTCCTGGGGTGGGGCATGCGCAAACTCCTCGATGTGATGTCGCAGGCTCTTCTCCACGATCTCCACACACCGAGCGGCATACTCTTGTTGCTGCTCACGACGGCGAGCCTGCATGATCTTCCGCAAGTGAATGATCTCAGCCACGATCTTCGCTCACTCTTGACGCACTGCGTTTTGCCGTGCGGTATTGCGACGACCTCTGCTCGACCTGCTCCCGGCGCTGCCATCCTCCTTGGGCATACCACTCAATTTGATGGGCAATACCGAGTAGAATACGGACGTCACGGTCTTCCAGTCCGGCTCGGCCAAACAGCCGACGCAGGGCAAGCATGATATGCTCAGGGTTATCCTGTGGCAGAAAGCCAACCTGCAAGAGTGCGGCTTTGAGCTTTTCGTACATCAACTCCTGTCGCTCAGAAGACGCGAACGCCGGCTGGTTGTCATCCTCTGTCTGCTGTGTCCCGCGGAAAACCGCATAGCAACACAGCAAGACGGCCTGCGCGATATTCAGTGAGGCAAAGCCAGGATCGGTTGGAATCGTCAGTAAGGTGTGGCAGCACTGTAAATCCTCATTGCTCAAACCGCTGTCTTCTGGACCGAAAACGAGCGCAACACGATTGCTTTTGAGGCTGGCGACGATCTCGGCCGCACGGACCTCAAGCGTGCTCGCACCTTCCCGATACAGGCCGGTCCGGCACGTCGTCCCCACAACCAGACCACAGGGACTGACGGCCGCACGCAGAGAAGAGTGGATCTGCATGGTGTCGAGCACGTCTTTGGCATGAACCGCCAGTGCATCAGCCTCATCGCGCTGTATCGGGTCTGGATTGACGAGGTGCAAATCAGTCATCCCGCAGTTCCGCATCGCCCGCGCTGTCGCGCCGATATTACCGGAGTATTTCGGCCGAACAAGAACAATACGTAGATTGACCAAGCTCATACAGAGGGTGATCGACCGCCTCAGGGGCGTTATGTCAATCCTACTCGGGAAGCCTCGGTATCGAGCGTAGCGGGGAAACAGTCATTCCCCCACGCCATTACCGCTTATTCGCAGAGGCTCGTGGCGTGTGGTCATACGGCCGCTGTTCACGGAGCCGGCGGATAAGCACTTCTCGTTCGACAAACCGTTTGCGACGCCGCGCATCGCCTTCCCGGTAAACGATATCCGCTTCCAGTAGTTCTTCGAGGTAACGATGGAGGGGGTAGGACTTCTCTCCTTCCCCTATCCCCTGTAATACCCCACGAAGGCGTTCGAGCCATTCGCCATCAAGCTCGATCTCCACTCGCAGCGGACGGCCAATAGCGAGCACCTTCGATCGGATGTTTTTCGACATGTATACACCATATTCCAGAGGACTCAGTAGTATTTCCTGATTCCGATACCTTTTGCAAGACCGGTGGAGGAACCAGTCCGTTGACCCTCATCCGGGAATCCATTACAAGTCCAGAAGCACCGCACTCTCTTTCTTTCCCCAGGGCAACCGCCATGAAAATCGTGTCGTTCGGCGATATACATATGGCCACCGCGCACATGGAAACCATCAGCGCGGAGTTGGCGAGCGCCGATGTGGTCCTTCTCTCGGGTGATCTGACCAACTTTGGGGGACCACGCGCCGTCCGGCAGGTGATTCGGGCCGCCCAAACATACTGTCCAACAGTCCGGGCCCTGCCGGGGAATCTGGACCAGCCAGAAACGATTGCCTTTCTTCAGACTGAACAGGTCAGCTTGCACGGGGAACATCAGTGTTACGGCGAGGTGGCTATCTATGGGTGTGGCGGATCAAATCTGACCCCATTTCAGACGCCGCTCGAGTATCCGGATGAAATCCTGTGGCAGACCCTGCAACAAGCGGTCGCTGACGTTCCACCGACTCCGTGTCAGATTATGGTCTGCCATACCCCTCCCTATGCCACGCAGCTCGACCGGCTCGTTGATGGAAGACCGGTTGGCAGCCCTGCCGTCCGCCAATTCATCGCGGAAAAACAGCCCCATTTATGTATCACCGGTCATATCCATGAATCTCCGGGAGTCGATATGATCGGCCGCACAAAAATACTGAACGCCGGTCCCTTTGCAGCGGGCGGATATATTGTCGCCCGGTATGAGGATGGCGTACTTGATACCGAACTACGATTCATGTGAGGCCTAAAAGGCAGCGCCCTACCCCGCTCTGATATCAGACCGATTATGGCGACCATCAAAACATGTACCTGGGCCCCGACTACCCTGGCCGCTCCAAATCTGACACGACAAGCCGCAGGAAAGGAGCCCAAGAGGACGGGTCCTGGCCGGTCTGGTCCCGCGCTGGTGCAGCGTTTGCTCTCCCCGGTGCAGAAGGCTGAGGTGCTGGGTATCGATTATCTGCTCGTTGCCCAGCGCTGGTGGGGAACGGGAGCGGAGATTGAAGGCTCTTCATACGACTGTCTGGCAATGACGGATTTCTATGCGGCCCATACTGACTCCATCCACCTGATTACCGCCATTCATCCGGGATTTTTTTTGCCGGCGCCTATTGCCAAATGGAGCGCCACGCTGAGCCGCCTCACCAATGGCCGTTGGTCTATCAATGTCACCTCGGGCTGGCATGAAGCCGAGTTTGGAATGTACGGCGCCGAGCTTATCGAACACGATGAACGCTATACGCGGACGAGCGAGTTCATCCAGGTCCTGCGGGGAGCCTGGACGCACGAAGAGTTTTCGTTTGCCGGGCGCTTTTACCAGGTCGATGGACTACGACTTGAACCGCGCCCCATCGGCCCCCTTGAGGTGTTTCAGGGCGGACAATCGGAGGCCGCAATGAACATGGCCGCCCACCATTCGGACTGGATGTTCTTAAACGGCGGCCCCCCGGACAAAATAGCCGGTCTTATTGAAGCCGTTCGTAAACGGACAGCAAAAACCGGCCGTCAACTCCGCTTTGCCCTCTATTCCATCCCCCTGTGTCGGCGCACGGATGCGGAAGCAACGGCAGAAATCACAATGATGGTAAATACGGTCGACGACACCTTACTGGAACGCCGAGGGAGGCGGGTAAGCGGCGCGCAAGGCATGTGGGCCGACCGGGAGAACAAGCTCGCCATGCTCGATTCCAACGAAGGCTATGCCAGCGGCTTAATAGGCAGTCCGGATACTATTTTGCGGCGGATGCAGGAGTTCCGGCAGCTTGGAGTCGAGTGTTTTCATCTAACGCTGCACGACGAACTTTTTAACACCGAAGTCTTACCGACCTTGAAACAGCTCTCGGCCTAGTTTGCCGCACGAGAAAGGAAGAGTGCCTCGTGTCCCAGCCCTTTCATCACGCCTTACGCACGGCAGCGCAACCCATCTGGGATGCGATTTTTTCCCACCCGTTCGTCCGAGAACTCGGCGCCGGCACGCTCAGCCGCGAGCGTTTTCTTTTTTTCGTCCAGCAGGATTATCTGTATTTACAGGACTTCGCCCGCGCCCTGTGCCTGGGCGGCGCAAAGGCCGACACTCTGGACACCCTGCATATGTTCGCCGACCACGCAGCCACGGTGGTCCAGGTAGAACGCAACCTCCACACCAACTGGAGCGATAAGCTCGGCCTCACCCCTCAAGACTTGGACCACACCGGGCGGGCGCCTGTCACGCAGGCCTACACCCGTCACCTTCTGGCGGTTGCGCAGAGTGGCAGCCTGACGGAAATCGTTGCCACCGTCCTGCCGTGCTACTGGATATATTGGGAGGTCGGGAAAAAGCTCAACGCCACACCGCCCACCGACCCGCTCTACGCAGAGTGGACTCAAGCCTACAGCGGCGAGGGATTCGGCGCCCACGTCCAGCAGCAGCTTACGCTCATCGACCGTCTGGCCCGGGACAGTTCCGCGGGTGAGCGGAAACAATGTGAGGAGCATTTCATCCAGAGCAGCCGGTATGAATATCTCTTCTGGGAGCAGGCGTATCGGCTGGAGAAATGGCCGGTCTAACCCCGAAGAATAGCCCGTCAGAATTCCCGGCCCAACCCAGAGGTCAGCCGGGCCATCAGAAATGCTTGAGCGCGGACTTTCCGATCGGAAAGACGTTGAACCCCAACTCAAAGAGCCGTTGATGGTCCAGGATATTACGGCCGTCGAAGAGGAAGGCCGGTTGCTCCATGGACGCAAGAATGCGGGCATAATCAAGCTGGCGATACACCTCCCACTCGGTCAGAATCGCCAGGGCGTGCGCCCCCGCCGCGGCGGTATAGGGATCGGATTCAAGGCGCACTCGGTCTCCCATATCTGCCAGATCGTCCCGCGCATTGGTGAGCGCCTGTGGGTCGGTCACCACGACCTCGGCCCGTTCTTCGGCAAGACCGCGCGCAATATAGATGGCCGGAGATTCACGCGTGTCTCCGGTGTTGGCCTTAAAGGCAAAACCGAGCAGGGCGATGCGCTTCCCGGCCACTGTGTTGAACATGCTTTCGAGGATGGTCCGCACAAAGCGGCTCTCCTGCCACTCATTAATTGTGACGACCGACTCCCAGTATTCGGCCACCTCGCTGAGACCGTAGTTGTGACAAATATAGACGAGGTTGAGAATGTCCTTCTTAAAACACGACCCACCGAAACCGACGCTCGCCTTCAAGAACTTTGGTCCGATGCGTGAATCTTTTCCAATCGCGTAGGCAACTTCATCTACATCGGCCTCTGTTTTTTCACACAGGGCGGAAATCGCGTTGATGGAAGAAATGCGCTGGGCTAAAAACGCGTTCGCCGCCAGCTTCGACAGCTCAGAACTCCAGACGTTCGACTCAATAATATTTTCTCTCGGCACCCAGTTGGCGTAAATCTCAACAAGGGTCTGTCTGGCTGCAATCCCCTCGGGCGTTTCTTTCGATCCAATGAGGACGCGGTCGGGAGTTTCCAGGTCGGCGATGGCGCTGCCCTCGGCCAGAAATTCCGGGTTGGAGAGCACCTCAAAACGGATATTCTTCGTATTGGCGTTGAGGATGCGCTCCATCGCCTCGGCGGTCCGAACCGGCAGCGTCGACTTTTCCACCACAATCTTGTTCCGCTCAGCATGTTCAAGAATTTGACGCGCGGTTTTCTCCCAATATTGTAAATCCGCCGCGCGCCCAGCGCCCTGACCAAAGCTTTTTGTGGGGGTATTCACCGAGACAAAGATAATATCGGCGTCACGGATTCCCTGCTCGACCTGGGTCGAAAAAAAGAGATTGCGACCTCGCGCCTGCCGCACCACCTCGTCGAGACCAGGCTCATAGATCGGCAGGTGGTCACTCTGCCAGGCCGCAATACGGGCGTGGTTGATATCAACAACAGTCACCTTGTACTGGGGGCAGCGGGCGGCAATCATAGCCATGGTTGGTCCACCAACATAGCCCGCCCCAATACACAGAATATCCTTGGCAAATCCCACAGCGCCTCCTTCGCGCACAAAAGTAAAGGGGAGCCCGTCCTGCGGCTCCCCCTTATCATACCGGATGCGCTAGGGTCGTTGCTACTTGGCCGGGATTTGAGATGCGGCCTCACCAACGGTGACAGGAACTCCCTGGCTTTGAAGCTTAGGCATGACTTCAGAGGCAAACAGCCGCATATTCCGCTCGGTCTGCTCAGGAGGCATCCCCCCATAGCTGAAGACCGCAATCAGTGGCTGTTGCCTTAACGGCTGACAGAAGCCACGCCTGATTCACGTCGCGCGGCATCGTTCTGGCGACGCTCAAGCTCAGCCAGGATCTCAAGATGACGGGCGCGCGTCATTTGATACCGGGATAAAAAGACCAGCGCACACAAGAAGAGCACCATGAGCCCCGGACCAACCGCAAGACCCAAGGTGAAAACCTGAGAGGCCGCAACCGTTCCGGGCTCCGCCATGGTCGGAAACTGGATGAGGTCGAGGGCCACGCCGGCCAGAAATCCACCAATGCCGGACGCCGCCTTTGCACAAAACGTGATCGTGGAGAAAAAGATGCCCTCTTGGCGTTTTCCGGTCGCAATCTCGTTTTCGTCCACGGTATCGGCAATCATGGAAGGAATCAGGATATCGATGGCAACCACTGCGGTCACCGCGAGGATGACATGGCAGGCGATCAGGGGTAGCAGGCTCGGGTCCCCGTTTTCAGGCAGCAGGCCGAGCAGACGCGAAAAAATCAAGAGGGGCCAAAAGAAGATAGCAAAGGCGGCTAAACCGAGCACAGCCTGTCTTTTATCGAATCGTTCAGTCAAAGGGCGAGTCAGGCAAAAGGCGATAAGGGCGGAGAGAAACAGGCCGAAGGTCAGGAGACCGATTTCCTTGGTTGAGAATCCCCAGAAATAGGTGTTCATATACAGCCACATCACGTCATTGAACCCCCGCCCCCCGGCAGAGAACAAAGAGCCAATGACCAGCATCCGATAGGAACGATTGGAGAATGTCGCCCATAGCTCACCGGCAAAGCGACCCAGCGTAAATGTTCGTTTTGCCGGTGGCGCCCTTAGACTCGGAATCAACCCATGCGTCCCAAGCGCACAGGCCAGAATGGTCACGATCATCATTCCGGCACAGACCAGCGCAAATCCTTCATACGCTCCGGGATTCAGGCGGCCATCGGCAAACGCCTCGGAGGGAGCAAAAAAATAAAAATAGCCCAGCACAGACGCGGTCAGGCCGCCGGACCAGCCAAACAACAGGCGGTAGCTCACCAGAGAAGTACGCTCATCATAGTCGGGCGAGAGCTCCGGAAGCATGGCGCCGCTCGGGACCGCGTAGAACGTCATGGCGACGCGCACTCCGACCGCAAAGGTGCATAACCATACGAAGAGTCCGATCTGGCCTAGCTCAGGGGGTGTAAACAAGAGGAAGAAACACACCGCCATAGGCAGCGCGGCCAGATACATGAACGGATGGCGGCGGCCCCAGCGTGAATGGAAATTATCGGAAATCGAGCCTACCAAGGGGTCGGTAATCGCGTCGATGCAGAGCGCAATAAAAATCGCGATACCGCTTAGTGTCCCCGAGAGCCCCAGGACTTGGTTGTAATAGAAGAGGAGAAAAACGTTGAAGACCGTATTTTTCGTCCCTTCGGAAACGGAGCCGATACCATAAAAAATCTTGGTGGCAAACCGGACAGGAGCGGACGGTGGTAGAGTTGAAGCAGGCATGAAGGCAGGAGTGTAGCGGGAGTTTGGTAGTTATTATACTCCACCCACCAGCCGCAGACTCCGCAACCGATTGAGCGCTGCTGCAATTTCAAACCGCCGTGCGCGGGCACGGTCACCGAAGTCGCGGTCGGTAATGGCGTCCAGACCGTCTTTCTCTATCTCGGCGTCAATCCGGTCGAGCAGTTCGGGAATGGCCTTTTTCCCATCACACAGCCCGCGGGCGCATTGCAGCAACACATCGCCGATCATGCGGCACTGGGCAGCATCGACAAGTTGGTACAGAAGGGAGACGTCAATCTCTTCACTCCCGAACTCAATCGCACGGGTTTTGACGCTGCGGACGCGCTCCTGTTTACGCCCACGACTGGGATTGAGGCTGCGCGGGTCGGGCCGGCGCGGGCGCGATTCGAGCCAGGGTCCTGGAGCTTGAGGGCCGGAGGTTTCTTGGGGTATCTCGTGTGCAACTTCTCGCGCGCGCTGCGTCACGTCCTGTGGTCGGTATTCGTCCATCTGGATAACTATGTCAGCCACATCGAGGTAGTCACCAGCTCCCCCAACAACGAGGACCGACGAGATGTGTTTTTCTTCCCATAACTGGCGGACCCGATCGAGATAGGGTGTAATCGGTTCTTTTTCACCGGGCACCAGACGACGCATGCGCGCGTCGCGGATCATGAAGTTTGTCGCCGCAGTGTCTTCGTCGATAAGCAGCGTGGTTGCCCCGGCTTCCAGCGCCTCAACAATGGCCGCGGCCTGAGAGGTGCTGCCCGATGCATCCGCGGTCTCGAACCAGTCCGTTCGGCGACCGAGGGGCAGCGCATTGATAAACGGCCGCAGATCAACCCCTCGCACCGAACGTCCGTCTTCCGCTCGAATGCTCACCGCACTCGCTACGGAAACACAGCGGTCTCGGCCATCACCCGGAATATGATCATACACGCCGTTGGCCAGCGCCGAGAGCAGGGTCGATTTACCGTGATAGCCGCCCCCGGCAATCAGCGTCACACCGGCCCGGAGCCCGAGACCGCGCAGCCGGCCCGCATGCGGGGCGTGGAGTTCAGACGCGAGCGCTTGGGGCACGTCGAGTGGAATCGCCGCCTCCATAGGCCGGTCATCCGCTCCACTCCGACGGGGCAAAATACTGTCCTCGGCCAGGAAGGCGACCAGACCATGGTCATGCAGTTGCTCCCGCAACGCTACCTGATCTTCGATGCAGTGGACGTGACGTTGTAACGCGTTAGGATTTAAGGCATCAAAGACACGATCAAGGGCTTCGGGCAATCGCTGAGTGAGCAGTTGAGCCGCCTCACGCCCCAGAATGCGTCGCCCTGCGGCAGGCAGACCCACACTCAGCCGGACCCGGAGATCGCCGTTGGGACGAACAAGAACGGCGGTGCGCTCCAGCACTTGCTGACCCACCGCCAGGATTTCGAGCAGGCCGCTTTTGCCGGAACCGAGCTTGCCCCGGCTGGCGGAAAGCGAGCGAAGAAATGCCCGATGCACAAAGTCGGCGCTCGCCCGTCGTGCCGTGGCTCCGGCGTATGACCAGGCGGGTAGTGTGGCCCGGCTGGTCGGAATATCGATCCGCACGCGGCTCGGTGACGCAAAGGGGTCACCCTGGATATGGTCAAATCTCAATCCATACGGGCCGAGGGCATACGCTTGCCCGCGCAGGTCTTTATAAAATCCATAGGGCCGTCCGTCGATACATCTGAGATCGCTCTCTAACACACCCTGGGGTTCAGCCATCTCCCTCCCTCCTCACCCAACGTCCACAGGTATACAGCAAAGACCGGTAGAGGGCATGGGAGGGGCTTACCGGTCTCCAGCACCGCCTGCCGTCCCTAAAAAAGAAGGGCGCCGGTAACAGCGCCCTTCTCTCTTTGTCAGCTCTCAGCCTGGGACCATGGCCCTAGGCTGGTCTTTTTCTCTTAGCCACCGTGCCGGAGCAGCTTGCCAGGGATATTGCCCGTGTTCTGGTCATTCTCCAGCGTCATCTCGCCGTTCACCAGAACCGCCCGGTAGCCCTTGGCCTTCTGCACTCGCCGCCATTCCT
The DNA here is from genome assembly GCA_022824615.1 of Candidatus Binatia bacterium. Taxonomy (GTDB): domain Bacteria; phylum Desulfobacterota; class Binatia; order Bin18; family Bin18; genus Bin18. The sequence goes on along the minus strand of JAJDZM010000270.1, from coordinate 30,771 downwards.
TGCCCGGCAGGTCGTGCACCACCTCCGTGGGCAGGATTTCCAGGTTGTCGTAGTCGTAGACCACGATATCGGCCGGCGCGCCTTCGCGCAGCACGCCACGATCCTTAAAGCCCGCACAGGCCGCCGGCTGAGCACTCAGCCGCCAGTGGGCCTCTTCCAGGCTCATCATATTCATCTCACGGACCATCCGTGTGATCGACTCCGTTGAATAGCGTCCACCGCAGAAGAACTTGGTGTGCGCCCCGCCATCCGAAACCCCCAGCAGCGTGGAGTCGTTTACCAATTCTTTGAGAAACTCGTTCTTCTCGCCAACCGCCGGCGAGTAGAATGTCGTGGCCATATCGTCGGCAACCGCGAGGTCGAGCATGGCATCCACGGGATGCTTGCCTTCCTTCTCACCCGCTTCACGCAAGGTCAGATTCTCCAGGTGCTTCATGTCTTCACGCTTCACCTCAAGAATAATGACGTCGTCAAACGAGGCCGTAACCGCACCAGTCGGGTCGTTCTTGAGACTTGCGCGTCGAGTCGGATCCGCCAACTTCGACTTCCGCTCTTCTACGGTGCCCATGGTCGCTTCCCGCCAAGCCGGATCATCGTCCCACAGATTCCAGTCATGGAAGGTGAAGGTAAAGCCAGCGCTGGTCGAGACCAACTGGCCGTAGATGCGCAGGCCCTTTTGGCGGCAGCGTTCGATCCAGGCTAACAGATTCCGGTGACGGCTCGGGTCGGAATCCAGGGCTTGAATAGCATTGTACAGAATCGGCCGACCACTGGCTAAAGCCAACTCTTCGTATTTCTCCTCGATTTCCTCGAAGCCGGACACACTCGGGATAAGGGACATCTGGATAAAGCCCTCATTCCGGTCTGCCAGGACTTTCGCGAATTCGACACAGGTCTCCTGGTGCATGATATCCGTCGGCATGGGCGTGCCGTCATAATCGCACTGCACGCTGTCTTCCCCAAAACGTTGAGCTGACCAGCCACAACCACCCGCTGCCATGCCTTCGTGCAGGAGTCGCACCATCTCCCGGTGTTCATCGTCCGTCGGCATCCGACCCGACTTCGCCTCCTCGCGCCCCATCACCCACACCATCAGCGGTGCAATGGGCACGTACGGCAGGATGTTCAAGCCTTTGGGCGTGCGCTCGACGCTGTCCAAAAACTCCGGAAAGGTCACCCAGTCCCAAGGCATCCCGGCCTTCATCGACTCGTACGGAATCGCTTCCGTCCGGGTCATGGTGAGCATAGCGCGTTCCTGATCTTCAGTCGCCACAGGGGCAAAGCCGAAACCACAGTTTCCGATCACCACGGAGGTAATGCCGTGCCAGCCCGAAATCGTCAGGTACGGGTCCCAGAACAACTGTGCATCATAGTGGGTGTGTAAATCAATGAAGCCCGGCACGACCATATGCCCTTCCGCATCAAGCGTCTTGGTGCCTTCGTGTGCCTGAATGCGACCGATCTTCGCAATCTTGCCGTCTTTCACACCAATATCGCCTCGATAGCGCGGCAGTCGCGTTCCATCGATAATCATTCCATCTTTGATCACCAGATCATATTCCGGCATAGCGCCCCTCCTTTAGGGATTGGAATTTTTACTCGCGATCCAATAGACTGAACCGCGGTTCACCCAGTGTATACGGTGAAAAACAGTTTAACGCAAGACTCTTGCGCGGGGGATATGGGGCAGGGAGTAGTTGATGACTGCTACCCTCTCAGAGTTTCCACTAAAGAAAGGGCGCCCTTTCTCTCTCCGCCAGCTCTCACACTAGAGCGGTTTACGACACGTTATAGCCGGGCCGGTCCGCTTGCGTCATGCCGGACGTGATCCGGTATCCAGAAACCAGGGGGCGTGGGACCTGGATTCCTGTTTGCGCAGGAATGACCGACGGCTACACAGCATCGGAATTTGCTCCAGAGGGTGTTCTGCACTTTTTTGCTGCGATTCATTTTCCTCAGAGAAATCGCTGCCTTGCAGGAACTACCCCCGTAGCTGGCCTTGTGCCACCTTGCGAAAAACCTGAATAAAATCAATAGGTTGTCAGAATTTCCTAACACGCACTAGGGCTACGACCCTAGGTTCGTCTTGTTCTCCTAGCCACCGTGCCGGAGCAGCTTGCCGGGAATATTCCCCATGTTCTGGTCATTCTCCAGCGTCATCTCGCCGTTCACCAGAACCGCCCGGTAGCCTTTGGCCTTTTGCACCCGCCGCCACTCCTTGCCCGGCAGATCGTGGGCCACCTCCATCGGCAGGGTTTCCAGGTTGTCGTAGTCGTAGACCACGATATCGGCCGGCGCGCCTTCGCGCAGCACACCCCGGTCCCTAAAGCCGGCACAGGCTGCCGGCTGAGCACTCAGCCGCCAGTGGACCTCTTCCAGGCTCATGATATTCAGGTCACGGACTATCCGCGTAATCGCTTCCGTTGAATAGCGTCCACCGCAGAAGAACTTGGTGTGCGCCCCACCATCCGAGACCCCCAGTATCGAGGAGTCTGGGGTGACGAGTTCCTGGAGGTATTCGTCCTTCGAGCCCACGGACGGGGTGAAGAAGGTTGTCTCCATGTTATCGGCCAGGGCCAGGTCGAGCATGGCATCCACGGGATGCTTACCTTCCTTCTCACCCGCTTCACGCAGGGTCAGATTCTCCAGATGCTTCATGTCTGCGCGCTTTACATCGAGAATAATGACGTCGTCAAACGAACTGGTGACCGCGCCGGTGGGGTCGTTCTTGAGGGCCGGGCGGCGGGTCGGGTCCGCCAACTTCGCCTTCCGTTCTTCCACCGTCCCCAGCGTCGCTTCCCGCCAGGCCGGATCGTCGTCCCACAGATTCCAGTCGGTAAAGGTAAAGGTAAAACCGGCGTCGGTTGAGATCGTCTGGCCGTAGATGCGCAGGCCCTTTTGGCGGCAGCGTTCGATCCAGGCCAACAGATTCCGGTGACGGCTGGGATCAGCGTCCTGAACCTGGATGACGTTATACAGAATCGGTCGCCCACTCACCTGGGCCAGTTCTTCGTAGTGGCTTTCAATAACTTCCATCGGCGCCACACTGGGGATGAGCGACATCTGGATGAAGCCTTCGTTGCGATCGCCTAACACCCTGGCAAGTTCCAGGCAGGTTTCGTTGTGCATGATATCGGTCGGCATGGGCGTGCCGTCATAGTCACATTGCACGCTATCTTCCCCAAAGCGTTGGGCCGACCAGCCGCAGCCACCCGCTGCCATGCCTTCGTGCAGGAGTCGCACCATCTCCCGGTGTTCATCGTCCGTCGGCATCCGCCCCGACTTCGCCTCCTCGCGCCCCATCACCCACACCATGAGGGGCGCAATCGGAATATACGGCAGGATATTCAAACCCTTGGGCGTGCGCTCGACGCTGTCCAAAAACTCCGGGAAGGTGATCCAGTCCCAGGGCATCCCGGCCTTCATCGACTCGTACGGAATCGCTTCCGTCCGGGTCATGGTGCGCATGGCCCGCTCCTGATCCTCGGGCTGTACAGGGGCAAAGCCAAATCCGCAGTTACCAATCACCACGGAGGTAATGCCGTGCCAGCCCGAAATCGTCAGATATGGGTCCCAAAACAATTGCGCGTCGTAGTGAGTATGCAGATCGATAAAGCCCGGCACCACCATATGCCCTTCCGCATCCAAGGTTTTCGTTCCCTGATGCGATTGCAGGCGGCCGATCTTCGCAATCTTGCCGTCTTTCACGCCAATGTCGCCTCGATAACGCGGTAGTCGCGTCCCATCGATGATCATTCCATCTTTGATCACGAGATCATATTCCGGCATAATGCCCCTCCTTTAGGGATTGGAATTTTTGCTCGCGATCCTTTGGATTTGATCGGAGCCTACTCGGACCCATACTGCTAAAACTGACAGGTTACAAGACTTTTGGAAAACTTTTTGACCGCTTTTTCCGGTTTTCCCACTGATTTTTTTACATCTGTCCCGCTTTTTCCCGTGATGGCGGAAAAACGGAACCGCGCAGCATGAAGGGTTTACTCGGACAATTGCATCCGAATATGGCGCTGGTAAATCTTGGGCAGCTCTAACGGGAGGGACGGGATGTCCTCCAGGACCATATAACGTGACGGCGGACACATCTCGCGCAGATAATCATGGCCGCCCTTATCAATCGTCAGACAGAACGACATGATGTTCTCGCGCTCGGCTTCGCGCAGGGCCATCATGGTATCGCGCAGGCCGTACATCGGCGCGTTTTCGTCTCGGCCATAGTCCGCGTCTTCAGGGAATCCGTCGCTCAGGAGGACAAGAATTTTCGCGCGGCTGGCCACGTCTTTGAGTTTACGAGTCGCATGTCGAACGGCAGCGCCCATACGCGTACTGCGCTGGGGCTCCAACCCGCTGATACGGCCTTTGACATCATCCGACAGCTTCTCGCCAAACGCTTTGACCGGATAGAACTCGATGTTATATCGCCCGGCGCTGGAAAAACCGTAGACGGCGTAGGCATCACCGATTTCCTCGAGTGCGGCAGACAACACCACAACCGCCTCTTTGAGGACGTCAATCACCCGGAGACCGCTCGTTTCGCTGTGTCCGTTTTCCGTTTCCTGCTGAATCCTGGCATCGGTCGAAGCACTCAGGTCCAGGAGAAAGAGCGCGGCAACATCACGCTCCAGGGGCTGCCTGGCCGCGTACAGCCGCGTGGACGGCGCCACCCCGGTATGCAGATCGACCCGAGCCGCCACGGCCGCGTCCAGGTCTATCACTTCTCCATCTTCCAGCCCCTTAACCAAACGGAACATCTTGGGCCGCAGTTGCTGGAACTCACGCTTAATGTTTGGGATGACTTCGCCATAGCGGGTGAGCGTGCTCTCAAAGAAGCCACCCCGGTCGCCGGCCAGTGGAACTTCGTGCAGTTCGCACCAGCGGGCACGGTAGTCCTCGATCAGAAAATCCCACTCGTCATAGACATAGCGGACACCCACAACGGAATGCCGGCGGCGCAGTTGCTCCTTTTTGGATTCTTCCTGTCCGGTTTCGTCTTCCTCAGTGTCCAGTGCATCCAGCGGCGTCCCGTGGATGGAGGCCGGCCGGGTCTGGCGAATCTTTTTTCTTTTTTGATGCTGGCGCAGCGTCAAAAGAATCCGCTGCAGGATGGCCTGCTCTCGCTCAGACAGCTCAGGCTCGCGCGTCCCTTGCATCATCGCGTCCGGCGCTCCGGCCATGCCATCTTCGTCCTTTTGCTCCCGCGATAGCTGCGAGGCGTATTCGGGCAGTGAAGCGTACAGCTCGGTAGCCATGAGCAGGCAGCCCGCCACCGTGGCGTCGTGCTCCCAGCCGGGTTTTAATGTGGCGTTCAAATACGGCAGGATCGACTGGATCAGGGGCGGCAGGATGCGGGTATGCGATACGGCCCAGGCCAAGTCTTTTCGCAGCCCGGGATACGCCGCTGCCAGACAGGCGTTGATCCGCTGGCCCTCGACAAACATGAACAGCGCCTCAATCTGTTCGGGCTTGGGAAAGAGCTTGCAATAGGCAGCCAGACCACGTGGCGGATGTGCATTCGCCTCGGCCCGTTCCCGCACAAACGGCGGCACCTGCGACCAGATGTCAGCAATGGAGAGGTCGTAGGTCCCAAACTCGATCCGCCCCGCCTGATGGGCCGCGAACATGCAGTACAGCCGAAAGTTTTCCTCAAAAGTCGAAAACAAATCAATACTGGCCGGCAGGGGCAGAAACTCGTCTTCGTCGTCAACAATCGCCAACGGGGGTGGGAAGGAAACCTCCCCGATTTCCTGGATACTGACCGCTTCCCCGCACAGCATATGCATGAACTTCACCAGCGCACTATGCACCTCGGAGAGCAGCACGGCCGACGACTCATGCCGCAAGACCTGGAAACTGGTCCGGGACTCCAGGGTGAAAAATGCCTCTGCGGCGTGCGGATTGCGCTGCGCGATCTCCTCTCCGGTTTGAATCCAGGTCAACACCCCCTCGGCGCCGACTTCTTCATACGCGCGAGACAACGTCCGAAAGAGACGGGCAATCCCGGCGGGAAAAATACGGGCGAGTTCGGCGATCCGCCCCAATACGGAGAGTTGCTGGTCTGGCGCTAAGCTCTTCAGCGTGGGCTCAAGGAACGGAATCACGGCCGGTAGTGGTTCCGGGTCAAAGGCAGCCACCGGTTGAAGGCAACGCAGCAACACATTCCGTAACGGCTCCGGGATAGTGACCAGGGCTCGAGGTAGGACGTGGTAAATGCCCGCGGCAGCAGCACGCGAGTGATATACCGCCGACCGGCCCAGACGATAGACGCCGATCCGTTCCGGTCGGTCCAGGGCGGTCAGGCCGTCCGGGAAACGCGCAAAATCGGTCTCTCCACTGACTGCTTCAATATCCAGCAGAAAACGGACCCATTCGAGCAGCTCCAGCCGGGACAAGACCGGCAAAAGCTCAGGCGTTGCCGCGAACATGGCTGAGGCGAGCCTTTCCCCACGCGCGCCCAGCGTTGCCCTCACGTGTCGGCCCTGTTGGACCCATTCCTGGAGGAGTTCTTCCTTCAACCATGCCTGGACAACGGGCTGTTCTATCCGGGTCAGCGCAGTGAGTAAGGCCGAGTGTTGCGCGGGGGAGAGTCCCTCCAACGCAGCCTGAAACCGCTGCTGGTCTTTTTCTCCAAGGGTCTTGGGGTCGAAATGGGCCATAGTTCTGCCTGTTCTCCCATGGCTCAGAGGTGCGGGAGAAGCCTCAAACCTTTCTCTGCTGTATCGGAGGGCGCCCGCCAGAGCAAGCAGGCGACAGAAACGTATCCCTTACCAATGGGCAAGAACCTTTTCTCCAAATGTTGTCACAAATTCCTCAAAAGCGTCAAAGGTCGGAATAAAAGTGACCTGTCGCACTCCCGCTCGCTCCAGACTGCGGAGCCGTTCCAGCAGGGCCTCGGGCTGGGCCGTCAAAGTAGTCGCCCGAACGACCTCGGGCGTCACAAACTGAGCTTCTTCCTCTCGGACGTATAAACAGTGGCCGTCGTGCAAGTTAAAATAGTACTCATCCTTGTCTTGGAGGCGGCGCTCCATAAAGGCTTTATATTGGGTAAAAATTGAACGGAGAGGTGCCGGGGCGGCCTCGGGCTCCTTGAGCGTTTCATACAGTGAGTGCAGGGCGACAGTTGCCCACGGGCCGGCCTGGGCTATGACCCGCTCAGAATCCAGTCCTTCGTTCGGACCCAGCAGACAGGCCGTGGTAAAGAGCACACGGTCTACACCGTCCGCATTTTTTCCAGCGTTCTCAATGCCGGTGGTGACCTGACGCCAGGCCGCCGCAAAGCCTTCGACCGTATTGGTCCGTGAGGTCAGCCAGCCGTCGCCCAACTCGCCGGCCAGCCGCATGGCCCGTGGCGCATTGGCTGCCACATAAATTGGAATTGGCGTGCGCGTGTTAATAAACTCGTAGTCTTTATGAAAAAATTTGATCCGGTGCGTCTCCACTCCCTCTTGATACGTCACCTCCCGGTTGCTCAGCAGGCCACGCAGGGTCGCGATATACTCGCGCAGCTCACGTAGCGAACAGGGTGGCAGCCCCATCGCTCGCCGCGCGCTATTGCCAGTCCCCAGCCCAAAGACGACGCGGCCGGGAGCAAGCTGATTGACCGTAGCAATGGCGTGGGCAGCCACAGGCGCGCTGCGCGTTCCGACCACTGCTACGCCGGTTCCGAGGGTGACGCGGGAAGTGTGCCGTGCCATCAGACCCAAACATAGGTACACATCCCCGGCCATCATGGGCGAGTCTTCAACCCACACATGGCTGAAGCCCTTTGCCTCAGCCAGCTTGGCGTGATCGACACAGCGGTCCGGTTGGGGAAATACGAGTACGCCGAAATCCATACCTGCCTCCTCATTCTCCGGCCAGGAGAACCTACTCGGCCTGCTCGCAGTGTGTCAATGAGAAACGTGAAGAGAGTGATTTTCTCGGTTTCTTTCGTTCAGAGGCTGTGGTAGACCGAAAAAGTAGCGGGATCACAGCGCGAAAAAGGAGGGTTCGGTCATGACAAAGAAAGGCTTTTCTCATATTGGGCTATCGACGCTCGACCTGGATAAGACGCGTGAGTTTTACGAAGACATTCTGGGCTTCAAACCGGTTCGCTGTGACACCATCAAGATCAAAGAAGGCGGCCGCATTCGGCATATCTTTTTTGATACGGGTCGTGACCAGTTGCTCGCTTTTATGGAAGCCAAGGATATTCCCGATGTTCCGGTCGAGTACGACGCCGGCATCAACCGGGGACTTGGTGTCCCGAGTGCGTTCTACCACTTCGCTTTTGAGGCTGGGACAGAAGCGGCGCTCGAAGAAAAAAAACAAGAGCTGCGGGATAAAGGCGTGGAGGTCTCAGAAGTCGTGGATCACGACTGGGCCAAGTCGATTTACTTTAAGGACCCCAACGGTATGCAGATGGAATACTGCTGCTTCACCCGGGACTTTCACGACGAGGATGCAGTCATGACCGAGCGTTTTGAAGCGCCCATTGCCGCGCTTGGATTGGAAGAGACACCAGATATCGTTTCCACTAATCCGCCGAGCTAGGCTCTCGAACCACTCCTTCCGGCGGGGTAACCTCGTGCTTGCCCCGCACGTCTAGCCTGCGCTCTTCCCCTCGTCCAGGATTCGCTCCACCATCGCTTTATACCCTTTCACTGCGGGAGAGTGGTAAAAACGTGACCGGGTAAACGTGGGATCACCCGCGTAGAACCATTCGTACTGCAACTGACGGCTGCCGAACTGCTCACCCAACATGTCCCAGGCCAACTTGAAGAGTTGCACCCGATTGCGCGCCGACAGGTTTTTGCCCTGGAGATAGCGCTCGAGATAGGGCGCGATCTCCGGGTTTTGCAGATCTCCTTCCGTGGGTGTCATGATCAGTCCGCTGCCACTGACCTGGCGGATGACCTCAGCCGCCCGCATCTGCGCCTGTGGAATAAATACCCACAGCGAGGCGGCGAGCGAACGGAGCGACCCTCCTTCTTTATGATTGGTGACAACATTGTGCGCCGCCGCCCGCAACAGGCCGTTGGCAATTTCAACGTTTGCCACCAACTCACCGAGCTGGGCTTGGACATGCTGCGCCTTGGTCCGGCCGATTGCCTCGGCCACGCTACAGGCCAGCCCGGCCATGAAACGGAGCTTAACGGTTCCGCGAATGACCGCCTGGAGCAGGGCGTAGCCGGGCGCCCGGCCAAGGATGTAGTTGGAGGCCTCGATATCACCGTTAATGAACACCCGCTCCCAGGGCACCTCGACGGTGTCGAAAACGGCGAGGGCGTCTTCTTCATCAAACCGATACGACAACGGGCGATCAAACCGACTCCGGCCCGTGTTATAAGCTTCACGACAGATAAACTTGAGGCCTGGGGTATCCATGGGAACGGCAAAGCAGAGGGTATAGGCTTCTTCTCCCGGTTTGCGCGGATAGAATGGCCCCACCCAGAGTTCGTTGGAAAAGGGGGCGAGCGTGGAAAGCATCCGGGCGCCGCTGACCACGATGCCATTGTCCGTCTCGCGCACCACATGCAAAGCCGCCTCGGGATCACGTTGTTCCGCCGGCCCTTTTGAGCGGTCGATCTGGGGATCAACCAGGGTATGGGTCAGGCACCAGTCCTCGTCCCGGCAGGCTTCGTAATAACGCAGGGTATTCTCACCAAAACGGGGCTCACGTTGACCGATAAACGGCGCGGCAATCGCGGCGTCCGTTACCAACGCGTTCATGAAGTCCGGCATACGGCCCATCAAGCCACAGGTCACCTCCGCCCGAAATTCCTCGGCCCGGACGCGGCGTTCGACATCTTCGACACTGTCCGCCATCAGAAAGGAGAGTCCGACCGGTTGGCCGTCCTTGGGAGACGGGTAGGTCAATGGGGGCTGATGCGCAGGCTGGTGTTGAAGGTCGTACAGAGAGGCAATGGTATCCACCACCCCTTGGAATGGCGGGTAGGTCGTCACATCTTTGACCCGCTCGCCATTTACATAAATGCTCCGTCCATCCCGCAAACTCTCTCGGTATTCTGCGCCGGTCCGAATGCCCATGCGTGCTCCAAGTTATACCTAATCGTAATTACTGACAGGTATGGTTCTTCTTCCTCGCCCCTGAGGGGAGAGGATTGAGGTGAGGGGGTCGAAAGAAAACTCGCTCTGCGCGACCCTCACCCTAGCCCTCTCCCTGGCAGGGAGAGGGAAACGAAAAGGCGACTGCCCTTATCACTGCCGCAACGAGGCAATCACGTCCGCCAGACCGCGCTCGTTCGGAGCGAATTCCAGCTTGTCCGTCCCCAGATAGGCGTTGGGCATCCCCGCATACTCTTCTATGGAGTTGTCGCAATAGACTTCCAGCTCGTTGCCGTCCGGGTCGAGGAAGTAGACGCTCTTGGTTATCCCGTGGTTTACGGTGAAGTTCACCGGCACGTCCTTCGCCTTGAGTTCTTCATAGGCAGCTTTGAGTTCCGCTTCGCTCCGCAACCGAAAGGCAATATGGGCGAGTCCGGCCTGGTCGGGGCGGGGCGACTCGGCGTCCGGACCGATCTGGAAAAGGGCAATCTCATGGTGGTCGCGGGTATGATTGGCCAAGAAGACTCCCCTAATCTCAGGTGTGTCTTTCATGACCTGCATCCCCAGCACTTCGGTGTAGAACTTCTTTGAACGTTCAAGGTCGCGCACCTTCAACACAACATGGGCAATCCGTTCGGGGCGAATCATACCGACCTCCTTTATTGATGTTGCGGAACAAATCGAAACGGATCAAATGTATCATCTTCTCGCGGCTGACCAAACAGCTCGACCGCCGGCGCAATCTCGGCGAGCGAGAAGGTCATATCCATGAGTTGCCGGGCATGGGGCGGCATGTGCTCCAGAGGGAATTGGTTGAGGTACACAAGAATGTCCTCCAGGTGCGACAGCATGGCGTTGTAAAAGGCCTGGATGTCCGCCATCTCGCTCGTCTGACGTTTCTGCGTCCGCTCGGCCTCGGTGGCGAGTGCCCAGCCGAGAAAAGGCTGAAGTGTGCGGAACGCTGCGGGCCAGCCGCTCTCCGTCATCGTTCTGCTCCGTTACCGTCCCGCATAGAACCCAACATAATCCTCCACCACGCGATAGGCGTGGCGGACACAGATTTCCTGATGCTGCAACGGCATATGGGTTTTGGCGCCCGAGGCCAACACGTCCTGCATGTGTTCCAGCGTGGTGCCGTCTTCCATGAGAATGTCGCGGAGCAATACCTTGCTGTACTCCTGGCTGAATTTCTGACCTGCGTTTTCCGCCTTGGGGAAATACGTGTGCGTTTCCCATATCGTCCGCTCTTCGGTAATCGGCCAGAACTGGTGGGTCAGGTAGGTCCCATTGCTCGGGAAAATGGAGAAATTCGGGAAGATCCAGAAAGTATCAATGGACCAGTCCGACCGTCGGGTCGGATTGACCCCAGCAGGCAGATTATCCAGAGTAATATCACGATCAACCACCACCGAACTCCCGAACTGATAAGCCCTCCCTGCGACCGGCGTTGGTTGATAGTTCAGATTGCCGTACGACGAGGTGCGACGATGTCGCTCGTAGAGGTCCAGACTCAGGAAGTGGCAATGCGGGTTGGTTCCGCTCGTAAAGGCGCCTGCCGCCGTTGCCTTATGGCGCACCGGCAGGTGATAGCCCTCTTGAAAGGCGTCTTGGGCGATTTTCCAGTTGGCTTTAATCTCCGTTCGCCAACAGAAGCGCGTCGCCGAAAGCTCTGGGAATGGATAGCCTTCCAGCCCAGGCACAACCTCCGCCAGGTAGGCCCGCAGCGTTTCGGTCGGGTGCGGATCAAGATGAATGAAGATGAAGCCCGCCCAGGTATCCACGGCCACGGGGGTCAGTCCGAGCTTGTCTTTTTGCAAGCCACAGAAACCCTGTTCGTCAGGGATGAAAGTCAGTCGGCCATCCAAGCCATAGCTCCAGCCGTGGAATTTACACGTAAAGTTCTGACACGAGCCCTTATGATCCCAGACAATCTTATTCCCCCGGTGGGAACACATATTGTGAAAAGCATGGAGATAACCGTCCTTCCCACGAACGACCACGACCGAGGTCCGGCATACCGGCAGCGCGACGACGATATAATCGCCGGGGTTCGGGATGCGTTCAATCCGGCCGACGTTCAGCCAGACTTTCCGAAAGATACGTTCTCGCTCTAAGGTAAAATACTCACGAGAGATGTAGGGCTCGATGGGAATCGGAGCGGTCCCAAGATACGGATACTTATCATTCCAGCGGTCGTCGCTCCGGTCAGGAGCCGCATGCTCTCCAGTGCCGGTCGGCTGCCTGTCCTTCACTGCTCCCTCCCTTTATCAGGCCGTTTCCTCTCGTCCTTGATGTTGTGGAACAAATCGAAACGGGTCAAACGTACCATCTTTTTACGACTGACCAAACAGCTCAACCGCCGGCACAATCTCGGTAAGCGAGAGGGTCATATTGACCACACAGCTGGCCATCGGGAACCCTAATAAGCTAGAGAGGTGATACCCTCCGTAGGGATAATGTTCACTTTCCGCTTAATGCGAACATGAGATTTCAAACAGGCGTGGAATGAAAGTCTCGGCTGCTTAGAAACGTCGGGGTGCAGCAGAAATGACCCCCTGTTGACAGGAGGATCATAGCGGATTCTGTTCGTCCAGGAGCCTTCGCGACGGTCGCCTTGAAGTACAGCAATCCATCGGCTTTGGCGCGAGTCAGTGCGAACCTCATATACCAGCCACTTTGACGAATCGGTCGGCTGATGAAAGTTGACTTGGAGGGCTTCAGAATCCGAGTTAGGGGAAGCAGATTTCTTGGGGCGCCCAAACGTCTGGGCGCGAATGTCCGGCTGTCCGTGTCGTTCCCGGAAGCGTACCAGCCCGATCCATAGGCTAATGGCGCCAATGGCGAGACCTATCACCCCGATCAGCACAGATAATTCCATCCGCTCCTCGTCTATCTCTACCTCATCACAAAATCCCAGAAGGCTCTGAAGAGTCCGGGTTTCGCACGAACGGGTCTCCCATCCTGGTGCCGGTCATGCCTCATTTGAGGGAGCCGATATTAACCCGTTGTCTATCAGGTAGAATTCTCGCGCTATAGCGCAGGTCAGGCGCACGTCTTCATCGGCCAGATGGAGCCGACCGCTACGCCCAGGAATACCGAACTGTTGCAACACTGTGTCCAAGTTGCTGCCTGTGCGCCGACCACCGTTCATGTCTTGATAGCGCAACATCGTGCAGTAGCTCTTATTCCGCTGCAATGTTCTCACCCCTGCTCGCTTGAACTCAGCGCTCAAGAACGCTTTGTCAAAGGCGGCATTGTGGGCGACAATCGGACAGGTGCCGATGAAATCCCGGAGTTGCTGGGCGCTCTCAGCAAACGGGCCTTTGTCGGCGACATCCTCGTTCGTGATGCCGTGAACCCGCGTCGCTGCTACTGGAATCTTGCGCCGCGGGTTGAACTCCGCGTCCAGCGTGTCTCCCTCCAGATGGTTGGGGTTACGTTGAAGTGAGGAAAATCGCACCCGTAACATAGATACGGATATGATCCGGTCTGTTTCTGGCGATAACCCGGTTGTCTCTACGTCTATGACAACAGCCTCATCTAAATCGGAGAAAGAGCGCATTTTGCCCTCTAGCGCGGTTGCCGGGTAGCATGACAATGAAAGGGATGGGTGGTTAGTTACAGATCAAAGGGTTTTCCATACACTGAGCCGCTGAGATGTGGTCACGCCCTTGCTCATCACAAGACATGAGGCACTTCACCGTGCGGTCAACCTCTTGTTTTGGGGTGAGCGGAGGTGAGATTTCCAAAGATTGTTGGTAGATGAGTCCGGCCCGGCGGCGGAAATCCTGAATGGCCCGGTTTGCACCGTTGAGGGGAATACTTCCTCTTTCGGTTCCAACTTGAATGTGGACTTTCTGTCCGCGAGCCAAGTCATGCAAGAGGTGGCGGATGAGGGCCTGGTCGTCAAAGATGTGTGCGTTACCCTTTATGCTTTCGGGCAGCCAGTGAGCAGAGCGGCGGATGAGTTCGCCCTTGTCTACACGGATCAGTACCGGAATGGTCGCTTCAAAGTGAGCCTGAACCCCTGCGTTGATGACCAGGGAGAGGCCATGTTCGCTTTGGAAGTAGATGTGAAGGTACGGGGATGTCTCCCCCCCGAAGCAGGAGACATCGTAAGTCTCTTCATCCGTGAACATGTCTACGCCGGTGGACACAAGACAGTTCCCGTACTGCTGGGTGTTTTTTTGCTCGTGGCTGTTGGACGTGTCGGCCCAAGCAAGAGAACCGGCCAGGGTAGTAACGGCTACGAGAGTAAAGAGGGCTTTCATAGCTCTCTCCTGGCATACGGGGTCGTCCGCGGCTTCTGCCTGCCTTAATCGGCTACAGCCACAGCGGGCTCGGCGTGGACGCGAAAGTCTTCCCGGTGCAATCCCGGCATCACGTCTGCGGCAAAACGGCGCAGGTTTTCTTCCGCCCGCTGTATGGGCATCCCACCGTATTTGAAAATACCGATAAAGTGTTCGGTATCGACCTTATTCTTAATAAACTCGATCTTCTCCAAACACATCTCGGGCGTGCCCACGCACTGAAAACTGATGAAATAATCGTTGACCGCCTGCGGCCCCATCTGTTTGCTGGCCTGGCCCATTTTGTCGTAGTACTCGTAGCCTTTCACGCCAGCGTGTGCACCATGCGAAAAACGGTAGTGCTCATCCGCCGACTGCCAATAGGCCCCCATATATTGACGGGCGCCGTCCATGGCTTTGGCCTCGGTGTCGTCAACATAGACAAAGCAGCCGACAATGGGCTTGACCGGTTCCTTGCCCAGGTTCCGACAAATGGCGTTATAGCGTTCCAGCTCTTCGGCGGTGGTGTCCCAGTCGCGCTGCGGAATCACCAACACCCCAAAACCGAGCCGAGCCATCATCTCGGCCGACTCGGGGCTGATGGCCGCTCCATACATCCGGCCCGTAAAGTCGGTATAGGGCTGCGGACGGATGCTCATTTCAGGAATCTGATAGAATTCGCCGGTATGCGAGAAGCGCTCATTCATGAGGGCTTTGGTGACTACTTCGGCGGCCTCGGTAAAACGCGCCCGCGAGGTGTCCATGGCGACGCGAAAGCCGTCGTATTCAATCTGCGCGGCTCCCCGGCCAAAGCCGAGCAGCAGCCGGCCCCCGGACTGAATATCGAGCATGGCGATTTGCTCGGCAACGCGCACCGGGTCGTGCCACGGCAACACCACAACCGCGCTGCCAAGCTGGATGCGCGTGGTCCGGGCGGCCATGAAAGTCAGGTATTGGAGCACATCAGGCACCATGGTGTAATCGTCGAAGTGGTGCTCAACGCTCCACAACGAATCAAACCCCAGGGGTTCAACCAGGTCGGCTAAGCGTTGTTCCTCCCGATACACCTCGTGGTCGGGCTGCGGCCGGCCCAGGTTCTGATGAATAATATCAACACCGACTTTCATGGCTCCTCCTGACACGCGGGGTCGTATTACGACTGCTGCGTGTCCTATCTGTGGGTGGCGACAAAGCGTTTGATGTCGTATCCGTCCACCACGCTGGGTTGGCCGAACTGCTCAACCGCTGGCGCCACTTCCGCCAGGGACAGCGTCAGGTAAAACAAGTGCCGGGCGTCGTCCGGGAGTTCCTCCAGGCTGAACTGCTCCAGATAGGGCAGCACCTCGTCCATGCGCGCCAGCATGGCCTCATAAAAGGCGGTGATGTCTTCCATGGCGCTGGCCTGACGGTGGTCGCTCCGCTCGCCTTCGGTTTCCAACGACCAGGCCATCCATTGCTCCAAATCCCGGAACTGCTCGGGTAAGCGTGCCTCAGGCATGGGAAGCCGCCTCCTTTCCATTGGCAGCAAACGCCGCATCGACGGGTTGTCCCTTGAGCATCTGGTCGATGACATGATGGCTGTGGCGGATAAGAATCTCTTCGTCATGCAGATAAAACTCTTTTTTTGCCCCGGACGAGAGCATGGACTGGGTTTCCTCAAAGGTCCGGCCATCTTCCATGATAATATCGCGGAAGATCACGTTGCCGTATTCCTGGCTGAAACGCCGCCCCGGCGTGGTCGCCTTGGTGTAATACTGAGTCGAGGTCCACAGCGTCTTATCCACGCCAATCGGCATGAACTGATGGGTAAAATACGATCCCTGGGAAACGTCAACAAAGAAGGCCGGGAAGATGACGTTCAGGTCCAGCGACCAGGCTTCGCTCCGCAGCGGATTTACCCCTGCCGGCAGACCGTCCATCGAGAAATCGCTACGGATGACAATCTCCCCATACTGGGCCGCCAGTTTGGCTACCGGACTCGGTTTGTAGTCTGGGCTGCCAAACAACGACATACTGCCGTGGCGCGGATACAGGGTGGCATCCAGGCTGTGGGCGTAGGGGTTGTCTTTGCTGGTAAACGAGTCCGGGATGGAGCGTTTGTGCAAAAAGGCAATATGGTACACTTCCTGAAAGGCATCCTTGATGACTTTCCAGTTGGCGTTCACCTCCGAGGTCCACGAGGTACTGGTGGTTGAAAATTCGCCAAATGGGTAGCCCTCCAGTCCGGTTGCCAGGTCGCCCAGATACTCCTGTAGGGTCTCGGTCGGATTGGGATCGACATTGACGAAGATAAAACCTTCCCACACATCCACCGCCACCCGTGTCAGACCCAGACTCTCTTTCTTGAGATCGAAAAAGCTCTCTTCGTCCGGCACGAACTTCAACTTCCCATCCAGGCCGTAGCTCCAGCCGTGAAACTTGCAGGTGAAATTCTGACACGTCCCGTCCTTGTCCCACGCGATTTTATTCCCCCGGTGCGAGCACATATTATGAAAGGCATGCACGGCCCCGTCTTTACCGCGGACAACAATCACCGAGGTATTACACACGGCCAGGTCTTGGACAAAATAGTCGCCCGCATTCGGAATCCGTTCCACCCGCCCGACGTTCAGCCAGACTTTCTTGAAAATCCGCTCCCGCTCCAACTCAAATTGCTCTTGCGAGGTGAACACATCCGCCGGAACCGGGCCGGTCCCGAGATGAGGATATTTATTATGCCACTTATAGCCGCCGGCCGCGCCGTTGCCGTTTGCCAGAGTTCCGTTTGGTGTTGCACTCATTCCATTGCCTCCCTGGGTTGGTTTTCCTATTCCATGGTCCGATGTCCATATTCGCTGACCGGGAACCCGGTCGGGACACACACGACGTGGTGAAGCCCGAATCTAAAACATGTTCTGGCCTTTTGGTCAATATCACACTGCCGGCATTTAGGCCCTGGCCCGGTAGAAACCGACCATGTCCTCGATGACTTTATGCCCGTGCCGGACCAGGAGTTCCTGGTCCTGGAGCACAAATTCTTTTTTCGCGCCTGAGGCCAGCATGGATTGGGTTGCCTCCAGGGTACTGGCATCCTCCAGCAGGGCCTCGCGCAGCAGCACCTTGCTGTACTCCTGGCTGAAACGCTGCGCGGCGTTGCGAGCGTCGGGGAAATACGTCTTGACTTCCCAGAGGGTCCGGTCCGGCGCGAGCGGCCAGAAATGGTGCGTCAGGTAAGTGCCGTCAAAAACGAACACATCGAAATTGGGAAAAATCATATTGGCGTCGAAGGCCCAAAACGGGCTCCGGGTCGGATTCACCCCCGGCGGTAAGTCAGCCATCTCCCAGTCGCGTCTGACAATTGACGCTCCGAAGCGATGGGCCAGGAGTTCGACCGGGCTCGGCTGATGGCCGGGGTTCCCAAAGACGGACATGCGGTGGTTGCGTGCATACAGCTTAAACGCAAAAGCGTGGGCATACGGATTGTCCGGGCTGGTAAACGAATCGGGCAGGGAGCGTTTATGTAAGAAGGGCACATGATAGGCTTCGTGAAAGGCATCCTTGAGCACTTTCCAGTTGGCCTTCAGTTCCGTATGCCAGGCATAGCAGGTCTTCAACTGCGCAAACGGATAGCCCTCCAATCCGGCTCCAAGCTCGCCGAGATGTTCGGTAAGGGTTTCCGTAGGGGTCGGGTTGAGGTTGATAAAAATAAAACCTTCCCATGCATCGACCCGGACCGGCGTGAGACCGAGCCGGTCTTTTTTGAGGTCGCAGAAGCGTTCTTCATCCGGAACGAATCTCAGGCTGCCGTTGAGACCGTAGCTCCAGCCGTGGAATTTACACGTAAAATTCTGACACGAGCCATGCTGATCCCACACGATCTTATTACCCCGGTGGGAACACATATTATGGAACGCTTGCAGGACGCCGTCCCGGCCGCGCGTCAGGATAACCGACGTGTCACAGACGGTCAGGTCTTTAACAAAATAATCTCCAGGCCGAGGAAGCTGTTCGATGCGGCCCACATTGAGCCAGGTCTTCTTATAAATGCGCTCTCGCTCCAACTCGAAGTATTCGGCTGAAACACACGGCTCAATCGGAATCGGCCCGGTTCCGAGCTCCGGGTAAGCCTCGTGCCAGACTGTGCTGCTCGTGCCTGAGTCCCTATTGTGCGCTTGTGTCGTCATATCAAGAGGAATCCCCCCTTTCCCTCGCGTCTGGTTACCAGTTCCGGTCTCCTTTCCAGTCTCATACCACTCCTGGAGAGAGGGTAATACCACACTGAGTAAATACCCAGCGTGAGGGGTTCCCCGCGCCGGCCTGTCTCAGACGAAATATCGGACAAGTCTCTCCATCAGTTCTGCGTCAGAAGGAACGGTTTGCAGCCTCGTCAAAAAGCAGTACAACAGGCAGGCCATAAGCAGGCACTCTTTCATACGGGAGGCGTATATGAACGTGTTAATTACCATCACATGGCGCGCAGGAGCGAATCATACAGAGAATAGAGCCGCGGCCCAAGTCGTCCAGGAACGGCTCATGACCCCCTCTCCCGGTGTGACCATCATCCACACCCTGGCCGATCTCGGGAAGCGGAAACTCTACGTTATCGCCGATGTCACCGAGCACGCTGTGAACGATGTCCGAACAACCTTGGAACTGACGACACAACCGGCAATAGAGAGCGTTGATATTGCTCTTGTCGTGGACGGCAAGAAGGCGATCAATACCTATCTGGCGATGTAACCGCCTCCCTTGTCTGGATTGCCGACCTACCATTCCTCCCCAAACGGTCGGATGTCAAGCGCAAAGGTCCAGCCCGAGCGGTCCTGGTGGACGACGTGCCAGATGGTGTCGGCAAGCGCCGAGGTTTGAATGAAAAAGTCGTCCGGTTTGTCCGCAAGCAAGGTACGGGCAAACGGCATATCAATACCACCGTCAATGACCAGAAAAGACACGTGGATGCCTTGCGGACCAAGGGTACGGGCGATGGATTCGGCAAGAATACGCTGAGCGGTTTTGGTGGGCGCGAAGGCAGCAAATTGCGGGCGGCCCCGTCTCGACGCCGTATTGCCCGTCACCATGATCGCGCCTTGCCCGGCTTCGAGCATATACGGCGTCACCGCCCGAGCCATATACAGCAGCCCCATGGTGTTGACCTGAAAGTTGTGCTGAAGAGCCGCAGGGTCAATCTCCAGGAAGGTACCAAAGATCGCATCAAAACTGACGGCGTTATGAATCAGGACGGTCGGCGGTCCGAGCCGCTCGGCAACGGCCGCAACCGTGGCGTTCACTTCCGATTCATTGCTGATGTCACACGGATATGCCGTGGTTTGGGCAATCTCCTGCTCAAACCGGGTGAGGCGTTCCGTATTGCGGGCCAGCATGGCAACCCGGTAGCCACCCTCGGCGAACCGACGGACGACCCCCTGCCCTGTTCCCTGTCCGACACCGGTGACAATGCAGACTTTTTTTGTCATGCCGACTCTCTTCCCAAGCTGCCTGTGTCAGGCAGGTTATCGAGACCGCTCCACGAGACGTCCAGAAATAAATTTATGGAGGACACTCGCCATGAGCGTCTGGTATGGAATACCCTCTTCTACCGCTCTGGCCTGGAGCTGCTCTAAGTCCTGAGAAGAAATTCTGATGTTCACTCGCTTGTCTTTTCGAAGAGTATTCGCGGCATACGTCTGATGCTTCTTGATCTCTTGTTTGACCTTTTTGACCGATTGCCACTCACCCTTCTCAACAGACTCAATGAGTTCCTTTTCTTCATCGTCTAGATAATATTTTGGCATAGATCACCTGAGATATTGTTTCGTAAGTTTTCGGCTCGGGATAATGGTCTTCAAAAAACGGTCTTCTCCTTGTTCGACAAAGGGAACGGCATAAGCATATCCATTAATATTCAGGATGAGTACCTGCTGGCCAGGATACTTGTTCGGGTTTGGATGGATAATAATATCAAGCACATCGCCCTGCTCAATGTGCATGACCGCTTGCTCAAAACTAATGCCCCTTAACCTCTTGAGTTGAAGGCTTTTTTCAGAACTCCAACGATAACGCCCCACGTCGAAAGATTAAGACATTGTGTGCCTTATGACAACAGTCAAGCTGATGGACTGCCAACCTTTCCTCCCCTGAATATATCGTTAAGTCTTGCCTAAGGCACACCGGTTGTTGCTCTGTCCGCGGCAACCTGATAGCGCGATTCGTCACACGCATCCATGCCAACTTCGTCAGAACCAACCCGCCCCGTCAACACGCCCCTATTCCTTATCATAATCGGATGCACGGTTTTTGCCGTCTTGACCGCGCTCAGCATGTTGGGGCCGCTGTTGGTCGCCATGTCGCACGACTGGCATACCACCGTTCCGGCCGTGGCCCAGCTCGTCACCTCGGCCGCCGTCGCCTGGGCCGCAACGGCCATTGTCGTCGGCCCGTTTTCCGACGCCTATGGCCGAAAGCCGATTTTACTGGCTGGCGCATTGCTGGTCGGTCTGGCTTCAGTCGGAACGGCTCTGGCGCCGAATCTGCCCAGTGCGGCAGTGTTCCGCATCCTCGCCGGTATAGGCGGGGGCATGGTCCCACCCACGTGTATTGCCTTGCTCGGCGACCTCCTGCCCTCTGAGAAACGGGCGCTGGGAGTCGCCGTGGTGACGACCCAGCCGGGTCTGAGCAGCGTGCTCGGCGTCCCGTTCGTCACCCTCATTGCCGCGTATGCCGGCTGGCGAGCGGCATTCTTTTCCGTCGGCGGCGTCTTGTTGTTATGCGCGCTGATGGTGTTTCTCTACACGCCGGAACATAACACCCAGCAGAAGCTGCTCATCCTTGGCAGCCGCCTGAGACAGGTCGGACGTTTTTCTGTGACCTGGCTGCTGGCATTCACCAACCTGACCGTCCGAACCGCTTACGGACTCATTATGACCTTCTTTCCGCCTTTTCTCCAAGTGACGTATCAGCTCAGCACCGCAGATCTGGCTTTGCCGGTTTCCATTGTCGCCCTCGGCACCACCTGCGGTCTCTTTCTGGGTGGAAAAATAGGGAAGAGCCAAGGGCGTTTGTCCATAGCAGCGGTTACAGCACTCCTCGCGACCCTGCCGGGCATGGCCGCTTTTGTCTTAGACGACGGCCTGTGGCTGAGCGTGGCTATCACCAGCGTGTTTATGGTGCTCACCATGCCGCTGGCAACTCTTCTCTTTGTTGTCGGCGTCGATGTGGGCGGAACCGCGAGAGGAACGTTGACCGGCGTCTTGTCCGGCAGCGGCTATGCCAGCTATGCGGTCGGGGCGGCTATCGGGGGGCTGGCGGTGGCCCACATCGGCTACTCCGCCCTGTCCTATGCGCTTGTCGCCTCAACCCTGGGCAGCAGTCTGCTGCTGACCCTGCTGATTCGCACTCAGGCCGAAGGCCGGGCGCGAGCCTATTTTCGTCAGCCGTCATGAGCCCCACCGGGCAACCACAGGGGGTTGCCCCTACCGTTCTCATTCAGGCGTACAGGGCGATACAGCGGACCTCGATGCTCCACCGCTCGGGCGCATCGGGAGGGGTGGATGGGTCCTGATAGGCAGTGTGAAAACTGAAGGTGCACGGCGATTGGGCAGCGTCGCTATCGGCCCGATGTCCCTCTGAACGGGCGAGCGGCCCGGCCGAGTCCCACTGCTTGATCAGCAGGGCCTCATCGCGGGTCATCGCCGGGTAGGAGTACCACCGGTGCCGCGGCGCGTACTTGGAAAAATAGTTCTCGCCCACCCGGTCTCGATAGTGAATCTCGAACACCACCAGGTCTTCGGGATGGACGCTCTGCGCGTCGCATAACGCGAGAGGGTGGGTTGCGACCGGCTCTGGGGCGATATTGCGCCAGACATTAATGATGGCGAAGCGTCCGCCTGGAGCGAGGGCTTGGTTCGCCTTTTCGGGCTCAACGAGCGATTGGTCCTGGCCGAGTACCGAGCGCAGGGTGTCGTTACCGCCGGGCGGCTGGGCGAGCTGTTGCAGCCGTTCTGGAGCGCTCCGCAGGGTGTAGTCCCCATGGGCGATAGAGGCCGGACCCTGCACCTGCTGCCCGCCGCGAATGCGCCGCTGGCTCTGCTTGCCCGCGGCTGAGCGGACATTGTGGTCAAAGGCTGCGACGGAGGCCGCCCCGGTCGCTGCGCTGACGATCCGGGTGCATTGGCGGTAGTAGTCCTGAATGACTTCCTGATGATCGAAAAAATCGAGGTCGGGGCGCTCAAGGGGACGGGTCAGGAGTTCAAAGCCGTTGGTCTCAAGGCTGCGCGGCGCGTGTCCGTTCTGCCCGTCGAGCAGGCGGGCGTTGTGGACCGGCATCTGCCGCTCATCAAAGATGACTCCCTGCATATCGCTGTCGCTGCCGTCCGCATCGCGTCGGAGGAGCACCTTACCGTTGCGGTAGAGCGAACTTTGCAGAGAGGAATCAAGGTAGTTCAGCCGACCCGCTGTGGAGATTCTCGTCATGCGTTTTCCTTCCCAGTTATGAGCAGGGACCGCTCGGGATTTGGTCCTGAATCATATCGCCCACCCGCCTTCCATGGCAAGGCGTATTCCTCTACTTGACACTTCCCCCTCGCTTCTGCTTTTGTATCCCGCCATTCGGGAGCTTGGCAGAAAATCCATCGCCCCGCTTTCCGACTTGAATATCGAGACCGGCTTGCATATGAGGAGGGGAGAGGAGAGAACCCATGAAGAGACGCATCTTTTTCAACGCCTTTCATATGAACTGTGTGGTTCATCAGTCACCCGGCCTGTGGGTCCGCGACGATGACCATATGACCGAGTACACCGACCTCAATCAGTGGGTCGAGTTCGCAAAGATCGTTGAGCGGGGAAAGTTTGATGCCATCTTCCTGGCCGACGTGCTCGGCGTGTACGATGTGTTTCGAGGCAACCGGGAAGCCGCGCTGACCGAAGCCGCCCAGATACCGGTCAACGACCCCATGCTGCTCATCCCGGCCATGGCCTATGCCACCGAGCATATCGGTTTTGGTTTTACGAGTTCCATCATCCAAAACCACCCGTTCACGTTTGCTCGCCTCATCTCCACCCTGGACCATCTGACCAAAGGCCGGATCGCCTGGAATATCGTGACATCCTATCTCGAAAGCGCAGGTCGAAACTACGGCCAGGCCGGTTTAGCAGAGCATGATGATCGCTACGACATCGCGGATGAGTACTGCGACGTGTGCTACAAACTGTGGGAGAAGAGCTGGGAAGATGATGCCGTACTGAAAGACGCGAAGCGCGGGATTTATGCCGACCCAACCAAAGTCCACGATGTCAGACATGAAGGCAAACACTATAAGGTTGAAGGCTGCCACCTGGCTGAACCCTCCCCGCAAAGGACGCCCGTCTTGTTTCAGGCTGGTGCCTCAGACCGGGGTCGTGCCTTTGCGGCGCAGCATGCGGAAGCTGTTTTTGTCATTGGTTCAAAGCCTGAGGTCGATGGCCAGTATATAAAAGATATCCGCAAGATCGCTCGCAAGAACGGCAGGAACCCAGAGGACATCCTGTGTTTTGCCTATATGAAAGTGATTACCGGGGAGACCGAAGCCGCAGCCAAACGGCGCTATGAAGAGTACTTTGAGCAGTGCAGCTACGATGGCGGGCTGGCCTTATTGAGCGGTTGGAGCGGCATAGACTTCGGGCAGTTTGAACCCGATCAGCCGCTTGAGTATATCGAGACGAACGCCATTCGTACCCTCGTTCACAGCTTTACCGAGGGTGATCCAAATCGCAAATGGACGTTGCGTGACCTCGCCCGCTATGTCGGCATTGGCGGAGCCGGCCCGGTTCTGGTCGGCACGCCCGAGAACATTGCCGACCAGTTCGAGGACTGGATAGACGCGGGAGTAGACGGGTTTAACCTGGCCTATGCCACCACGCCGGGTTCATTTGAGGAGTTTGTCGACGGAGTGGTACCCGTACTGCAAAAACGCGGTCGCATGCAAAAGGAATATCGGGAAGGCACGTTGCGCGAGAAGCTGTACGGCAAAGGACCGAAGCTCAGCGTACCGCATCCGGCGGCCCTGCACCGCCAGTCCTTATTGGGTGCCAGGAGTGAGGCGGACCGGAGCGCGCCGAATAGTCACCCAGCGGCCAGCGCGTCAGTGGCAAAGTAAGGCAAGCACTGAGGTATCGGCTGAGCGCAGCTTTAGCCGATACCTCAGCTAAACTCCATCTCGTCAGCAAAGTCCCAGGCCCGCAGCACCCCCGGTTTGACCCGGATCAGCACGAGGTCCGCCTCACGGAAGGCCTCAACATAGGCCGCTCCCAGTTTGGCTCCCAGATAGCGCACGGCGATACGACGAGTTGTCTCAAACGCGTCCGCCCGCTCGATGCTGGCCTCCCCGCGTACCTCAATCCCCCGATAGGGAGGGCTATCTTCAGCCACGCTGATACTTACCTTCGCATCACGCCGAATGTGACGGGCCTTAACATCCCCGTTCGCCACCGCAACCGTAAACCCGCCGTCTTTCCACTCGTGCCAGACGGGCGACATCAGAATCGTCCCGTCCTTGAAATGTGTCGCCAGGGTTGCACATTTGGGCTGATCCAGGAAATCGCCAAGGTCTTCGGGGCGTAGATTCTTTCGCATGATTCTCCCTCACCGTCGGCTAGCTACGGGTAGACGCAGGGCCGCGTAGACCACTCGTACACAACGCCCTCGGCCGTCAGCCTGCCGGATGCCGACGCTGAGGCCAACGTTTCAATCTCCCTCACAACCGCGGTCGGTATCTCGCTCGGGTTTACCAGCCGCCCGTCAACAAAGATATCGACCACAAGGTCGGGTCCGCTGTCTGTTTCCATCAGTCTAATCGTCCGAAAAGCCGCATACCTTGGCCCCCCGCACCGAAGCCGGCCTCTCGGTGCAGCGTGCATACCAGGCGACCACATGGGGGAAATCCGCGTCCAGCTTCAAATCCTCGCGCGCTCCATAGCCCCAGTCGAGGCAGCCGACCCAGGGGAAGGTCGCGATGTCGGCAATCGTATACTCGTCACCCACCAAATACTCCCGACCGTCCAGACGTTTTTCCAACACCCCCAGGAGCCGCCGGGCTTCATTGG
Source organism: Candidatus Binatia bacterium (assembly GCA_022824615.1). Taxonomy (GTDB): domain Bacteria; phylum Desulfobacterota; class Binatia; order Bin18; family Bin18; genus Bin18. The sequence continues at coordinate 5,365 of JAJDZM010000270.1, read as the reverse complement.
TATAGCGCTCGGTCGGATAGGGAATACGCTCTTTGGCGAATTTATAGAAGTGGCCGAACTGTCCGAATATGGGACCGACCCCGGCCATCTGAAAAAACAACCACTGGATGCACTCGCTACGCCGGTGAGGGTCAGCCGGTAGCAGCTTGCCCGTCTTCTCCGCCAGGTATAACAGCATGGCCCCGGACTCAAAGATGGACAGCGGCTTCCCGCCCGGACCGTCGGGGTCAACCATGGCAGGGATTTTCGAGTTAGGACACACCGCAATGAACTCCTCGCTGAACTGCTCATTCTCCAGGATATTCACCTTATGGGCTTCATACGCCAGTCCCAATTCTTCCAGCGCAATACCCGCCTTCTGGCCGTTCGGGGTTGCCAGTGAATAGAGCTGAATGCGGTCGGGGTGTTCAATCGGCCATTTCTTGTCACTCATCGGGTCTCCTTCTCCGGACTAGGCCAGCTTCATTTCCGTTGCAAAGTATTCCATGAGGCGCATGAGTTCGGCAAACTCATTCGTCCAGGCGCGGAACGACAGATAGACGTGATGCACCCCCAGGTCGGCGTAGCGCGGAATATCCTGAATCAGTTGATCTACACTCGGTGCCCCGAGCGGCAGCATACAAATCTGCAAGTCGTCCGGGTTGCGGCCCGCCTGAGAGGTCAATTCCCGCAGGGTTGCCAAAGGCTCTTGGATATTATCCGGCCCCTTGCCCATGGCAATCCAGCCGTCGCCGCGCCGCGCGATGCGGCGCAGGGCGCCCTTGGTCATCCCCCCGACAAGAATGGGCGGATGTGGTTGTTGAACCGGCTTGGGAATGAATTTAATGTCGGCGAACTGAAAATGCTTGCCGGCAAACGCCGGCGTTTCCTGCGTCCAGACCGCCTTGAAGATATCCATGGTCTCGTTCGTGCGAGCCCCTCGTTCCGTGATCGACGTACCCAGGGCGGTGAATTCCTGTTCCAGCCAGCCGGCCCCCACGCCGACAACCGTCCGCCCGCCGGACAAGACATCGATGGTGGCAAGCGCCTTTGCCGCGGCTAAGGGATGCCGGTAGGGAAGAATCAGGACCGCGGTGCCGAGTTTGACGGTTGTCGTCTTATACGCCAGGGCCGCCAGAACGGTGAGCGGATCGAGAAAAGGGTCTTCCGGATTGAAGGCATAACTCCCCTCAATCTTGGACGGGAAGACAACGTGGTCGGCCACCCACAACGTCCGATAGCCCAGCGCTTCCGCAGTGGTGGCTGCGGTCAAAATCCGCTCAGCCGGGTTTTCATGCGCAAAGGCGCTGAAATGGGGCAAAATAATCCCGTAGTCCATGCTGGTCCTTTCTTTGAAGCGGGGGGTCTGAATGCCTACACAGATAAATTTCCCCGTCACTCCTCCTCAAATCCAAAGGGGTCAAACCGAAGCGTCCGGCAATTCTCGGTGACATCGCGGATGGTCTTGTCCGACGCGCCGTCCGAGAGTTCTGCTCGAATTTCGAGCGTGACCTCGACCTTGGTCGTCATATGTTTCGTCAGATGTTGAATGACTTCATCGGCAATTCGGCTCGCATCCCGGCCAACCCGCAGAGGGTCTAACCGGGCCGAGCCATGAAATCGACGATAGACGGGAGTAGCGGGTGGAGTTTGCCCGTCTGTATCTTGCCCGTCGGTTTGATCCTTATCCGCCTGCCGCCCTTGCCCACTCGGTCGGTCGGGAGAAGAGTCCCCGGTATCCGTCTTCCCAGACTTCTGCTGTGCTGCCTCGGCCTCTTTCCGCTGCTCTACAGCCACGTCGGATTTCACTACCAAGGCTCCACCTTCAACCTGGATACCGCCACTCATCCCCCCGACAAGGCCCAGATATTTGCCCGCGTCGTCCTTTGACTGCGCGTAGGCAAAGGTGTCCGACTGCCAGGTCAGCAACGCGATACCTTCCCGGACCGCCGCGATAAGTACGTCCGGACTACGAAGACGAGGGAGATACAGATATGAGGCAAAATCTTCGATCAGTTGCTTAATGCTCACATCATTGCCACGCCAGAGCGGAACACGGTCCAACTCAAGGCGTAAACGAACCCCGCCCATCTCGCTAATGAGCATCTCCTCCTTCTTGAGCTTCTTAGCGACTCGCAGGGCCAGGGAATCTGTCCCTTGCAGACGCATCTCCACCCACTCCGGTTTCCCTTTGAGATCGGTCTGACTCGGCACCAGAAGCCACTGATACGCTCCGGGGAGGCGAGCCTGAACCGTTTCTTCCGCACTCCTGCGCCTGGTGTCCGCCTGCTTGGCCTGAAACGGGTCCAGGTTCAACTGCTCTCGCTCCTCCACAATAGACTTCCAGGCCAGATAGTGTCTGATGGCAGCCTGTAACTCCTCCAGGCCGGTCTCATCTCCGGCCAGGAAGACAAGCGCGTTTTTGTAGTTCCGGGGGCTGCTGCCCCGCTGGTCTATAATGTTCTGGGCCTCCTGCCGGGCGCTGCTGGCGTCATCGCCCTTTGAATGCGAGTGTTCCGGCCCGAGAATGACCAAACGGGCCTCATGCTCATCCGGTATGTCGCTGCTTCCCAGGCAAGCGTGGACGCGCGGAAAATCACCGCGACTGCGGGCCTCTTCCCTGAGACGGCGGGTGATCTCATCGAGAACGTCATGCGCCTGAAACTGACTCGCCCGGTCTTCGGCAAGGCGGGTCACCGTGGGTTGGGTCGAATACCAGTAACGGTTCCCGTCAATATAGAGATAGGTCGCCCGGTCGGTGAGACGGCGGAGGGAATCGCTATTCGGGGATCAGCGTCATCTCGGGCTGGAAGTGTGAGGCCACAGGCCCCCTGACCGCCCGCTTTTTTGATGCAGAGGGTACCCAAGTTGGAGACCCGGTCCCCCTGGCCTACCACAATGAGCGCGCCGATACGGCCGGGGTGTGTGGGGACACCAACAATGGCTTTGTCGCCATCTGGAACTATGGAAGGCTCGGGGAGGGGCAGGGTGAGTTCACCGCGGCCGTGTACGACAATGGGGCGGAGTTCGCCAGGAGTACGTTTACGACGTATGCCTTCACAGATTCTTTTGGGGTCTATCCCGAGGGCTATTCGGAGTTTATGCGCGGGGCATTCGGGACATGCGTGGTCGAAAAATTCCACCTCCACGAGGAGAACCCTCAGATGTTTATGTGGAATGAAACGACCCAGCACATGGAGATGGTGGACACATCCTACTCCTTAGGAGGATATCCTAATGGAAGACTAGAAGGAGAAGGTGGAAGCTGGCGCAGCGTCGCGACCGTGTACGGGGTCGGCGATCACCGACAGTGTCGATACTTCGGCACAAGCGGCGAGCGGGGCCATGACTCGCGGGAAGAGGCGCGGAGGGCAGCCATTGCGACATGTGAGGCTTTTAACCAGTGTCCAGAGGACACCGTCAATCTTGCTGCCGGAAAATGTCAGCCATCCATCACATGGGCGACAGCGCACGGCGCCTCGCCGGTCTGTGTCGCCGTCCTTGATTGTCATTTTCGGGATTTTGATCAGGATGTGGCGCAGGTCGTCGTTGCCCTCGGGGCCACTGCGGCGCATGCCGAGGAGCGGGCGCGGACCCTGTGTTCGGACAGCGAGATATACGGTTATGGCGAAGGATACTTACCCGCGACCCGCATTGTGCATACGGAGTGTCCGCCGGGCTAGTGAGCTGAGGACTCCACCACCACGGGGCCACCCGGACGGGAGCCAGGGCCGCCCAGGACCGCCCTGGACGGCGAGAACCGCCCTGGGCGCGACCCTGTGGCCGGGGAAAATTTGCGGGGCCGGAAAACGGCGCTCAGGGCCTCATCCGGGCATCTCGCCCGTTTGGGCCGCTTCCGAGAAAAAACGAGGTCCTCAGTTGCCGTCTATGGGCCGATCTCGCCCGCCCGAAGGGGAAGGGTCGTGGGATTGCGGCCCCGTGCGGGGCCTAGGCGCTCCGCCGCAGCAGCTCGGCCAAGACCTCGCCTTGCCGCTCCAGCGCGTCACCCTGGCGGCGTTGGGCGGCCTCCATCGCGTCCAGTTGACGGTTGCGCTCCTTGGAGGACACCCGCATCTGCCACAAGCCCCAGGCAATCAGGCCGACCTGCAGGAAGCCCACGACCACGCCGGCCACGTCCGCCCAGGTGGGCTGGGCCAGGAGTCGGAGTGCTTCCAGGAATTGCGCCTGGGTGAGGGTCTCAGTCGGCATCGGGGCCGGCCGCCTTCCAGTAGCTTCGGGCGCTGAGCCGTGTGGCGCGCATCTTCACGGCGGCCAGGGTCCGGCCATGTTTGCGCGCGAAGGCCGCCAGCCGCCCACGCGGGGCGGCTCTCCAGCCGCGGAGCCGCCGGCCATACAAGGTCTGGTCTGCGATTGTGCGCAACTCGCTATCTTCCGCCGGCGTCCATGCCCGGCGGGTTTCACCTGGTCTCATAGGTCCTCCCTGTGTGGGATGTTACTTTACGATCCCAAAGTAACATGGTCAGCAGCTCTCGACTATCGCCGGGATAAGGAAGAGAAAAACGAAGAAGAACCCGGCGACAAATAGCGCATCTCCGAAGGTGAACGGCGCGTCTCTGCGGCTCTTCTGCTCCCAGGCCTGGATTTCTTGCTTCGTAAATATGAACCTACGCGCCGCGTGGATGCGCGCCCATTCTTCGGCCTCCCATTGTTGACGTGTCCGGGCCTTGCGGGATTTTCTGGCCTTGCGCCGTTGCCACCATTTGCTCATGGGGCCTCCGTCCTTGAGCGGTATCCGGGGACGGCAATACCCATGCGGACGAATTCATCAAGACAGTAGACCGCGCCGGCGCACGCCGCGATCCCGGCGCGCATATATGCGGAGAAACGGGCCACGGAGAATGGGTCAGTTTTGTGGCCGTGCAGCTCGACGCCCAGTTGGATGCCCGCGCAGACGGCGGCCGCACGGCAAGCTAAATCGGCGCCGCACGCCGGCGCTTCGAGGACCGCCCAGGAGGCCGTACTGACGATTTGTAGGCGACACTCCAATCCTCCGCACCCCGCCTGGCCCGCCTCCATAATCTCGATGACTGCCGCCGATGGACACTCCTCGCCGCACGCCTCCTTGCGCATCGCCTTAATGACCGCCCGGGTGACTGCGGTGTGGCAGAGCGCTTTCTCGTCACACGCTTCGATGCCGGCGCGGAAGAATGCCGCAAGGCAGTCCACCAGCTGATGGTGGCCCATCAGCTGACCGCGACAATCTTGGAGTTTCAGCAGCCTGGATTCGTTCGGGGGGCTGCTGGGCGGCACTAGGCGACCTGGCGCGCAGCTACTCAGCAGGAGCAGAACGACTAGACAGACAGAGGACCGGGGCATGGTGGTTTATCGGTACGGCCGGGGCGGCGGGCAGGGGGGCGGCGGGGTC
>JAJDZM010000119.1 GCA_022824615.1 Candidatus Binatia bacterium | reverse complement strand
GGCGGGAGAGGGCTGGGGTGAGGGGGAAAACTCGATTAGGATACTACCCAGTCAAGAGGGGTTCCCCAAAGCTGCTCGACACGTTTAGTACACCCCTTCCGGCAACTTGGTATGGTCCCAGCTTGAGGTTTTGACCGGGGTAATCTTGAGGACGGCGCGTTTCTTGGCGCGCTCCTTCAGCACCGCGTCTTCCGTTGGCGTCACCGTTGTTCCCTGAAAATCCCGCACCTCTTTCATGAGTTCCCAGACTGCTTCCGGCTCGTCGATTACTTCACACTCGCCCCGGATCAGGACGCCCTTGAGTTCGCTATAGGCCCGCCCGGATTCGACCATGACCGCGACCTTGGGATTCCTTTTGGCGTTCACGACTTTTTGGGCCTTCTTGAAGGACGACATATAAATACAGCCGTCCTTGGCCATATACGACATGGCTACCACATGCGGATAGCCGTCCTTGCCGATAGTACATAAAGACATATTCCGCGCTTCGTTCAGGTAGGTGGAGAGTTCTTCTGCTGTCATGGCAATCTGATTCCGTCGGTTCATGATCGTTCCCCTCTCTTCGTTACTGGGCAAACCAGCCGCCGTCGATAACCAGCTCGGTTCCGGTGGTATAGGATGCCTCATCGGAACACAGGTAGAGTGAGCCATAGGCGATTTCTTCCGGGCGGCCCAGCCGACCCATGGGCGTGGCTTCCTTGATCTGGGCATCCTGCTCCGGGGTCAGTCCGGCCAGAATGGGCGTATCGATCTGGCCGGGGTGAATGGAGTTCACCCGTATCCCCTGCCGCACATACTCCAAGGCCGCAGCTTTGCTCATGAGTCGCACCGCACCCTTTGAGGCATGATAGGCGATTGAGCCAGGGCTGCCGATCAAACCATACAAGGATGAGATGTTCACGATGGCCGCGTTCCCGGATTCACGCAGCGCCGGCAGCGCGGTTTTCATGCCCAGCCAGACACCTGTCTGATTGATCTCGATCATCTTCTGCCACCGGTCCCGGGTTTCCTCCTCGACCCCACCTGGCCAGTATACCCCGGCATTATTGATCAGCGTGGTCAGCTTGCCAAACCGCTCCACGGCTTCACGGACAGCCTCCTGCCAGTCGTTTTCACTCGTGACATCCAGACGGACAAAGACCGCCCCACCTCCATTGCTATTGACATCGGCAGCAACCTGCTGGCCTTTGGCCTCCTGGATATCGCCAATGACAACCCGCGCCCCCTCGGCCGCAAATACCCGTGCGTGGGCCGCGCCAATACCACTCGCTCCACCTGAAATAAGGGCGACTTTCCCGTCTAATCGTCCGGCCATGTCTTCCTCCTGATTCGTTTCATCCGCGGCCGTTCTGAGAGTCGGCCAGCTCGGTCCGTACCCTATCCGGGGTCGTTTTTTCACGCAAGGAATCCGGCGGCGACCCAAAACGTCCGAAACATCAGGAGGAATTGGCAGGGCCGCAGTCAAATGGTAGAGATGAGGCGCACGCAGGAGGGCAGCTATGGATTTTCAGTTGACGGACGAGCAGGAAGAGATTTGCAAACAGGTCCGTGCGCTGTGTTCACGTTTTCCGGATGAGTACTGGCGGGAGCGGGATGAGAGCGGGGAATTCCCCTGGGAGTTTTACCAGGCCATTGCCGACGGAGGTTGGCTGGGCATTACCATCCCCAGAGAATACGGCGGGGCCGGTCTGGGTATTACCGAAGCCGCGCTCGTCATGCAGACGGTGGCGGAGTGTGGCGGCGGCACGCAGGCCTGCTCGGCCATTCATCTGGGCATCTTCGGTCTGGAGCCGCTCATCAAATACGGCACCCAGGCGGCCAAAGACAAATACCTCGCTCCCATTCTCAGGGGGGACATTCATGTGTCGTTTGCCGTGACCGAGCCGGACGCGGGTACGAATACAACCCAGATCAGCACCTTTGCCACCCGGAGCGGCGACGGGTATCTCATCAATGGGCAGAAGGTCTTTATTACCAAGGCCCAAGAGTCCAAGAAAATGCTGCTGCTGACGCGGACCACCCCGTTTGATCAAGTCGAGAAGAAAACGCTGGGTATGAGTCTCTTCTTTGCCGACATCGACCCCGAGGCCGTGGAAATCCAGGAACTCCACAAGCTCGGCCGTAAGGCGGTCGATACCAATATGCTGTTTATCGACAATCTGTACGTAGCCAAGGAGGATCTCATTGGCGAAGAGGGTCGAGGCTTTTACTACATTCTCGATGGAATTAATCCAGAGCGCATTCTGATTGCGGCCGAGTGCGTCGGCATGGGCAAACGCGCAATCGAGAGAGCCGTACAGTATGCCAAAGAACGCGAGGTCTTTGGGCGCCCGATTGGTAAAAACCAGGGGATTCAATTCCCGCTGGCCGAATCCTTTGCCAAGCTGGAAACCGCTGAACTCATGGTTCAAAAGGCGGCCTCTTTATACGACCAGGGTCAGCCCTGCGGCAAAGAAGCCAACATCTCGAAGTATATGGCCGCGGAGGCCGCCTGCGAAGCGGCTGACCGGGCGATTCAGGCTCACGGCGGTTACGGCTATATCAAGGAATACGACGTGGAACGCTACTGGCGTGAGGCGCGGCTCTTTCGTATTGCGCCTATCTCACAGGAAATGGTGCTGAATTACGTGGGCGAACACGTGCTCGGGTTGCCGAAGTCGTACTAGCGCATTGCAGAGCCATGGAATCCTGACCAGGTGTCATACCGAGGAGAGACCAGACCCATGAAAATCGGTTATATGCCGGACACCCACGGCGGTCCGTATAATCAGCCCGAGCCCTCCCCCGAGGCAGCCGCGCAGTTCTGCGACCAGTTGCTGAACGAGGGCATTGAGGCAGAGCAGGCCGGCTTTGACGGTGTTTTCCTGCCCGAGCGGCACCACCGCACCGAGACCATGTTCCCGCCGCCCCTGGTCATGCTGGCCGGCTATGCCGCTCGTACCGAGCGGGTTGATCTCGGCACCTTTGTGCTGCAAACGCCGTATTACAACCCCATGCATCTGGCTGAGGATGTAGCCATGATTGACCTGATGTCCAAAGGCCGGGTCATATTGGGCGTTGGGCTCGGCTACCACCCCGACTATTTCCGGCTGTTCAACGAGCCGTATAAGCAGCGCTTCTCTCGCTTTGAAGAGAGTCTCGATATCCTGCGTCTGGCCTGGAGCAGTCATACGCCGTTCTCCTACCACGGGAAGCGTTTTGAGTTTGACCACGTCATGTTGACCCCGAAACCCTATCAGGCCGGCGGACCGCCGCTGTGGATTGGAGCCGCGTATCCCGAGGCCATCAAACGGGCCGGCCGGCTGGGTGATGCCTGGGGTATTCTGCCCTTCTGGGACCCCATACCGAATTTGCAGGCTCAGGCCGCCCTGTATCGTGAGAGTGCGGCCGAGCACGGCCGCTCCCCCAAAGTGGTGCTCATGCGGGACGGCTGGGTCGCACCCACCCGTAAAGAGGCCGAAGACACGTTTGGGCCGCTGTGGGTGGAAGAGATGCTCTTCTACTGGCGCTGGAAACTCCTCTCCCCAAATGAGGAGTTTACGTCTGAGGCGGATTTCACGGTGAAAAAGCTGAGCAAATACCTGGTCATGGGCTCGCCCAGCGAGTGCATAGAGCAGCTTGAAATGTGGAAAGATGTGGTTGGAGCGGACTATATTATCATGCGTTTTCGCCTGCCGCTCGGTCCGGCGCCAGAGCGCGTTATTGCCTGTATCCGCCAATTCGGAGCGGAAGTCATTCCGCCCTTCAAGTGAACCTATGCCATCTGAAGAACGTCCTCCCCGTCTCATCCTGGCTTCAGCCTCGCCTCGACGGCGAGAGTTGTTACAGCAGACCCCCCTCCGGTTTCGGATTATCCCCAGCCATACGGAGGAAACCCGTCGCCGTGAAGAAAATCCGGAGACCTATGTGGCGCGTATTGCCGCGGCAAAGGCCCACACGGTTGCCGAGCGGCATCCGGGCTTCTGGGTCTTGGCCGCCGATACCATAGTCGTGTTGGAAGGCCGGGTTTTCGGTAAGCCCACAAATTTAGACAACGCGCGCCAGATG
>JAJDZM010000060.1 GCA_022824615.1 Candidatus Binatia bacterium | reverse complement strand
CGCTGTCGGCCGGAATCGTGACGGGCCGCACCCTTATATGCCGAGCGCACGGCGCTCGTTTTGATCTGAAAACCGGCGCGGTCCTCCGCGGTCCTGCGCGCAGACCGGTTCGGACTTATCCCGTGCAGCGAACAGGCGATACCCTCGAAATCGAGGTGCCATCATAACGACTCACTCATGAGACGAGGACTGCGTTTGCTCGACTTCCCACTCCCAGGGGAGCGCATATTTCTTTTTGCTATTGCAGTCTTTGCACGCAGCAACCAAGTTACCTTTGGTTGACTTCCCACCCCGGACGAGAGGAATAAGGTGATCCATGGTGAGTTCGGCCGGGGGGAACTGCTGCTGACAGTAATAACACACCCCGCTTGCGCGTTTGCGCTTCCACCAGGCTGAGCGGCGCAGTTCACGGGCACGGTTTTTTTCACGTTGGATATCGGCCGATGTGACGTCCGAAAGGAAAGCGTTCTTGAGTGGAGCCCGACCCATTGCTTCTCCCAACCCGGTGATGCCCTTTAGCCTAGCACCGGAATGGAGCCGGAAAAAGATATTTTCTATGGATGGATTCCTATACAAAAAACGGGGCGTTCTCCTGGAGAACGCCCCGTTCCGTATTATCTACTTATGTGAGGGCCACAAGGCCCAAGGGCTTAATGTGAGCCCTCATGCGATGCGTCGCCGCCACCACAGGCACCGCCGCCGCCGTTGCCATCATCCTTTTTCTCGTCGCCACCGTTGCCATCGCCGCCACCGTTTTCGGAAGATTCCTCACCGGCCTCGTGGTGATCCGCATGCACGCTGATGGGTGCGCTCATGAGTCCTATGGCCAGAGCCAATGCCATAACTGTTGTCCAACGCTTCATCTGTAGCCTCCCTTCGTACAGTTATTCTCTACCAAACTTCGTCAACACCTTCCCGCTAGCATCTTCAGCTACGATATTCAACCCTATTATGCTGTTCTCAGGATTCTTGCGTGACTTCCAATTTTCCGAGGCCAGCGGCTTTCGCCCAGCCCTCGGATATGGGTGTGAAGTAGAACATATCCACCCGGCGGGATTTGAACTTCCACTCTCCGTCCACTTTGACATACTCATCGTGCAGGCGACCCGCGCCAATGAGGCTCTCGTCGCCGCGGGTGGCTCGGTTCTCAACCGAACAGATGCCGGTCGCGGTATCGCCATGAATCTGCATGACATGATTCGTGAAAAACGGCTTGACCCTGAGAGGCCAGGTTGAACGGTAGAATGCTTTGAGGGCGTCTGTCCCTTGTATCACGCCTCGACCCATGGCACTGAAATCTACCGAGCCGTCCAGGGTGAACAAATTAGCCATTTTTTCTTCATCCTGGGCCTCAATTGCCAAACCGTACTGGTAGGTCAGTTCTTTAATGTGTTCCCGGTCCCAGAGTTCTTGAACCATTTCCTCGTGAGTCATTGCTCCTTCTCCTTTTTTCTTTAGCCGTGAGCCGTGCCAGCGAAGAGCACTATAAAGGCTCGCCTCCCGAACGGCAATCTGTTTTGCTCCGGGCAGGCCTGTGTTGCCTGAGCAACACCCCGGTGCCCAGGAATTTGGCAGCCTCCTGCCTGCGCGCTCCTTGAGAGAGGAAAATTGCTCTGTCTTTCAGGGGTATCTCCCAAGCAGCAAGATGGCACCTGATTTGCTCCATCATTCCTCTGACTTCTCTTTTCATGCAAGGGTCACGTCAATGTCACCAAGGAGACAAAAGGACAGGTTAGTCTCAAAAAAACAGAAACGAAGGTCACATAGGTGACGATGGCTTGCTTGGTTGAGTCCTGCAGCCGTCGTAGAGTGAAAGACATTCACACGAAACACATGAAGGAGAATGGCAATGGCAGAGAATAATGGTGCAAACATGATGACGGATGCCATGAAGGTGTATAAGGCCCTGTTCTTCGACCTGCCTGTAGCGGGCATACGGCAGGGTTTGGGTCTGGCAGATGACCAAGAAATGACGACAAGCGCCTGGGGTGGCTATGATGCCATGGTCCGGCTGACCTCCCAAGGTATCGATAACTTGTATCGCACCCCACAGTTTGCCGAGGCAACCGCGCGGGCACTGGACGGATTTCTGCGCTGGCAGCAGGTCAGTAATGCCTTGACCAAGACCGTTCTGACTGGATTGACCCAAGCGGCAGGACTGCCGTCAGCGAGCGAGACTCGGGCACTCCAGGCCGAGATTCGTGCGCTCAGAGAAGAAGTGACGGCTCTCCGGGGGGCGACAGAGCTCAGAGCGATATCTCCAAAGGTTGAACAACCGGCTACTCCTCTCAAACGTGTAGCAGCCTAGGGCGGTTTCCCGCGCTCGCTGAAACCATATGGAAGAGGGACTGCGGTCCCTCTCTTTTTATTCTCCCTGCATATCCTCTAACAAGTCAGACATGGCTCAAAACAGGACATACAGACGTTTAACGCAGACTGAAGCCGCATTTCTCTACAGAGAGAAACCACACGCTCCCATGCATATTGGGGGCTGTAGTCTGTATGACGGCACTCTTTCAAAGGACGAGATCTGCTCATTAATTGAAAGTCGTTTTGACCGCCTGCCCCAGTATCGTCAGAAGGCTGTTTCCGCTCCTCTGAACATTGCCCATCCGACCTGGGAGGATGATCCGGATTTCGATCTTGCCTATCATATAGACGAAGTCACCCTCCCTCCTTCTGCCGATGACCAGGTCATTTCTCAGATATGCAGTCAACTGTTTAGCACGCCATTGGATCGAGACCGACCCTTGTGGAAACTGACACTCATCCACGGTCGTCCGGACGGCGACACCATGATCCTGGCCCGTGTTCACCAGGCTATGCTGGAAGGTGTCTCGGGTATTGATCTGATGCTCGTCTTGCATGACCTGAGACCGGACAGCGAACACGGCGCATCACCGCACGATTCGTGGGAGCCTGAAACCATTCCCGATGCGATGACGCTTCTACAAGAGGCGGTGCGGGATCGGATGACTGAGGTGGTACAGTGGTGGGCCGATCAGAGTTTCCAGGTTTTTCGCTCGCCGCTCTACGGCTCACGGTCAACACGATTAAGTAACGCGCTGATGAGCGTCATTCCAACCCTCATGCAACCCGTGCCACGCACCCCGTTTAACGCGGCGCTTTCAGGACAACGGCAGTTGACGTGGCTCGAATTTCCTTTTGCCGAGGCGCGCTTCATTCGTTCGGTTCTGAGAGGAACCGTCAACGATGTTGTGCTGACGATTATTGCCGGGGGTATTGGACGCTATTTGCAGGCCAAGGGATATAATACAGAGGGTCTGGAACTCCGAGTTGCTTCGCCCGTCAACCTCAAACGACACGAGCCACGCATCAGGCGCGGAAGACGATCCACAGACCGCACGGCGACAATGTTAATCCCGTTGTATGTGGGTATCACCGATCCGATTTTACGACTGTCCGCACAAAAGGCGATAGTTGAGGAACTGTACGAGCAGGACCAGGCAGGAACCTTTCATGCCTTGCAGTCCTTGGCGACCTGCATCCCGCCAGCCTGGCAAGCGCTCGCCGGCCAAGCGCCCTCAATGAGTGTACTAGCGAATACCGTGGTCATGAATATTCCTGGTCCCCAGGTCCCGCTGTACCTGGCCGGGCATAAACGACACGCGTTTTTTCCAATGGGCCCGTTAGCGGCACGAGTAGGTCTGTTCCACGCGGTGGCCAGCTATAATCAGAAGCTCTCAATAGGCGTCACGCTTGATCCACACCTCATACCAGACGGGTGGGCGTATGCCGACTGCTTGAAGGCGTCGTTCCTGGAATTGCGGGAGGCGGCGGAACGGTTTTCAAAACGTTCCGCTACTGCCGATACACGCCCGTCCGATGTTCGTACAAGCGCAGCCTGACGCCGTTCTCTCCACTCAAGGGCTCGCCTAGGTAGAGTGTACATGGCCGGACAGGCCCGTCATGTCGTAGGCCATGATAATCAGGTCGCGCGTCTGTCCAGAGCGGTCAATGACAAAATCCGGCAGGAGCGCCTCAGTTTGGAAGCCAAGACGGAGGAAAAGCGCACGCGCGCCTGGTTGGTCCGGCATCATCTGAGCGACCACTTTGCTCAGTTCTAAGTCCTGCGCGATGGCAATAATTTCCTCTGCCAAGGTCTGCCCTAATCCCTGAGAGCGATATTCCGGAGCAAGCAGGATACGAATTTCTCCAAGATGACGCTGCCACGTCACCACATTATGGTGCAGAATGGCATAGCCGGCCATCTCCTCTCCGTTTTCGGCAATGATCGTCACGGTCTTACGGGCTTCAAGATTCCGCACCCATTGCTTCACGATTTCAGGGTCCGTGATGTCAATCCTCAGATGGAGGAGATCGTCCGCGGGTAAACTATGTGCGAAACTCACAATGCGGTCAGCATCAAAGGACGTCATTAAGCGTAACGTCACAATCGACCCGTCACGGAGAATAATCGTATGAGGATAAGGACGTTCGATGTGCATCCGTGCTTCAGCCATATGCTTCTCCTTCAAATTCTCCTCCTCTCATGGTGTGAGTGTGCGTTTCGCAAGTCTTTTGGCGCTGGTGCACCCTATCCGAGAGTCGGGAATTGCTCTAGCAGATATCCGTTCAAGAGCCAATCGCACTCACGGCATCCCAGGCGCAAACCATCCGGTTTCTTTCTCCTGAGCTTTTTGTTACGCTTGCAAAAGTTATCACCTATTGCAAGCAGAAATCCAGTCGATGTCCCTGGGGGAGGGAGCGGACAACATGACACCGGATAATCTTCTGTCTGATGCCTATACTGAACGGGAAGACGCCGAGCGTTTGAGTACGCTTTTCTGGCAATTAACGGCGACCTTTCCAGACTCATACCGTCAACTGTGTGCTCTTCTCCGAGACGACATCTATCGTCATCCACCGCTCCCTCAGGCGTCAGGAGAGCCCGTTCTGCTGATCCCCGGATTTCTTGCCGGTGACTGGACCTTGCAACTATTAGCCGGTTGGCTGAGCCGCATGGGCTATAATCCGTATTTCTCCGGGCTGGACTGGAATATCGATTGTCCGAACCGGACAGGACATTTGCTCCGCTGGCGGCTGAACCAGATCATTCGGGAGACTGGCTATCCGCTGATTGTCTTTGGCCATAGTCTGGGCGGTATGCTCGCGCGGTTTCTGGGAACCAATTTTCCTGACCAGGTCCGCCACGTGGTCACTATGGGTTCTCCCATTCAACGCACGGATAATGTGAGTCCGCTGGTGTTGTTTGCCTCACGCGTACTGCAGCCCTTTCGGCGCTGGCGCGGAGAGCTTCCGTCCGAGTGCGGAACGCTCCACTGCAACTGCCACTTTAACCGCAGCGTTATTTCATCCATGCCGGAAGAGGTCGGATTTACCTCGATCTTCTCCAAACAGGACGAGGTCGTGGAGTGGAACGCGAGTATCGATCCTGAGCGCGAAAACCGGGAAGTCAGCGGACGTCATATTGGCCTGATCGTGAACCCGCAGGTCTACCGTATTCTGGCAGACGTGCTCTCCCGCTTACAGCAACAGGAGCGAGAGCCTCATCTGACAGTTGCCTTGTCTTCACAAGACAACATGCAGGCCTGAAAAGTGGACAACGTGTATGAATGGATACGTGGCAGCGGCAACTCAGCCCTTCCCCAAGCTGCCGCTGTTATATGAAAAAACGACGTGGCGGCGGAGACCGGCGCCTTACTCAGGCGCCGACGTCATGAACTCTTTTGCCAGGTCGTTCTTCCCCTCAACATGCTTCTTATAGATATGGGTCTCCCAGAGCGCCTCGTGGGTCCCATCCTTGTCTGTGTAGGTAAAGCGGACCCACCGACCTCCTGGAGCCTCGAAGATATTGAAATATTGACTGAGTTCGTCGTTGATCCGGTCCGCCTGAGAGAGTAACCCAGCCTCCCACGGTCCCATAGTCCACGGGTTCCCGGCACGGCCGGCTGTATCCCGCCGCTTCTGTATATTAGAAATAATACTGAACCCGTCTTCTGTCGAATAGCCTTTAATAATCTGAATCGCCAATTCTTCTTTCTGTCCCATGGGCCGTTCGCCGCATGCCCAGAGAAAAAGACAACTGGCCATGATCAAGTAAGAAAATAGCTTCTGATACGCGTATACTTTTCGCATCCGCCCTCCTCCATCGTAGAATAGCGGGCTCAGCGTCCCGCACTGTGTTTTCTATAGGCTAGGCATATTACAATGAAAAGGCGCTGGGGTCTACGGATGGCAAGCTCCATTTCTGTTTGGCGTCGTGTGGAGTGGGTATAAGGCCACCTTGCTTTATTGTCACTTAGGTGACAATAAAGGGGAGACTCATGCAAACCGCACAGCCATCGGCTGGCTCACCATCACACTCCATTGATGCCTGAGCCAGGGTAGAGCACGTATGGTACGTACACCTGTCCTGAATGTGACCACGATCCGGCGGCTGAAGGCCTTTCCCTGGGCCTCAGATCAACAGGTAGAGCGGCTTCTGGGCCAGATGGATCTGCATCACATCGAAAAACGCACCGTCCTGTTTAACGAGGGAGTTCCCTCAGATTCGGTGTATTTCCTGATTTCTGGCGTGGTCAAACTCTCCTTGCGTAGTCCGGATGAAGAGCGAGTGCTGGTCAGTCTCATCTCACCTGGGGAGTTATTTGGTATTACCTCGCTGATGCCAGGTATGTACCGCGCCTTTCGTTCAGAAGCGTTCAGCGACTGCTGGGTCAGTTCAGTCCGGCCAGAGGTTTTTGTGACAACACTGCTCAACGTTCCATTTACGGATTTCAGTGCCCTGATGGAGGGAACCGTAGGTCGTTGGTTTGCTCTCCTCTACCGGTATACCCATTTTCAAGGCTCCAGCCTGAGACAAAAGCTGGCCCTCGCCTTGCTCGAACTGGCGCAAAAATTCGGCATTCAGGATGCCCGGGGGACCATGCTGATCTTGCAACTCACCCATGAAGATCTCGCGGATCTTGTGGGCGCATCCCGCCAGAAAGTGACGGAGCATATGCAGGAGTTGGCACGGCAGGAGGTCTTGCTCCGCGATGGACGCAGGCTCATCGTCCATCCGGACCGCCTGCGGGAAGTCGCTGGCCTATTGTTGGATGAGAAGTGAAGGAAAGGCGGAGGATACCTCAGGGGTGGAGGTGTCCTCCGCGCAAGAGATCATACTGATTTAATTGCTCGACTCTGTCGCAGCCTCTTCGGCCTTGGGCTCAAGCTGCCAGAGTTGACGGGTCAGTGTGGCGGACGAGTCAAAAATCTGGCGGGCAAATGATCGCTGGGTTTCAAAAATTGACGCCAACGGCGTGTCCTTCGCCCACTCCGTTGCCTTTTCGTTCATCTCAAAAGCCCGGCTTGCCCATTTTTCGCTGGACTCAAGCGACTGCGCAGCCATTTGCTTCATTGATTCGCTGAACGGCATATTCATCTCGCTCAGCATCTTGACAAACGGATTGTTACCGGTGTCGAACATCTTGTTGAAAGCACTGCAATTCCATGCGTTATCGGCCATGAGAAACCTCCCAGTTTGGTTGTGCGCTTACCGACGCTGTCGGCTCGTTTCTTGATTGGTTTAATGCTAACTATGTATGCTAACTTTTGCAAGCACCTTGGACAAAAAAATGTCACCTACGTGACAAGAATAGCCTTTTTAAGACGGGCCTTCGGCATCATTCACCTTTCGGAAGGACCGATACATATCGATCATCATCTCGCGCTGGCGGGCAGACAGGTCGGGATCGTGCATAATCGCTTTGATCACATCACTCTCTTCAGTCTCTCGCGGGTCAAGAATGCCGGCTTGGGTATACAGGGTTTCGGCCGAAATGCGCAGGCCCTTCGCTAGCGACTGCAGGATCATGCTGCTCGGCGTCCGTAGCCCGCGCTCAATCTGGCTGAGGTAGGGGTTGGAGATTCCGCATATGTCTGCGAGCTGCCGGAGGGAAAGCTGCGACAGCTCGCGCTGACGCTTAATGAATTCTCCAAGCGTAGCGTATGGGTCCGGGCGTTTCTGGTCCATGTCCAGGACGCTAACAAAAAACGCTAACTCTTGCAAGCGCTTGAATATTTTGAACCGCTCTTTCGGCGAGAGTACTATGCATCCAATACCCCTATAGCCTGCAACTCGCACCGCAGCTCAGCCCGAGCAGTATCGGTCAGTGCTGTGATCGGCTGCCGAGTCGGGCCCGACGGAAGATTGCGGAGTTGCATGGCAGCTTTGATCGGTGCAGGAAACGAGCCAAAGCCCATGACTGGCCAAAATCGCGTCAGGCGGTTTTGCACCGCCCAGGCGCGCTCATGCTGTCCGGCGTCAAAGAGGCGAACAATTTCCAGCGAGAGTTCGGGACACACGTTGGCGCTGCCTAAAATTGCTCCCTGACTGCCAGCCAGCAAGCCGGGCAGGAGTAAGGTATCGATGCCAGTCATAACGCTGAAATCTGAGCGCCGTTGCACCATAAGGTTATTCAGCAGAGTTAAATCCCCGCTGCTGTCTTTTATTCCCTGAATATGGACGTAGCGTTCAGCTAATGTGCGTACGGCGGGTGGTTCCAGGACATTGCCTGCCAACATCGGGATATTGTACAGCAGCAGGGGCAGGGTCGTGGCCTCGGCAATAGCACTGTAGTGCCGGATCATTTCGTCTTGGGTTGGACGAATAAAACTCGGTGGCACGGCACAGACAGAGTCGGCGCCCGCGGCTTGAGCCGCCTCAGCCAGCCGCACCGCTTCACGCGTTGAGGGAACGCCCACACCCGCAATCACGGTAATACGTTTGTTGACGATTGCTACTATTTGTCGAAAGAGTCGCACTTTTTCCTCAAAACTGAGCGCCCAGGATTCTCCCGTGCTGCTGACAATAAACACGCCGTTGAGCCCCTTCTCGATTGACCATTCCAGGAGTTGCTCCAACCCGCGCTCATCAATGTTTTCATTCTCATCAAACGGCGTAATCAGCGCCGAATAAATGCCGCGCAACATGGTCTACTCCTTTTTTCTGTTTTGGCCGGTGGTTTCTTGTCTCTCAGCAGCCTCTAGCACACTTTACCCGAAGCGCCCAGCTTGGATACCGGCTATCGGCCTAATCTGGTCTGACTGCTTCCATCCTGGTTGACAGTCGCCCGGCCACAGGGTGTATGATTCGCCAGCTATATGGACCAAGCAGGAGGGGTGACGATGTTGAATGCCACAAAAGATAAAAAGCTGCCGACGGCTATGGTCGGCTCATTTCCAAAGCCGACCTGGTTTACCGAGAGCTTGCGCGGTCGGCCGTTCAAGGTCGCAATGGGCGACTCACTCTATCGGGAGCAGTATATTGACGCCGTTGCCTGTTATATGAACGAGCAAGAGCAGGC
>JAJDZM010000146.1 GCA_022824615.1 Candidatus Binatia bacterium | reverse complement strand
TGCCGGGGAGGCTCTCCTTGAGTTGCTCCCATTGCTGAGGGCTCAATTCATACCGCTTCGCCATGCTCCCTCCTTCGGTGGGCTTGCAGGGCTTTATAGCTTACTCCCTCACCCTGTGCTAATTGTCGATTCGCCCTAGTGAAACAACTCGCCCGATATCATGAAAACGTAAGTAAAATTCCCCATATGAATATAACCATTCTTGATCTGACGACCGAAGTCGTGAGGGAGAGCGCGGAAATCCGACGAGAGGAAGGACTGCTGACGAATGACTCTTTTGTTATTGCCCATATGCGTGAACAGAGGCTCACAAAATTGGTGACCGCGAATGGAGACTTCGACCGGAGAGACGGTATTGAAGTTTACAAACCAGCCGACCTTGAAGAAGATAATACTAAATAGAGGAGGCAAGCCAATGAGTGACGAAATGCGTCGGGTCGTGGACGAAGCCGCCATCCGCCGGGTGATTGATCGCTATTGTCATGCGGTCGATCGTGGCAACGCGGATGATGTGGCCGCGCTCTTTCACCCCAACGGACGGTTAGTGGTCGGCATTGAAGAGAACGATGGCTATAACGGCCGCGCGGCCGTACGCGAATGGTATGCGAACTACCATAAGCACTTCCGGGCGAAGCTGACCCACCTCCGCCACAAGATCTCCAACATTCAGATTGATCTGAACGGAGACGAGGCGCGGGTAGTGTCCTATATGGACGCCGACCTTATCGCCAAAGACGAAACCACACCACGTCAGGCGATTGGTCGATACGACGACCGATTTGTCCGCGATGGCGGGGAATGGTACTTCGCCGAACGCGCGATTGTTGTGTATTACGCCGATGAGCGGCTGGCCGAATTGTTAAGTGCCGATTCGTAGATGATGAAGAAAATTTGGCATTCCTCTAATACCAGGATTCGGTTGAGAGAGATATCAATAGTGATACTATAATGTATGCCCGAGGTTCAGACGATCCTGCGCCGGATGAGACAGAACCCAAAGGGAGTACGTTTCAGTGATCTCTGCAAAGTCTGCGATTCCTACTTTGGGGAAGCCCGTCAAAGAGGTAGCAGTCACAGAATATATGGGACGCCATGGCGCAGTGATCCTCGGGTCAACATTCAGAATGACAGGGGTCTGGCCAAAGCCTATCAGGTCAAGCAGGTACTCAGAGCGATAGAGAGACTAGAGGAAGAGCATGGCTCTCAAAGATGACCATTATACCTATCGGGTCACGTGGTCTGAGGAAGATCAGGAATATGTTGGCTCGTGTGCAGAATTCCCGAGTCTGAGTTGGCTCGCCAAGGGTCCAGAATCAGCCTTAAAAGGAATTCGGAAGCTGGTTGCCGAAGTCGTAGTAGACCTGACGATGGAAGGTGGTCCTGTCCCTGAACCGCTGGCGGCTCGAGAATACAGCGGGAAGTTTCTCGTCCGTGTCCCCCCTGAGGTGCATCGACGGTTGGCGATCCAGGCCGCGGAATCTGGGGTGAGCCTCAACCGGCTTGCGAGTGCAAAACTCAGTCAGTAAGAACAATAATAAAGAAGCCCCTCAGATCATGCCTCCCCCAAACCATACAAGCGCACGCAAGTCTCCGCGACAATCGGTCGGGCCTCATCGGCGGGGACAGTAGCCAGATGTCTCTCCAAGAAGCGCCGGGATTCAGGCCAGCTGCTGTCGAGGTGGGGAAAATCCGACGACCACATAATGCGGTCCACCCCGATGAACTCGCGCAGCATGACACCGGGCAGGTCATCAATAAACGTCAGATAACAGTGCTCGTGCCAATACTCGCTGGGTAAGCGTTTGCATTTGACCATGGGGTCCTTTGCCATAGTGCGGCGATGATAGCCCCAATCCAAACGGCCCAGAAAATTGGCGGCCCACGACAGTTCGTTCTCCGCGGAAATCAGCTTTAAGCCCGGATGGCGGTCGAACACGCCCTCCAGGATAAACGTGCCAAACGCCCGTGCCATACGGACCGGCAGAACCGCGTAGCCGACCGCCGCGCTTTCTTCGCCCGTCTCATCTCGCGTCCAATTGGTGTTGGCATGCCCGGAGGCAATAATATGGAGACTGAGCGGCATGTTGAGCTCGGCCAGCGTCGCCCACAGCGGGTCCCATTGGGCTGCCGAATAGCGCGAGCCGTCGGGCGCATCTTGCGGCAGCAGCACCCCAACCAGTCCCTTCTCCTTGGCGCGTCGGCATTCCCGTATGGCCCAGTCCACATCAAAGACCGGTATGACGGCAATGCCGAATAACTCCTGTGGATGGGTGCTGCAAAAATCACTCAGCCAGTCATTATACGCTTGGCAGACAGCCTGCTGCAGGTCCGGGTCGGGGATGCCAAAGGCTCGCATCACATAATTCGGATACAGCACCTCGGCATCCACCCCGTCCTGCCGCATATATTCCACCCGGGCATCCGGGTTCCAATCGTTCGCATCCGTGGCGTAGCGCTGATCGCCTGCTGCGGCTGCGGCGTAGGCTTTCTCCTTATTTCTTGCCACCGCGCCCATCGGACGTTTTGCGATGTGCGACGGCATGCCCTCGCACACCCAGATATCTCCCGCAGGTTCCGACATGACACGCGGTCCCCGGTCTTTATAGGCTTGGGGCAGATAGCGTTGCCATAGATCAGGAGGTTCGATGGCGTGCGAGTCAGCCGATATGACGCGATACTGTTTCATCGTCCATTTCCTTCCTTTGTCCGGAAGACTGAGGGGTTCTGAGCAGTGTGGAGTCACTCTAGCTTACTGCAGTATAGACATGTCAAGCATCCGGCCTAGTTCAGAGCCGAGTGTAGCTTGAAAAGAACACTGGAAGTTTCTATCTTCCAGTAAAAAAGCGAAGGGAAGCAAGTATGCCGATATTCGAACGTGGCGAGACCAAGTTGTATTACGAAGAGCGGGGCACTGGATTTCCGCTCTTACTCATCGCGCCGGGAGGGATGCGTTCCTCCGTGCCCTTTTGGCAGCAAACCCCCTGGAATCCCATTGAGCAGCTTGCGCCCAGCTATCGCGTGATCGCCATGGATCAACGCAACGCCGGCCAATCAACCGCTCCGATCAATGCCGCGGATAGCTGGCATACCTACACGGAAGACCAACTGGCGTTAATGGATCATTTGGGAGTTGAGACCTTCCATGTGGCCGGTATGTGCATTGGTGGCCCCTACTGCATGGGTCTCATCCAGGCCGCACCGCAGCGGGTGGCGTCGGCCATTCTCTTTCAGACGATTGGGCTGTCCGATAACCGCCAGGCGTTTTTTGACATGTTTGACGGTTGGGCCGCCGAGTTGAAGTCTGGGCGGCCTGAGGTGAGCGACGAGGCCTGGGAGTCGTTTAAGACAAATATGTATAGCGGCGACTTTCTCTTCAACGTCTCGAAAGCATTTGTCTCCCAGTGTCAAACGCCGCTCTTGGTCCTCCTGGGAAACGATCTCTATCATCCGCAGGAGACCTCCCGAGAGATTGCCACGCTCGCCCCCAACGCAACCCTGGTTGAGCACTGGAAAGAGCCCGAGCATCACCCGGCCGCCAAGCAGGCGGTCGAACACTTTCTGGCTGAGCACACTCCGGGGTAATATCCCCTGGGGCACCGCCTGCATTTCGCAGGCGAGAAGGGCTGAGGCTAACTCGCCCCATGCCGCGGCGGAGGCACGCCGTTCAGCCAGTAGTTCCCAATGGCGTGATATTTCCAGCGTACCGGGTCGTGCAGGGTATGAGTGCGGGCGTTGCGCCAGTGCCGGTTCAGATTGTACTCCTCCAGGGTTGAGCGGGTGCCGGCCAACTCAAACAACTTGTTTGTTGTTAGCAGAGAGACTTCCGTGGACATGGCTTTTGCCTCAGCCACGGCAATCGAGGCTTGAGAGACGTTCTCCTGGGTCGGTGAGGCGACCGCCGCATCCACAAAACGGCCCGCCCGTTCGAGCAGAGCGTCCGAGGCATGCACCCGGACCTCAAGCTCGCCAATCTGATGAATCGTGTACGGATCTTCGTAACCATGCTCCTGGCCACTATCGATCCACGGACGCGTATACTGACGGACAAATGAAATCGTCTCGGCCAGGGCTGCACGGGCGATACCGGCATCGACCGCGGTATGAAAAATTTGGGCGACGGCGCCCATCGGGGTGGGACGATCAAACGCCGCCTGGTGATCGATAATATGAAAGGGCTCGACCGCAACATTCTCGAACACCGCGGTCCCGCTGGCCGTGGTCCGCTGGCCA
Source organism: Candidatus Binatia bacterium (assembly GCA_022824615.1). Lineage (GTDB taxonomy): Bacteria > Desulfobacterota > Binatia > Bin18 > Bin18 > Bin18. Next base: position 19 of record JAJDZM010000146.1, on the reverse strand, counting down.
AAGCTCGACCAGTCATCAA
>JAJDZM010000191.1 GCA_022824615.1 Candidatus Binatia bacterium | reverse complement strand
TCCACACTTATCCCTGGTTGGGGCGTTCCTGTCCGATAACGATGAGTTGGTCTTCAGCCTGAATTATATAGTCGCTCGGTGGGTTTGCAAGAAACCTTGCCTGTGCCTGGCTTTCTACAGCTACCAGCAGGAGATCCTGTTCTCTTTTCAGTTCGGCCAGGGCGTCCACAAAAGAACGATCAACACAGGATTGCGGCACGGAAATGGTGTACAACGCACTCCCGAAGCGGTTGCTGACGAGTTCGTTGACCAGCAAGGGTACACCACGGTTCAAGGCGGCCTGGACAAGCAAGTTGGTGCTCAAGGCGCCGGTGACAATAACTTCGTCCGCCTTTGCCCGCCTGCCGTGGGCAATATTTTTCTGGTCAAGCAGTTCGACGCAAGTATACAAATCAGGGCAGGTGGTTTTGATGGTGAGCGTATCCAGGATCGTCTTGGCATCCCGCGTATGGACCTCGCCCTGTTCATCGGCCAGCACAATGGCGACCTCTGCCTCCTGGGCATTCGCCCGTGCCAAGGTTTCCGGGCTGACGACACCGCTGACAAATTGCACCTGTTCACCGTCCAAAGGATTCTCGGGTAAGTCAGCGATCAGCACAATTGAACGGCTCTTGGTTTTTTCGTCGGCCCTGACCTCTTCAATGATTTCCCTGGCTTTATAATTCCAGCCGCACAGGACAATATGGCCCGTACTTGAGAGCGGTTTCATCCCTTTTCCCTCCTGCCGCCGGTTTTCAACAAAGGTGCTGGCCAAGGTGGCCGTCAGCATACCCAGAAACCCGATGCCGAACAGCATCAGAAAGATGCCGACTATCCGGCCCCCCAACGAGGTTGGGTAGATATCGCCGTAGCCGACCGTCGTGATCGTCACGAGCGTCCACCACAACGCGTCCAACGCAGAAAACTGCGGCTCAAAAAACGAGATGCCTGCCATCCCGGTGACGGAGATAGCAACCAGCACCAAGAGGACGATATCCAAATGCTCTTTCCGCATTTGGTGGGCGAATCGTCTCAAAAGGACCAGGATCGTGGGCATGGGGACAAACTATGATTTGTCTGGCTTTTCTACGGGAAGCCCGGCCTCGGCCCAGCCGTTAAAGCCGGCTTCCAGATGCGCAACATCGGGAAAGCCCATATCTTGTAAAGCATCCGCGGCCAGCGCGGACCGACCCCCCGCGGCACAGTACACGACTATGCGTTTTTCGGGATCAACCTTTCCGCTGTAATACTGAGAGGACGGATCGAGCCAGAATTCCAACATGCCGCGCGGCACATGCATGGCGCTCGGAATCCAACCCAGCTTTTGCCGTTCACGCACGTCTCGAATGTCAAGAAGCTGCATCTCTCCAGACTCTAATTCCTGTTGTAACTGTCCCACGGACAGGTTCTCAGTACGCGTCTTTGCCTCCTCAACCATCTGTTCTGCCGTTTTCTTGAGTTTGAACATGGAAGTCCTTTCTTCTGCATCATCCGTTGCAATGCTAGAATGTTTCCCCACAAACGGCTACTCCCTGTTGTTATGGATCGAAGCTGACACCTGCCTTCATGGACAGCAGGTCTGCCTACTGTGGACTACAGGTCAAGCGGTCCCGGGGAGCGTTCTGACAGGCAATAGTGTCGGTGACACCCGAGGCGAGCAGGGCGCAGGCATTGGTGATTGCCGCCATCTGGGCCTCATGCTCTGTCGCCCCGTCCACTTCACGGCAGACCTGACGGCCGTGGAAAGTAATACAAACCTCACACCGCACCCCGCCGATCTGGAACGTCGAATAGACGACAACCACCATCACCACCAGAATTGCTCCCAATGCCACCCAACTCGTCAGCTTCATAGCCAAGTCATATTCCTTTGTTTGTGAGACTGCTATATTTCCGCACGAACAAAAGAGTCAACGTGTCCGGCTTCTATATGTCATTGGAGGACACGTTTGCTCTTCGGTGTGTAGCATAGCTCCAAACGCTCCGCAGCCGCTCCCATATGAACTGGATTTGGTTCAGCCTGATTGTCGGCTCTGTTGTGACTGCCGCCTTTACCGGTAGGATGGCTGAGGTTACTGCCGCCTCAATAGATTCCGCCAAATCCGCGGTGACGCTGGCCATCGGTCTGGTCGGTGTGATGGCCTTCTGGTTGGGTATGCTGCGCATTGTGCAAGTCGGCGGGTTTCTGCACACCCTGGCACGCTGGCTGCGTCCCCTCATGGTGCGCTTGTTTCCTGACGTGCCGGCCGACCACCCCGCTCTGAGCGCCATGATCATGAATATCGCCTCCAATATGCTGGGTCTGGGTAACGCGGCCACACCCTTCGGGATTAAGGCCATGCAGGAGCTTGATAGCCTTAATCCCCACAAAGGCACGGCGACTAACGCCATGGTTTTATTCCTGGCTATCAATACCTCGAATGTTGCCCTGGCTCCCCTTGGCGTGATTGCGCTGAGAGCGTCGATAGGGTCAGAAAACGCGGCGGGTATTTGGCTGCCCACTCTTCTGGCCACCTCATTCTCGACCTGCGTTGGTATTCTCGCGGCGAAGCTCTTGCAGAGGTTGCCCGTATTCAGGGTGGGCGACCGAACTGCTGAGCAGGAAGAAAACATCCCTGAGATTGACTTGCCGGATGAGGAAACGCTGGGCGCCGAGCAACCGACCTCCCGACCGGGATGTCTGATGGCCCTCTTGTCTGTTGGCGCGATTGGCATCGCCTTTCTCCTATTCCTGCAATCCGGCTTGAGCGACGGTCAGACCTTTGGCCCGCTGCTGCGTAACGCCATATCGGGCTGGCTGCTGCCGGTACTCATCGTGGTGATGCTCGGCTACGGTATTGCCAAAAGGGTGGCAGTGTATGATGCCATGATCGAAGGGGCAAAAGAGGGCTTTCAGGTTGCCATTAGGATCATTCCGTTCCTTGTCGCTATTCTGGTTGCCGCCGGCATGTTTCGGGCCTCGGGTTTATTGGATGTGCTAATCGCCGGCGTGCAGCCTGTTCTGAGCCTTGTCGGATTTCCCGCCGAGGCCTTGCCGATGGCCATCCTGCGGCCCTTATCCGGCTCTGGAGCCTATGCCATTATGGCTGAGATCCTGCAAGCCGAGGGGCCGGACAGTCTGGTCGGCTATCTCGTTTCCACGCTCCAGGGCAGCACGGAAACGACTTTCTACGTCTTGGCCGTGTATTTTGGTGCGGTTGGCGTGGTCCGCATTCGACACGCCTTAGTCGCCGGATTGACCGCGGATATCGCTGGAGTTATCGGAGCGGCCGTCGCCGTCCAGTGGCTGTTAATAGGATAACGGCCACTGGACAGCACTGATATGGCAGATTCATTCAGACCGGGATTATTCGGGAGACGGAGCCGTCTGGGCGCCGGTGCGTAATTCTTCCATATCGTCCGGGTCGGGCATGACAACAAACTCCGGATAGGCTTCGATGCCGAGTTCCATGGTATCCTGACCGACCTCTTCGACGCTGCGCGAAACCCGGACACCGATAGTCTTTTCCAGCACCAGCCAGACTCCCCACGAAGTCGCGAAGGCAAACACTCCTATCGCCAGCACTCCGAGGAGTTGTACGCCGATATCGCCGCCCGCCGCGATACAGACCGCTAGCGTTCCCCAGACGCCGGCGAACAGATGGGCCGGTATCGCGCCGACCACATCGTCCAGCTTCATATTCTCCAGCAGCCGCATGCCGCCCAGACACACCACCCCGCCAATCGCGCCGATGATGACCGCCCAATACGGCTTCACAATATCCGGTCCCGCGGTAATCGAGACAAGGCCGGCAATCGCACCGTTGAGAACGGCAAGCAGATCGATCCGTCCGAGTAAGGGTCGTGAGACGCATAAGGCGGCCACGACCCCCGCGGCCGCCGCCAGGTTCGTGTTGGCAAGCACATTACTCATGGCCACGGCATCAACCGCGCCACCCAGGGCGAGTTGCGAGCCACCGTTAAAGCCGAGCCAGCCAAACCATAGAATGAGCACGCCTAAGGTCACGAACGGGACGTTCGAGGGAGGGGTGGGTTTGACGCTGCCGTCGGGTCTGAACTTGCCCGTTCGCGGCCCCACGACCATAGCGCCGGCCAGCGCGGCCCAGCCGCCGGTCGAATGGACGATGGTGGAGCCGGCAAAGTCTTGAAACCCCATTTGATTCAGCCAGCCTCCGCCCCAGGTCCAGGCCCCGACAATGGGATAGATGATGGCCGTCAAAACGGTCGTGAAGGCGAGAAACGACCACAGCCTGACCCGTTCGGCCAGGGTGCCGGATACAATCGAGGCGGCCGTCGCGACAAAGACCATCTGAAAAAACCAGTCCGACATGACGGCGTAGCCGTTCGCGACGACAGCGGCCAGCGCCTCTGTCTGGTCGGACAACAGGGCCAGTTCATCGGCTGAAGGACCGTAGAGGAGGGTCACCGAGCCGATCCAGGACCCGACATCAACGTACATCAGATTGTAGCCGATGAAGTAATAGGCCAGCCCTGCGACTGAATACAACCCGATATTCTTGAGACAGATCACAGAAGCGTTCTTTGTGCGTACCGAACCGGACTCCAGCATGGTAAAGCCCGCGCACATCCACATTACCAGCGCTCCCCAGATGAGAAACGAGAAGGTGTTCAGAACAAACTGTGACTCTTCATCCACGGCCGCCTGCGCAGCGTCAGCTTGTAACAGGAGGCCGAAAGCCACCAGCAGCGCCCCTGTTCTCACGACACTCCGCCCGGACCCCCCTCGTCCATCTCTGCCTTTGTTCATGCTCGCCTCCAATCCTGTTTCGACTAACTGGCTGCCACAAGAACTACGAACAGGGGTAAACGTGTCCAGCTTTATTTGGATGATTGGAAGACACGTTCACTCTTTCAAGCAGACGCATGCAGTCTAGGGCCTGCCAGACCCATGCATGTATTTCGGGTAGGGAGAGTCCTTAGACCGATAAGGCTTCGGACTTCTCTACCGTATATTTCTTTGCGTCCAGGGCTCCCGCCAGCAGGCTGGGAGCTTCTTTGAGAAAATTTTGCAGATGCTTGGTCTGAAAGTGGGCGGCCAGCGCCTCTTCTGACTCCCATTCCTCGAAGAGGAAGAAGGTATGTTCGGCGGTTGCCGCAGTGTGGAATTGATAACTGATGCAGCCCGGCTCTTTGAGCGTCTCCTCCACCATCTTGGCGGCCAGAGCCTTGGCGTCATCCCAGCGTTCAGCCTTGACCGGGATTGTCCCCGCAATAACGATCATGCACATCCTCCTTATCTGTTCATATATCGGGCGGCTAAGACCATGGCAGACTCGAATGTAAGGGGAAGAAAGTAGGCAATAATACAAGAAGATGCAATCAGAATCGGACTTTTTATGCATAGAACTACTGGCAACGCCTGTCAAATCAAACAAATAATTATGGAGTAGGTGAGTTGTGAAAAACTGTAAGGTAAATAGTTAACTATAGTCAAAAACTTATATTCCAGGATTTTTGGGACTATCCATTCGGCCAAAAATGGACATTTTTCGGCAAGCCCTTTGCGCGAACTTCACGAGAAGGGTGGGGAAGGGTACAGTGGAAGCATACCAAAAGAAGGAGGGCAGAATGTCGGATTTCGAATCTGTTGTGTATGAGACCCCTGCGGAGCACGTAGCCCGCATTGTATTGAACCGGCTGGAGACACGAAATGCGCAAGATACCAAGCTGCTGTATGAATTGAACTCCGCCTTTGACCGTGCCGCACAAGACGACGACATCAAGGTCATTATCCTGGCTGCAAACGGGCCGCATTTTTCGTCCGGCCATGATCTGCGGGAACCCAATGTGTACGAGAAAATGTCTGAATTCGACACGGTGGGAACCTGGTGCGGGTTCACTTGTGCGGGTGCCGAGAGGCAGATGGCGCGCGAGAAAGAAATCTACGTCGGCTTTTGTGAACGCTGGCGGAATATTCCCAAGCCAACGCTGGCCGCGGTGCAGGGTAAGGTCATTGCCGGCGGACTGATGTTGATCTGGCCCTGCGATATCATCATCGCCAGCGACGACGCGCAATTCTGCGACCCGGTAGTGAATTTTGGTATTGGCGGGGTAGAGTTCTTTGCTCATCCCTGGGAAGTCGGCGCGCGTAAGGCTAAAGAGATGCTCTTCACCTCGGACTGGCTATCGGTCGAAGAGGCCAAGCAACTCGGTATGGTGAATAAAATCGTCCCTCGGGAGAAACTCGACGAAACCGTCTTGGCCATGGCCCACAAAATTGCCAAAAAATCCCTGTTTGCCCTGAAGCTGACAAAGGAGGCCGTCAACGTAGCGGAAGATACACAGGGCCGAGTCCAGTCCATGCAAACGTCTTTTGCCCTGCACCAACTTGCCCATACCCACTGGCTGGAGCAGTACGGCGTACTCTTGGACCCAACCGGCCTGCCGCCCGAAACGGCCAAAGCCATCGGCGCCAAACTCAAGCAGAAAGGGACCTAAGGGCGAGTAGTGCTATTGGAGGACCCGTTTCCTCTTCGAGTTAGAAGGCTGGTTTCCAGCCTCCCTGGGGCTGGATGTTCTTGGCCTCAGGGATCACGCTGGTGCTAAACTGCTGCATCTGGTCCTCAAGCTCGGACAGTTGTCCGGACGGACAGTCAAAGAAACACACCACCAGTCCATAGCCTTCTTGGGCAAAACCGTGGAGGTCTTCGAGGATTTGTTCTGCTGTGCCCGTACAGATGCGGCGTGGCCGCTCCTGGCTGAGGGGATCAGCGGACGAGGTAACGCGGGCCGAACTCACGCCCATCATGATAAATTCGTCGTGTGGGCGACCGATTGCATCCAGCTCTGTCCGGATCACTGTTTGTTCTTTGGTATAACGATCCGGCCGTGCAAAAGGGTCGAGGAAAATCGGATAAAAGCCGTCGCATAAACGTGCTGCCCGCCGGGCGCCGCCAGGGGTGACGCCGCCATAGATAATCGGGGGGGGCTGTTGCAGCGGCTTGGGGTCCATGGACAGTGAGGAAAACTGATAGAATCGCCCCTGATAACTGACGACATCGTCCGTCCACGAGCATTTGTAGACCTCAATGCACTCGTCGGTCCGCGGGCCACGTTCGGCATAGGGAATACCGATTGCGTCAAACTCCTCCTGCATCCAGCCGGCCCCAACTCCGAACAGTAGCCGTCCATTTGAGAGCTGATCGATGGTCGCAAACTGGCGGGCGTCGCTGAGGGGGTTGCGATAGGGGGAAATGAGGACACTCGTACCGAGCTTGAGGCTGGTCGTCGTATGGGCAACGGCGCCCATCACCACGGCGGCATCGAACATGGTATGACGCGCCTCATAGGCTCGGTTGCCTGAGGCGTTGGCGACATGCTCGCTTTCCGAGGCCATGGGCATACACACATGGTCTGGAAACCACATGGAGTGAAAGCCCAGGCGTTCAGCGAGTTGGGCGGTTTCTACGGGTCGGAGCTGATTCGGGGGAAGGGAACGGGCCAGTACATTCTGGTCATCCCGATAGGCCAGACCGTGCGTCGTCGCATATATCCCAATTTCCATAGGTCTCCCTGTGTTGAGTGGATGGACTCATCCCCTGAACGGGTTTGTGATAACTATTCCTTCAAAAGGAAGAACGTCTGCGCTTGCCAGGCCAGACGCACCGGTATTCCTTACTCTACGAAGCGGCCCGACTAGGCGGCTTGCTTCTCCAGGGCGGCCTGGATTTCCCCATTGTCGGGAAAGACGTGGGTTTCAAGCTTGGAGTAAATTTTTGTCCCGTTGACAATGACCTCGAACCGGCCATCGTCATACGGGACCAGGGTCAGACCTTGAACCTGTTGTTTATTGCTGGTCAATATATATTCCGCCAAACTGACGGCTTCCGGCTCATAGCTTCACGCTGCGCAATACTCAATCCGAATATCCATACTGCCTCCTGCTCGCGATCTGTACCACACTCGGGGATCGGGCTCAACGAAACGGGCGGTGCGAAACAAGCCGACTTTGCTTTCTTGACCTGTGTGGTCTATGCTCCGGCCAAAGAAGCATAAATTCCCTTTGTTGAGGAGAGGATTATGAATTGGCGTGATCACTGTGGTGACAAACTGGTCTCTGCTCAAGAGGCGGTCGGGTGTGTACGGAACGGCGACTCCGTGCAGTTCAACTGGCTGCACGCAACCCCGCTCTCGCTCTGCGAGGCTCTTCTCGGGCGCAAGGAAGAACTGCGGGGTGTGAAAATCGGCACCATCGGTCCGCTCTTTGATTGGGACCAGCCCGGCGCGGACCAAGCCTTCACCATTCAGACTCCCTACCTGGGTACGACTACCCGTCCGCTCATGGGAAAGAAAAATATGGATTTCATTCCGGTGATGTATTACCGCCGGGGTGAACTCCCTCCAGGCATAGTCTGCGACGTGTATATGACCCCGGTTTCCGCGCCCGACAAGCACGGCTATTGCAGTTTTGGACATAGCTTGTTCATGTCCAAAACAATGGCTGCGGCGGCTCGGACGGTCGTGGCCGAGGTCCAGGAAGACTTTATCCGCACCGGCGGGGAGAATTATATTCATGTGTCCGAGATCGATTATTTCGTAGAACCTACGCAGCCCGCGGCCGCACTCCCGGCCACGCAACGCAGCGAAGAAGAAACTGCTATGACCGAGGTTATCTGCACCCTGGTTGCCAACGAACTCATCCACGATGGCGATACCGTTCAGATCGGTCTGGGCAGCGTTTCCTCTCCGCTCGGCATGTATCTAGGCAATAAGAACGACCTGGGTATTCACACCGAGGTGATTCCCGCTGGTATTGCCCGCTTGGTGAAGGAAGGCGTTATTACCGGGAAATACAAGACGGTGAACCCCGGCAAGGTCGTTGCCAGCGCCGGAATCGGGGTATTCCCGGACGAGCTGGAGATCATTGATGGAAACCCGAAGTTTGAGTTTTACGACTTCACCTACACGGATGATTTGCGGCTGCTGGTCAATCAGGAGCATTATGTGGCCGTCAATAATGCCCTCGCCGTGGACCTGGGCGGGCAGGCCTGCTCCGAGTCGTTCGGTCCGTTTATGTATACCGGAACGGGCGGCCAGACCATTTTTACGATTACCGCGGCTTACTGTAATCCGGGCCGGTCGGTGATCGTCACGCCGTCGAGCGCCGTGGTGGGTGGCCGCCGGGTCTCGCGAATCGTGCCCATGCTTGAGCCGGGCAGCGTGGTGACCGCGCAGCGGACCTTTGTTGACTACGTGGTCACCGAATTCGGGATTGCCGAACTCAAGGGCAAGTCTCTCAAGCAGCGTGCGGCCGCCCTCCTGGAGGTTGCCCATCCTGATTTCCAGTCGGACCTCAGACGGGAAGCCGAGCGTATTTATCACATATAAAGAGACCCCTCACCCTGACCCTCTCCCTCAATGGGAGAGGGAGTGAGAAGCGACAGGTCGGCATGCCGGAAAAATTTACGAACCGTTTGGTGACGGAGACCAGCCCCTATTTGCTCCAACATGCCCACAACCCGGTGGACTGGTATCCGTGGGGTGAAGAGGCCCTTACCAAGGCCCAGGCTGAAGACAAGCCGATTCTGCTGAGCGTCGGCTATTCGGCGTGCCACTGGTGCCACGTCATGGCCCACGAATCCTTTGAGAACGAACACATTGCTGACCTGATGAATAAGCTGTTCGTCAACATCAAGGTCGACCGGGAAGAACGACCGGATGTTGATGAAATCTATATGAATGCGGTGCAGATGCTGACCGGCCGCGGCGGCTGGCCGATGACGGTGTTTCTCACTCCGGATGGCAAACCGTTCTATGGCGGCACCTATTTCCCGCCTGAGGATCGCCATAACATCCCCGCGTTTCCGCGCGTCCTGGCAGGCGTCGCCCAAGCCTATCGGGAAAAACCCGCGGATGTCACCAAATCGACCACCGAGATTCTGTCCAGGCTTGAACAACTCGCCCGGCGTGAGCCAACGACGCGGCCGCTTGATGTGTCGGTGTTGGAGAAAGCGGTTGAAGGGCTGGCCCAGCACTATGACGAGACCCATGGCGGGATAGGACAGGCTCCCAAATTCCCGAATACCTCCGTTTTTTCGCTGTTTTTGCGCTACGCCCACGCCACCGGCAAAAGGAGGAAACGTGTCCCGCATCTGCCGGTTGAGGAAGGACACGTTTCCTCCTTTCAGCGCTATCTGGACATGACCGCGCATACGCTCCGCAAAATGGCGCAAGGCGGCATGTATGACCATCTCGGGGGAGGCTTTCACCGCTACTCGGTCGATGAGCGCTGGCTGGTGCCCCATTTTGAGAAGATGCTGTACGACAACGCGCTTCTGGTCCGGCTTTATCTTGAAGGCTACCAGGCCAGTGGAGATCCCTTCTTTCGGCAGGTGGTGGAGGATATTCTCGCCTATGTCGAGCGGGAGATGGTCAGCCCGGAGGGAGGATTTTATTCAACTCAGGACGCGGACTCGGAAGGTGTGGAAGGCAAGTTCTTTGTCTGGGGCCAAGATGAAGTGATGCGAATCTTGGGCGACGAGGCGGGGGAGATATTCTGTCGCTATTACGATGTCACGGAGGTCGGAAATTTCGAGCGGAAGAACATCCTGCATCCCACGCTGGAACTGGACCAGCTGGCGCGGCTCTTCCGGCGTGAGGTGGACGACGTCACGCGGTTAATTGACCAGGCCAAAGATACCCTTTTCGCCGTCCGTGAACAGCGCGTGAAGCCTGGCCGTGACGAGAAAATCCTGACCAGTTGGAACGGCCTCATGATTTCGGCGTTTGCCGAGGCGTATAAAGTGTTGGGCAATCCTGACTATCTTGAAGTCGCCCGGCGCGGGATCCGTTTTATTCAGACTGCCCTGTCTCGTGAGGGCCGCTTGCTGCGCAGTTATAAGGACGGGCAGGCCAAATTCAACGCCTATCTCGACGACTACGCCTGCTTCAGCGCGGCCTTGCTCGATGTGTATGAAGCGACCTTTGAGCCGGAATACCTGGACGGGGCAGTCGCCTTGACCGACGTACTGCTGGACCGTTTTTGGGACGCACAGGAGGGAGGATTCTTTTTTACCAGTTCGGACCACGAAACGCTGATCAGTCGATCAAAGTCCGCTTTTGACGGTTCTGTTCCGTCGGGGAACTCCGTGGCCGCTTCTGTCCTGCTGCGCCTCTACTATGCCACCGAGCAGCAAGACTACCTGACCAAAGCGGAAACGATCTTCCGGCTGTTCTACGACACTCTGGAGCAAAATCCCTTCGGCTTCAGCAATATGCTGTGCGGGCTGGATTTCTACCTGCGCCGGCCCAAGGAAATCGTTCTCTTGGGAGACCCGGCCGCTCCTGAAACCACAGCGCTGCTGCACAACATTCATGGGAGCTTTATTCCAAATAAGACGCTGTTGTGTTTCGACCCTGCACGGCCACCACAGCAGGGTGTCCCGAGTTTGCTCGAAGGTAAGACGCGGGTCGATGACCAACTGACCGCCTATATCTGTCATAATTTTACCTGTTCCTTGCCGGTTACCAGTTGGGAAGAGTTACAATCGTTGGTCACTCCGACACGACACTGAGGACGGAAATATCCGTCCTCAGCGGGATCAAAAGAGGAGAGGGTTATGCGATTTATGAGCGGACTCTTGCAGGTTGTTTTTTTTCTGACGGTGATATTGGCGTCCCTTGTAGGGGCTGGGCTTATTTCCAACGATCTGCCGTGGAGTGACCCTCCAGGGATGGCAACCCGACTGATGACCTATCTGTCGACGAATGTTGCGGAAACCACGCCAGACTCGGCCTTTCCTGAACTCCGACCACGTAGCTACGCGGCACCGGCTGCTTTGATGTTTGATGTTGCTCGTCGGGCAGCCGAGGCACTCCACTGGGAGTTAAGTACGGTTGAGCCTGAAGAGCGGAAAATAGAAGCCGTAGCGACGACGAGAGTCATTAAATTCAAGGATGATGTCACCATCTGGGTCGAGGCTGATGGGGAGGAGCGGAGTACGCTCTTCGCGCGTTCCGCCTCACGCGTCGGCAACGTGGATTTAGGGGCAAATACTCGCCACATCATGGACCTGTTTGAAACTGTGGATATCATCGCACCGGTAACGGCCATTGTGGATGAGGCGGATGTGACTGAAGAAGCCCGGCCCTCTCCCGAAACAACACCCACAGAAAGTGATACCCCGTCTACAACGGACGATCAGCCGCAGGAATAACGTAGAAGCGATGCCTCAGCAGCCGCGTGTCGAGTCGGTTGAGTCATTGAGTCTTTGAGTCAGTTGAGTCTTGGCCCAACGGACCCAATGGACCCAACAGACGCCTCATTGACCTGGGTTGAAATTTCCATTGCCGCTGGCGTTTTTGTGACCTTGCGGAACGCGCTGGCGCGGACCCTGTCCGGCCAAGTGTCCCCCGTCCTGATCAGTTGGGCGCGTTTTGCGTTTAATTTGCCGTTTTCGGGCCCTGCCGTACTCATCCTGCTCATAGCGAGCGGAATGCCGCAATTGTCGTTCGCATTCTATGGGTATTGTTTTTTGACTGGAATCACCCAGATTCTTTCCAACATCGCCCTGGTCTCCGCCTTTCGGCATACCAACTTTGCGCAGGCGATTGTCCTGCACAAATTGGAGGTGCTCTTCACCGCCCTGGGTGGTCTCTTGTTTTTCTCGGAA
>JAJDZM010000069.1 GCA_022824615.1 Candidatus Binatia bacterium | reverse complement strand
ACCTTGCCGGCTTGGGTGGAGTCCCGAAACCAGCGCAACCCGGCCCAGGCCGCGGGCGTATGATCGGCAATGGCCAAAGCCGCGGTTTCATAATAGCCCCGGATGTCCTGGGCGACGCGGGCCGGCACAGTTCAGTCGAGCTGATAGGCACGGGCGACGTTTTCTCCCAGGATGCCGCGGCGGGCGGTTTCGTTCATCGGCGTGACCATTTCCTGCAATTCTTCGAGATAGTTTGCCGGGTGGTCCGGGTGGGGATAGTCGCTCGCCCAGAAGAACTTGTCCGCGCCGACCAGAGCGGTCAGCGAGGCGATCGTGCGCTCTTCGGGGTCCGCGGAAATATAGCACTGCCGCTTGAAGTAGTAGGACGGCTTTTCCTTGAGACGCACCGTCGCCCCAAACGTCGTGCCCTCGAAGATGGCGTCCGCCCGGTCAAGAAAATAGCCGATCCAGCCGGCCTGCGATTCCAGGACGACGACCCGCAAACGTGGGAAACGTTCAAACACGCCCCATTGAAACAGGGTGCCAAAGGCGTGCTGCACGCCCTGGCCGGCGAACAGATCCACATACCACATGGCCCAGCCGAATTTGTCATAGCGTTGGTGGATACCCCATTCGGGCGGCTCGAACGTAGGATGAATGGCAAACGGGATGTCGCAGTCCTGGGCAGTGGCAAAGACAATATCGTGGCGAGGGTCGCCGTGGGGGATGCGTGAAATCGTAAACGGGCTGACGAACACCCCTTTACAACCGTCCGCAACGGCGCGTTCGATCTCGCGAGCCGCTTCCTGGGGGTCACCGAGCGACACGTGGGCGATAGGCACCAGCCGTCCGCCCGAGTCCCGGCAGAAGTCGGCAATCCAGCGATTATACGCCCGGCAGTAGGCCGCGGACAGTTCGGGGTCGAGCAGTTCGGCCTCCCACAGCAGCCCGAGGGTCGGGTAGAGGATGGCCTTGTCCATGTGCTCGCGGTCGAGCAGTTCCACCCGCTCTTTCATATCCATGGTGCCAAAGGCCGCACCCTTGAGATAGGTCAGTTCCGGCCCCGGTCGGACCGCCCGTACCTCTTCGGGCCGGATCTCGCCCCGCATCGCCCGTTGGCGCAGTGCGGTGGCCTCGTCCACCTGTTTGCCCATGCCGCCCAGGGTGCCCAGCGTACCCGGACGGGTAAGCTTGGCCCGCTTGGTGTCAACCTCCAGATATTCATAGCCGTCGTCCGGGTCTACCCGGATACGGAGCGCCCGGTCACGATAGGCCGGGTCAAGGTATTGTTCCCACAGATCGGGCGGTTCAAGGATATGTCCGTCACAGTCAATGAGTAAGGAATCGGTTGTCATACATCTCTCTTGTGTGGTATCGATTCGAATCTGCACAGAGATATATATGACACAGAGATATGAAGCACTAGCCTTAATGGGCCGGTGAGGATTGAAACCACAACAGGCGATCCATCGTACTCGGAGGAAAACTCAGGAAAGCAAAAAGGAGGAACCATGAAAGTCGGTACGATCATGCAGTTGACCAGTTTTGACGGCAAGCCGGACCTACAGACCTATCAGGAAGAGCTGTCGCTGGCGGATAAGGCGGAAGACTATGGTTTTGACTCGCTGTGGAGTCTGGATCATCATTTCACCGGTTATGTGATGTCGCCTGACCCGTGTCAGTTGTTGTCCTATATGGCCGGGCGCACCACCAAGATTCAACTCGGCACCGCGGTCATCGTGCTGCCCTGGCACGATCCGGTCGAAATCGCCGAAAAAATCGCCCTGCTCGACCTGGTATCGGGTGGACGCACGATCTTCGGCTTTGGGCGCGGCGCAGCCACGGTCGAATACGCCGGCTTCCGTATTCCCATGGACGAGTCGCGCGAGCGTTTTGTCGAATGCGCCGACATCATCCGTCTGGGTCTGACCCAGGACAGCTTTTCATACGAGGGCAAGTATTATCAGATTCCGGACATTCAGGTCCGCCCGCGGCCCATCTCCAATCCCGAGACCCGCTTCTATGCCTCGTCGGTCAGCCCGGAGTCGGCTGATATCATGGCCAAGATGGGCTTCGGCGTATTGATCATCGCCCAGCGCAGTTGGGAAGACACGGCCACGGACTACCAGCGCTACTGCGAAACCGCCCTGGCCAACAATATCACCCCCCGTCCGCCCATCGGCTTATTCAACGTCCTGGTTTCCGACGATGCCAAAGAAGCCGAAGACCTGGCCCAGCACTATATGGGCACGCTGTTCGACTCCATTGAAAACCACTACGGTTTTTCCTCGGGCAAGCTGAAAAGCGTCAAGGGCTACGAGTTCTACGGCAAAATGGCCAAGACCTATGCCAAGCTCAATGCGGACGCAGAGGCCAAAGTCAAGGCGATCGAGTTCTTCCGCAGCCTGCACGCGGCCGGCACACCGGACCAGGTACTCGAAAAAATCCGCTATATTCACGAGACGGTCGCGCTCGACCACATGGTCGGCACCTTCGCTTTCGGCGGCCTGCCGGCCCCGAAACTGAACCGCAGCTTCCAGCTCTTTGCCGAGAAAGTCCTGCCTGTGCTTCAGACCGACCCGGCCTTCCAACTGCCCAGGGAGCAGGTCGAGTTGGCCGCGGCCAGCGCCTAGATTGTCACCGGGGCAGACCGTCGGGTCTGCCCCGCTCCCCTCTCCAGTCTCACCCACTCCTACGGCGCGAACATTTCGCCCAGGACGGTCAGGATTTTCCGTGTGGTTCGGTCGCTGATTTTCCCCAAGCGGCGGACCAAACTCGTTTTGTCAACCGTGCGTATCTGATCCAGGACGACCTGACCGCTTTTTCTCTGAAAACGGACGGGAATCCGGGTCGGATAAGGACGTCCTTTTGTTGTCATCGGAGCGACAATAACCGTGCCAATATGTCGATTCATTTCATCGGGCGATATAATGACACATGGGCGCGTTTTCTGAATCTCATATCCTTGTGTAGAGAAGCGGACCGATGAGGACTGAAACAAACCGTCACAAGGGCCGGAAATTCATCTCCAACAACGCTTCGAGGTGGGCGGGGTGACAGGCGATAAGGGGCGCTTCCGACGCCTCTGGCTGGTCCCTCGTCTTCCGTACCATTTCGGTTGGGGTCACCGGCTCGCCGGAGAGTCGATACAGCCCTCCCCCGGCCTGCCATAAGACCATTGCTGCTGCTGCAATATCGTAAAAGTGGAAACGGGTGAGAAAGCTGGCCTGGAGTGCGCCGGTGGCGACCAGAATGACCTCGTAGCCGGAGACGCCGAAGCTCCGAATCTTGCCTGGATATTGACTCACATTCCAGTGCTGCACGTCCGATGAGACCCCGAGATAGTCGGATTTTCTGATGTCCGGCTGTACGGACGGAATGGTGAGCGGGGCGGCGTTCCACTCGGCGCGCTTGCCGTGGGTGCCCAGAAAAACATGCCTGGCCGCCGGCATACTGAAAATGCCGATGAACGGCTCCCACCGGTCGGTCCTCGCCTGCTGTTGGAACACCGCCAGGGAAATGCCCCACACGGGAATGCGGCTGCGGAAGGCCGCGGTCCCGTCAATCGGATCGAGTAGCGCAATATACGCAGCCGAACGGTCGCCGGACCAGCCCTGCTCTTCGCCGAAAATCCCCACATCCCCCTGAAAAAGCGCCGTCAGTTCACGGCGCAGAAAACCCTCGATCGCGCCGTCCGCGGGTGTGACCCACGAACCGTCAGGTTTGAGCGAACCCGGACTCCGGCCATACTGGTCCAGGGCCATCTGATCCGCGGTGCATACGAGTTGCCTGATCCGCTCAAGCACTTGTCCTGAGCCAAGTCGAAGGGTCTGCGTTTCGCTCATCAGCCGCCGTGTCCTGTCGCATTACTGGCGCGCGCCGCCACCCAACTCTTCAAACAATTCACCCACCACACGCGCCGTACGGGCCGGGTCGTGCCGAACCAGAGAGTGGGCCGACATGACATTCCCGAATTTCACCACTTTTACTCCCAGGTCATACAGCGCCTCAGTATCAAGCCTGACCTGCGCGGCCCGCTCTTCCTGATACTTGCGTGCCAGTGCCGGGGGGATCTCACCCCGGTGGACAACCACCGCATCGGGAGTCCGGCCGGCATACTCGGCCAGCTTTGCTACGTGCCGAGAGGCGGAATAGCCGTCGGTCTCTCCATGACGGGTCATGAGGCTGAGAACGTAAATGATGGGCGCGCGTGCGTTTTGAAGCGCTTCCGGAATACCGCTGACCAAGACATTGGGAATAGTTGAGGTGTATAAATTCCCCGGCGCAAAGATAATGAAATCGCTCTCCAGTAAGGCGCGGACGGCCTCGGGGTTGGCCCGCGCCGCCGGCGTAAGATACACCCGTTGGATCGGGATGGCCGGGTCATGCTTGGGTACGTCGATATTGGCTTCCCCCTCGACCAGGGTACCGTCCGCCAGCTCCGCGCACAGATGGGCGTGCTCCCAGGTCACGGCCAGGACGCGGCCCCGTATTTTGAGTATCCGGCTAATGGCTTCAATCGCCTGTTTTTCGGAGTCCAGAATTTTTGTCAGGGCCAGAAAAAAAAGATTGCCAAAGCTCCGACCCTCCAGGGGCGCGTCCACAAACCGAAAGGAAAACAGGTCGCGCAAGAGCTGGCTCTCTTCTGACAGGGCGACCAGACAGCGCCGCATATCCCCCGGTGGCAGTACCCCGAATTCATCCCGGAGGCGCCCCGAGTCGCCGCCCGAGTCCATCATGGTCACAATGGATTGGATCCACAGGTCCGCATAGGCACGCAGGCCCGACAGGACGTTGAACGACCCGGTCCCGCCTCCAATTACACTCACTCTGCGTCGCATGGGCTCCTTCTTTAAGTCCTTTGAGTCTTTTGGGTCCTTTGGGTTCCTAGGGTCCTTTGGGTCTCATGGACTCAATAGACTCAATAGACTCAATAGACTCAATCCGGGTCCATCGCCGTAGCGCTTCCAGGGCCGGGCTCGCGAGTCCTTCGGTCCGCCACTGCTCGCACAGCATGGCGAGCGGCGCTTTCAGGGCGGGTAAGGGGTCTGCCCCTGGCGTCATCCTAGCCGTTTCCGCCCGCAGCCAAGCGAGCGTGTCGTCCAGACTCGGTAACGACCCGGACAGAAGCGCCTGCCGCAGTTGAGGGCTCGTGGTGGTATCAAAGGTGCGTTTATGGCTGAGGTCGATAATATCGGGCAGGAGCAGGCCGGCCTCACTCAGGCGACAGTCGAGCCGGGCCAGGAGATCGTTATAGACCTGTCCGGCTATGGCCTCGGCCCTGGTCCGGACGGCATCCAAGAGCGCGCTTCCACAGAGGTCCATTTCGGCTCCGTGGGGCAGGAGCTGGCAGTAGAATTTGAGTTTCGGCTCCGTACCTGACGGACGGATGATTATCACGCCGCCGTCCGTCACGATCTGTAAGACATTCCGGGGGAGCTTATCGGTTTCGCTCACAAAGGGTCCGAAGCGCGCCTCGTCCCAGTAATCAATCATATCCGTAACGGCAAACCCACCAAGCTGCCGGGGCGGCGTTTCGCGCAGGGAGTGCATAAGCCGGTCTCGGCATAACACGCCCTCCGCCCCGCTCATCATGATGGATCGATTGACATCCGCATCACCGCCCAACTCTTCCAGGATGTGAATATAGTAGTCGAGCAGCGTCTTTCCCTCCTGGCGGAGCTGTTGATACAGGGTGGCGAAGTACAGGCAGACTGGCGCGGCGTCTTTATCTTTGAGGTGCGGGATGAGCATGCCGCCGTGGCTTTCTTCGACCGCCAGAACCAGTTGCTCGGGTCCACACTGAACGTCATGATAGGTGCCGGTCCGGTCCAGGGCTTTCAGGACCGCCGCCACGTATTTGAAGCCGACGAGCAGGTCGTCTACGATCCAGGAATCGCCCGCCCGAGCCACGATTTTGCCCAGCAGCCGGGTGGTCACCAGGGTCTCAATAACCAGCCCTTTGCGCTGCGGACCGCTGGGGTCCAGCATCAGGAAATAGCACAGCATGGCCGCAAGCTGGTTACCGTCAAAATGATACCAGCTCCCGTCGGGCAGTCTGGCCTCAAGACCGACCCGGTCAGCGTCCGGGTCGCTGGAGAGGACCACATCGATCCCGTGCGCGTCGGCGAAGGCTTTTGCCGGCTCGGTCGCCTGGGGGACTTCGGGGTTGGGCACGCGAAAAGGAATGGCCGCAAACGTCCCATCCGGGCCCTGGTCGGGCGGGGTTCGGACCGGGAAGCCGACTCGCTCCAGCAGCGCACCAACCGTCGCCAGCCCACAGCCACTCAGGGGAGTAAATACAATCGGATAGGCCGGCAGCGGAGTATGAAGCCGGTCGTAGAGCCGTACATAGGTCCGAAGGTATTCCTGGTGCAACCGACGTGGGATGGGGCGAATCAGCTCCTGGCTCAGGGCCTGAGCAAAAGGGAGGGAGCGAATGTCCGTGGCCTGCGCCATGATATCTACCAGCCGCTGGTCGTCCGGGGCTACCGGTTGGCTGCCATACTGGTCATACACCTTGATGCCATTGTCATCGGGCGGATTATGCGAGGCCGACAGATTGATACCGCCAACCGCGCCCAGTTGACCAATCAGATAGGACAGCTCCGGCGTGGTCAGCACGGCCGTGTCGTTTTCCGGCTCGGCGAAATAGGCAACAATGCCGTTCCCGGCGTAAATCTCACACGCCAGTTTGCCCAGCGAGCGGGACGACACGCCCAGGAGGGGATGGGTGGTGCCCAGAAAGCCGTACACCCCGGCCAGGTCATGAAATACCCGAACATCGTTGGCCACCACCACAGCCAAATCGGTCCGGTTCGGAAACACTGACGCGAGGTATTGACAGTGCCCCTGGACGGCCATGGCCACGGTTGTCGGATTCATGCGGTTCGGCCCGTAGCCGACCCGTCCGCGGCGGCCGCCCGTCCCAAATGGCAGAACCTGCCAGAAGGCGTCAAACACCAGGGCCAGATGGTCTGCATCGAGATGCCGGGCCAGCACCTCGGGATAGGCGTACGGCACCTCACCCGCCAGCCAACTCTGGAGACGCTCGTGGGCGTGCCGCCCCGGCTCTCCATAGCCCTGGCTCAGCCGCTCACCGATCCGTGCGAGTGTGGTCATGCCGACGCTTTCCCCAGTCACGACCCGGCTGCGGCCTCAGGGCGAGAAGAGAGGGGGTTGGCCCACGTTGAAGGTCGTAAGTCACCCATGGGGTCGGAGAGCACCGGAGCCGGCAGAACCCACCCCGGCCCTACGGGCCACCCCTCCAAGGAGGGGATTTTCTTTTGCTCCCCTCTTGGGAGGGGTGGCCGAAGGCCGGGGTGGGTAGCTCCCCTGCCAAACGGCACTAGCGAGTTCTGCGAGAGTCTATTCATGGGAATCGCATCTCTACCGGGCCGTCCGAGTCCGCTGCGTCATTTCCGCTGCCAGCCTGAGAGCCGCCTGCATGCTGTTCGGACTGGCTTTGTTATGGCCGGCAATATCAAACGCCGTGCCGTGGTCGGGTGAGGTGCGAATGATCGGCAGACCCAGCGTGACATTAACGCCGTCTTCCCAGGACAACAGTTTGAGCGGGATGAGGGCTTGGTCGTGATACTGGCAGATCACGGCATCGAATTCGCCCCGCACCGCCCGCACAAATACCGTATCCGCGGGCAGCGGCCCGACAACATTGCAGCCCGCGCTACGAGCCCGCTCGACCGCCGGTTGAATCAACCGTTGTTCCTCGTCGCCGAATGCGCCCGCTTCTCCGGCGTGGGGATTCAGTCCGGCGACGGCCAGGCTGGGCTGGGGCAGACCGTAAAAACGGCGCAAATGCGTTGCGGCAACCGTGATGGTTTTTGCAATCCGTTCGCACGACAGGGCACCCGGAACCTGGGCCAGAGGCATATGCGTGGTCACCAGAATCACCCGCAACGGCTTTTTGCCCCCTCGCCCTTCGACGGGCTCAGAGCGATCTCCCAAGAAAGAGGGGGGCGACCCGTCCAGCATCATCCGCACCTCGGCCGTATCCGTCAGCGCGGCCAGCAGTTCGGTATGGCCGGGGTAGGCATGACCGGCCGCCTGCCACATGGCTTTGCTGATCGGTGCGGTGACCAGTCCGTCCAGGGCCCCGTCCAGGGTGAAACGCACGCCGTTTTCGACATAGCGATAGGAGACCTCCCCTCCGGCGCGAGTGGGCTGGCCGGGGATACGTTCGGTTTGAGCAAGCTGGGAGAGCGCGAGAACGGGTATCTGCCGCGCGTCGGTGGGCAAGGCATCGCCAACCTGCCACTGATACGGGTGGAGATAGGATGCCAGACGGGCCGCCGTTTCCTGTAAAACTGCAAGATCGCCAAGAACGATGACTCGACAGCCGGGCGGCGGTGACTGGAGGGCCTTGAGTACGACCTCCGGCCCGACCCCTGCGGGGTCGCCCATGGTCACCCCGAGCACAGGCTTGATAGGCATGAGCACTACGGCGTTTTTCAGAACGGCCAGATCCAGCCGAGGAGGCCCTTTTTCTTTCCAATCTCCAGGCGGTCCGGAGCCACCTCTTCCACCTCGGTATCTAAAATGCCACTCGTCTCCGTGATACCCGAGCCAAAATCTTCCGGCGCTTCAAGGAAGTTTTCGACGTGATGGCGGAAGCGGAGATCCTCATTAAACCAGCGCGCGTAGCGCTCGCGCAGCGCCTCGTTATACAGCTTGTTTTTGATCTCCTCGGAAACGGTCTCCAGGGGTTGCAGGCCGGCGTTCCGTTTGTCCTCGATCTTGAGCAGATGCATCCCGGAGTTGGTCCGGAAAGGCTGGCTGATATCGCCGTTTTCCAGGGAAAAGGCGACCTGTTCAATGCCTTCGGGCATTTGTCCGCGTTCAAAATAGCCGAGGTCCCCTCCGCTTTCAGCGCCCGGACCCAGAGAGTACTGACTTGCCAGATTGCCGAAATTTTCGCCCCCCAGCGCGCGTTGGCGGACTTGATGCACAAGCGCAACTGTTTCCTGTGCCTCCGCCTCGCTCGCGGCGGGCGAGAGCGGGCGGAAAATATGGCGGACGCGCACCTGCGCGGGCTGGGTATACTCGTCGATATGCTCATCGTAGTAGCGCTGGACATCCTCGGGCGTGACATTCACCCTTGAGCCGATCTCACGACTCATGAGCATGGCCTGTTCCACCTCAGTCCCAACCCGTTCGCGGTAGGCCTCCATGGTCATGCCCTGCTCGATCAGGGCAGCTTCAAATTCTTCATCGTTGAGATTGCTCTGCGCCTGGATGCGCGCAATATAGCCATCAATATCGGACTTTTTGGCTTTCAGGCCCTGCTTTTCCACTTCCTTTCTGACCAATTTCTGCATGACGAGCGCGTCCAGGACCTCGCTATCCGACATTCCCGCCGCTCCACCGGCGGGCGCCAGCGGGCTCGCACCCGCCTCTTCCCGGAAACCCTGCATCTCGTATGAAGTAATCGGCGCGTCGTCAACGGTCGCCACTATGCGGTTAATGACCTCAGCCCGGCTTGCGGCCGGTCCCAGCCACACGGCACAGACCAGCACACCGGTCAGGATTTGCATTCTTTTGTGCTCAACGCCTTTCGGCATCTGATAAATCGTTCTTTTCATCACGCTTCACCGGCTCACATGATAAAGAGTAAAGAATCCAGCTTTGGATGGTATCATCGGAGGACACCTTAACTCTTCTCGTTGAGGTCGTGCAAGAGACTCTTGACCGCCTCCATGATGTCTTCCTGGGGCGCAAGCGAAAACGAGACCCGAAAGTCCGGGCTGAGCTGGGCCCCCCGGTCGTTGTGCTGAATAAAGGCCACCAGCCGCTCGCCCTGTATGGGCGAGTCAGGGTGGAAGTGCAGGGTGACGCGCTCGCCCTTGCGGTAGACGGCAGTGACGAGATAAAGGCGCAGCACCCGGCGCAGATCCATGACTTCAATAAAATCCAGGACCAGCTCGGGCAGGCGGCCAAACCGGTCTTCCATTTCGTAGGCCAAGTCTTCCAGGTCGCTGCGCGCTTTCACGTTGGCCAGTTTTTTGTAGAAGACCAGGCGCTGGTTGACATCCGGGATGTAGGCTTCGGGCAAATAGGCGGGCAGGCCAATATGAATTTCGGGCTCAATCGCCACCTCAATCTCGCCTCCACGTAGCTCGCGGACCGTCTCTTCCAGCATCTGAGCGTAGAGTTCGTAGCCGACCGCGGCGACGCGGCCGGACTGTTCTTTGCCCAGGAGGTTGCCCGCCCCGCGAATCTCCAGATCGTGGGCCGCCAGACGAAACCCGCCGCCCAGGTCGTCCAGCTCCTGGAGGACCTCCAAGCGCCGCTGGGCATCCCGGGTCAGGGCGTGCTCCCCCGGAATGAGTAAATAGGCATAGGCGCGCATGGCGGACCGTCCGACCCGCCCGCGGAGCTGATACAGTTGCGCCAGGCCAAAATAGTCCGCCCGGTTAATGATAATCGTGTTCGCGGTCGGGATATCGAGCCCGGACTCAATAATAGCCGAGCAGCACAGCACATTCACCCGGTGGTGCATGAAGTCCAGCATGACCGTTTCCAGTTCCCGTTCCCCCATCTGGCCGTGGGCAACCGCCAGGACCGCCTCGGGCACGAGAGCACGCAACTGGTCGGCCATTTTCTCAATGCTCTCAACCCGGTTGTGGACAAAAAAGACCTGCCCGCCCCTGGCGAGTTCGTGCAAAATCGCCGAGCGGATGAGGTCTTCATCAAAGCGGGCCACATAGGTCCGGATGGCCTGGCGGTCCACGGGCGGGGTTTCAATCACGCTCAGGTCGCGCAGACCCATCATGCCCATATTGAGCGAACGCGGGATGGGCGTGGCCGACAGCGTCAGGACATCAACCTCGTGGCGGAGGCGTTTGATTTTTTCCTTATGCGTCACCCCGAATCGATGCTCTTCATCGATGACGACCAGTCCGAGTTGCTTGAACACAATGTCGCGCTGTAGGAGACGGTGGG
>JAJDZM010000024.1 GCA_022824615.1 Candidatus Binatia bacterium | reverse complement strand
TCAGACGGCAGCAGTCCCCCCTATAACCAGGGACCTCCGACGGTTTTGCTGGACACTGGCCTTTGTCCTAGTTGTTCTTACTGGGCTTGCCGCCTTCACGAGCTATCGCGCGGAAGTCGGTTTTTCTACATGGCTGATTGTTTGCTGCTTTGTTGCTCTAATGATTTTCACTGTCGGTCTTGCGTATAAGATGGAATGAAAGAACAGGGATGGCATTCACGACTGCAACGGATCTTCAGACGCTCAAGAGTCGTAGCTTTTTGACGGATTATATGAAAAATAGGGCTAAATTCATTGAAGTTGGGAAAATCGTTTACCAAGCTCTTCTGAATCATGGAGGGACCGTCCCCGCAGAGGCTGACATGAAAAGACCACTAGCAGTCGCTCTGCAAAGTACGACTCTTTTCAATACCCTATGTGCAGCAAAGCCCCATGCAAATCCAGTGTTTTATCCGACCTTTGCTTATGCTCTGGCCCGATATATGCTGGACGATTCCTGGAACGAAATTAGTACTCCTTAAAGTAAGGAGGAAGTTCGATGGAAATCCCGACGATACAAGACAAAGAACTCTCCCTGCGGGCAGATGCCTTTGCCGAAGACTTAGCTGAGAGGCTTGGGGAATTTAACGACCGGAATCCTAAGCCGGAGATGAGTCTGGAAGCGTGGCAGTACCTTGAAAAACAACATGGGGATAATATCCCAGGGCTTACACCCGATGAGATGATCCCCTTCTTCAAGATGATCTTTTGTGTGTATATGGGCTCTCATTATGGACTCGTGCCGTGAGGAAGCATGAATCACCTGAATATCTCACTTGCTCTGATCATGTGGGCTACCTCGGGTCACCAAATGCCGCATGGTAGCAAAGGGGCCTCAGTATGAAAAAAGGACTGCTGATTGCGTCGGAATTTCCGGCTGATTCCTTCTGGAGCTTTAAGTATGTGATGCAATACATCCGCCGCAAAGCTCCGTTCCCACCGGTCGGGCTCCTGACCTTTGCGGCCCTGATGCCGCAGGACGAGTGGGAATTTGACCTGGTTGATCTGAATGTTGAGCGCCTTTCTTCTCAAAATCTCCGAAAAAAAATTCAGGACAGCGACACTGTCTTTACCGGGGCGATGAATGTCCAACGCGACTCTCTGGTTGAGCTTCTCAAAGGACCGGCCCACGGTACGGACACGCCCTGGGTTCTTGGCGGGCCCCTGGCCTCGACCTATCGCGACTCCATTATGAACCCGCGGAACGAAAAAGATGAGGTGCTGCATCGGGGGCTCGACTACCTGGTCTGGGGAGAGGCGAGTCCGTGGGTTGCCGATCTCAATCGTCGTCTGGAGGAAGCCCCCAAACATAGCGACGAGTCCCCCTTGCTGTTCATTCCCGAACAGGTTCTCAACGCCCCCGAGGCCTCCCGCAAGTATCTCCAGGATCGTTCAATTTTCGAGCCGTTTGACGGTTTGCCCAGCCCGCGCTGGGATTTGATTGATGTCGGTGACTACCGCGCCCTGATGTTGCAAACAACCGCCGGCTGCCGTTTTCGGTGTAATTTCTGTGACATCATTCAGTTCAACGGCGGATTCCCCCGGGCCAAGGGCGGCACCGATGTCACGCGCGAGTTGCAGGCCATCTATGATACCGGCTTTCGTGGCGGAGTGTTCACGGTTGACGATAATTTCGTGTCCGAGCCCAAGGCCATGGAAGAGATCCTCAACGCGATGACGGAATTCCAGCGTCAACACGACTATCCCTTTGGATTTTTTACCCAGGCGAGTATCGACCTGGGCAAAGAATCGCTGGCCTATCTGGTCCCCCTGATGCAGCAGGCCGGGTTTGCCACGGTCTTCCTGGGTATCGAGAACCCCGACCCCGCGGCCCTGCGGCAGATGAATAAGATTCAGAATATCAAAACCGCCCCAAAAGACACGATTGGCTTGCTGCAGAAACATGGCATTGAGGTCCAGGCCGGCTTCATCTTTGGGGCCGATACCGACACCCGCCAGACGGCCGACAATATTGTGGACTTTGTCGAAAAGAATGGGGTCTTCTCGGCCATGACGGGCACCTTGACGCCGCTGCCGCATACCCCGCTGTATGTCGAGCTCAAGGAGCAGGGGCGTCTGCTTGAAGCAGAGCTGGCGTGCAATAATGTTGACGACACGGTTCAGTTCAATCCCTTGATGGGCGTCGATAACTTGCAGAGCGGCTTTCTCCATATCCTGGAGTCCCTGTTCAGCCAGCAGGCCATGTATGGACGGGCGGAGCGTTTGATAGGTCGTCTGGACACCCATATTTTTACGAACAGTCATCTTGACGTGAGCCATGTCGCGGCGGCGCTTCGCTCGTTTGTCAGGCAGGGCTTGGGCGGATTGTGGACGAAGGAACAGCGAGGCTACTTCCATCTGCTCAAGCGAGCCGTTCAGCTTGACCGGCAATTCCTGCGGGATATCCACTCGGAGGCCCGGAATCTGGGCTCCTATTGGGACAAGATGGGGGCTGCGGCCAAGAATCATATCGAACTGGACGGGCAAGATGCGAAGCGGTTTGCCCAGATGCTGTCCTATGCCCAGGATGCTTTGGTGCGCTGTCGGCCTGACATGGGTCTGACCGAAGTCCAGGATTTTGTCCAGCGCGTGCGAGAGGCGGTTTCCCAGGGCGTCCTGCCACGCGCCGAGGCCCAATCGGTCTATGAAGCCGCCCGCGAGTATTTGAATACGAAACGCGCCCTGTTTCAGTTTCCAGGATCACACCTCGTGAAGGCCCTTGAATTGTCCATTGTGGGTATTCACTACGGAACGGTGGTGGAACACGTGCTCACCAAAATGCGTGAGGGACGCGGGCTGACGCTTTCCACCGAGCCCATGAGCGCGCGGCCGGTATAAGAGTCCATCCTGCCCGGCGACGAGTGTTTGCCTCCCGCGTGCGGATTCGCCCGTTCCTCCCATGACTCGTCCCGCCTCAGCCCACATCTGCTCTCTCCCGTTTGCGGAAGCCGAGTATACACGAACCTTTGAGGCTGAGATTGACAACCCCGTCAACTCGGAAATGCGGGTCCGGGGAACGCTTGCCGACCATCGCTGTACGCTGACCGCCGAGTGGGTGGTGCGTCTGCCGACGTATGAAATTCGCCGGGCCTCTGCGACGCATCTCTCCGGTTCCTCCGATATGCTCTCGCCTGCCTTGATTGCACGCATTCCTACCATTCAGGGCGCAACGATCGGTCAGGGCTTTAGCCGGATCATAGGAGCGACCCTGGGTGATTTGCCGGGCCACAAGGAGCACCGGACGTTGGCCATGGAAATGGCGCGCGTCAGCCTCCAGGCCTTCCCGGTTCCCAAAGACGATCATGAACGGTTTGCATCGCTGGTGACAGACATGCCGCCCGGGCCGAGCCGGCTGGCGCGGATGCTCTGGGAACGGGATCGCGCCGATTTCAGTATGCTGAAGAACTCGTGTTTTACGTATCGGGATCAGTCGGCCCGGCTGTTCGAGGAACGGACGATTGAGCCTTTCGATCCCGATATGACCGTCCCTGAACCGGGGGAGACGCGCTTCTTTTGGCGCACGAAGCGTTTACAGATTACCCCACGTCCTGACCGGACGGGTTTTCACTGCCATCACGCACTGGACGACCGTTTTCAGCAGATGCAGATCGATTTTGATATCGACCCCGAGGGAACGATCGCCAATGCTACCAGTCGGCCCGGACGGCTCCCTTTTCGCGGGCTATGCGAAGAGCCCCACTCCCGAACGGCAGGGCTCAACGGCCTCAAGCTCGAAAAAAATTTTACGCCTCCGGTAGTCGATCGGATCGGGGGCTCAACCGGCTGCCGCCATTTGTTTGATTTGGCGACGGACTGCCTGCGACTCTTTACCTGGCGAGAATAGCCGGGCTTCTCCACACTGTTTTATGAGGGCGCGTCTGCCTGCACAACCCAGGTTGCGCTCGACAGATAGACGCTGTCTCCGTCTACGTACGGAAGCAGGGCGGTATGGATGGCCTCGGCCACGCGGCTGCGCGTCTCAGCATCGGACTCGCGTAACAGGGATGCAACCGGCCCGATGGCGAGGAGGAAAGAGACCGCTCCGTCTATGCCCGTTGCGCCGCCGACGCTGATATTCGTTGTATGAGGCTGGCAGCGCACATTGCGAAATCCGGCTGAGTCAAGAATCCCGCGCACGCGGTTAGAATCGGCCAAAGAAAAGGGGCCGGGGGCGCCGGGCTCGGGACGAGGCGGAAGCGGCACATGTTGGGCCGCGGCTTGAAGCGGAACCCGAACCCAATCATTCTTTTGTAACTCCTGCCAGCACAGGAAACACAGCCGCCCCCCAGGGCGAAGCGCCGTCCGCAGGTTGCCGAAAGCCTGGGAGGCATCCTCGAAGAACATGACGCCGAAACGAGAAAAGATCAGATCAACGCTGGCCGGCTCGAACTGGTGCGTCTGGGCATCGGCGTGCAGGAAGGTCAAGTTCTGCAAGTGTTGTTCCTGTTGGCGTTCACGGGCGCGACCCAGCATGGGGCGGGAGACATCAATCCCCGTTACCGTGCCGCGAGGACCGACCTGTTCCGCCAGAGCGAGCGCGGTGTGTCCGCACCCGCAGCCCACATCAAGAACGGACTCTCCCGGTTGCGCCGCGGCTTGCTCCAAGGCGACGAGCCCTAAGGGACCGATCTGGGTATCGAGCCGCTCCTGGAGTTTGACCCATTGCGGGCCGCCCCGTTCGTTCCAATACTCAATCTGCTCTGCATTGATCTGTCCGTCTGCCATACGCTGCTCCAATCGATTTTTGCAGGCTGGCGTTCTCGTGTATCAGTCTGAAGTGCCGCTGACCAGTGAGAGCCCGGCGTTTATGCCGCAGCGATCTTTTGGCGCGTCAGTGTCAGCGGTTCGTGAAAATGCGTTTCCACCAGTGTAATCCCCAGACTTTCCGCTATGGCTCGATCCTCGGCGTCCCAGCCATCCTCGACCCACACGATCTTTTTTCCCGGCCCGGCCAGACCGGCCAGCCCCTCAGTTTTGGTAGTCTTCCAGGACAGTGAGGGCAGGTGGATATCGAGCGCTGCGAATTCCAGGTGGATATGGGCCTGCCACGAAGAGAGAATAAGGACGACGTGGAACTGTTCCTGACACCACGCAACGAATTCCTGGACTCCCTCTTTCCAATCCGTCCCGCGTATGGTGCCAGCCGCACCCTGGAGAGATTTCAGCACACCATCGACATCGAGCAAGAGAATATTTGTCGTCATGGGAAAGTTCAGCGGCCGGTGAAGACGGGCGCTCTTTTCTCTCTGAAGGCGCGAACCGCTTCTTGAAAATCCCGTGTCCCGGACGCCCGAATCAGCCGGTCCGCTTCCATATCCAGACAGGTATGCAGGTCCTGGGTCGTGGCCCGGTTCAGGTTTTCCTTCATATAGCGCAGAGCAAGCGGTGGGCCGGCGGCAATCCGTTTGGCAAAGGCGAGGGCTTCCGTCTCAAATGTCTCGTCCGCAAAGACGCGGTTAAAGATGCCTAGACGCTCACACTCTGCGGCATCGATACGCTCGGAGGTATAGTAGAGTTCACGCGCCTTGGCCGTGCCGACCAGTTGGGTCAAAAACCAGCTCCCCCCGTAATCTCCGGACAGTCCGATTTTCCCGAACCCGGTGGTGACAAACGCCCGCGCCGCGGCCACACGGATATCGCATGCCAGGGCGATCGAAAGTCCGGCTCCGGCAGCCGGGCCGGGCAGGGCGGCAATCACGGGCTTTTCGAGTTCGTAGATCATGCCGGTCAGTGTTCTTTGCCGCCGCCGCAAGAGTTGGATCTTCTCCTCCGGCGTCTGCTCCTCTTTGGACCACGAGCCAAAGGTTTTGACATCGCCGCCGGCGCAAAAGGCTGTCCCGGCTCCGGTGAGCATAATACAACCGACATCGGGGCGGACCGCCAGCTCCGGAATAATGGTACGGAGCGCCGGGGTGAGCGTATCCGACAGTGCGTTCTGGACCTCAGGACGATTCAGGGTCACCACTCCCACACGCTCTTCGACATGACACAGGAGTTGGTCGGTCCCGGTATCTATGGCTTGCCTACAGGATTCTTCGGACATGCTTGCTCCTTGTTCATCGTCTCTTACCGGTCTGCTGCGGCCAGAAACACTCGCGCTTCTTGTAGTGCCTCCGGGGTATTTCTGTCATCCCAGACTGCAAGAAGCTTTTGATAACTTTGACGCGCAGTGTGGAGGTCTTCACTTTTTGCGGCGGCGCGCGCCAAGCCGCGTAGCGAAAGGGGGCGGTTCGGGGTCCGTTGCAAAGAGGCCTCGAACCAGGTCATCGCCTGTTGCGGCCGGTCAAGCTCAAGCAGGATTTCTCCATATAACTCGTGCGCGGGTTTGATTGGTATGGCTGATCCGTTGGGCAGGCCCATACTGTCGGCAATCGTCACGGCTTCCTCCATGAGGGCGATGGCGGCGTCGCCCTGGCCCTGTGCAAGCCGCACCAGGGCGGCGACCTCAAGACGCATGATAGTCAGCGCCTGTTGGGTCCGTTTGAAGCGAGATTGCGGTTCTTCCTGCTCTATTTCTCTTAACCTATCCTCCACCTGCTGAGCGCTTGCCACATCGCCCAGGCGCACGGCGCTCATGCCGGTTGCCATCAACTCGTGTGTGGTGAGATCGGAAAGAAGAGAGAGTTGCTCCCACTGCTCGCTTTCGACAATATAGCGGGCCGTCATTTCGCCGACTCCTTCCTTGACCCTTGAGACCGTGCTTTTCTCTGCGACTGGTCGGAGAAGCGCAATTGCCTGCTTGGCCGTGGCCCAATCCGCCAGTTGCAGGGCGCCGTACTGGCCCCAATCCAAAGCGTGCCAGATATACACATCATTAAAATATCGCTGTGTTGCAGAAAAATTGTCTCGCTGATACCACCGCGCGAAAGCGGCTTGATATGAGGCTTCATTGGAAGCCACCACTTCGGCCCACATGCCGCGCTGAATAAAAATATGCGAGGGCATGTGTAAGGCATGGGAGACGTCTGGAGCGATTGTGGCGTAGCGTTGGGCTGCGGTCAGGGCCAGGGGTGCGTGAATAGGATCGTCAAAGGCGTGAATAATATAATGGGCCGCCCCAGGATGGTTGGGGTGTTTGCGAAACACCTCCTGGGCTATTGCCCCCGCTTCCATCCGGACCCCAAACGTTGACTCTGATCCCCAGGTGTCTCCGATATGGCGGACTGTCCCCAGGAGGGCAACCGCGTAAAACGCCTGAATTTCTTCGTCCCCAGGATAGCGGGTCGCCAACCGACCCATTGCCTCCGCGTAAGCAAAGGCGCGCTTGGCATCGTCGCCCTCTCCATACAGAATTTCTACCGCGGCCAGTAAGCCGGCTTCGCGCGGAGTCGGGGCTTTGGCGGCACGCTCGGCCGGTGAAGAACCGAGACGGGCCAGGACTTTTCTCGGTGTTTCAAGGTCACGTGCCGGTTGCAATGGATGATTGTGACTGAGCGCCTCTCCCCAGTAGGCCAGGGCAAAGCCCGGCTCGACTTTCGTCGCCGCCCGGAACGCCTCGGCGGCGTCCTCGAATCCAAAATTATGCAGATATTTGACGCCTCGCAGGAAGTGTTCTTGAGCGTCGGCTGAGCCGGAGGTCGGGAAATTCAGTTCTCCGAGATGCTCGGCTCGGGCCGCTGACAGACCGACAAAGACACTCGCGAGCAGGAATAGGACGCTGACGCTGGGTGTGACTCTTTGTCTCATAATTCACCTTCCTTGTGTCATGCCGGATATTTGTTCCCAAATATCATAGAGTTCCGCTGGTCAACCCGCTATATAGGCCAAAAGAGAAAAGGGGAACATCATGGCAGCAGACATACCGAGTTTGGAAGCGGCCTTTCACGCCTGGAATGACGGACTCAATACCGGCAACTTGGACGCCTTTTGGCAGGCGTTTGACGAGGAGGCGGAAATTCTGGACGAAGACTTTCCGTGGCGTATGGACCTGGACGACTTCAAGGACCATATTGCCTTTCACGCCGGCGGGAAAGGCATGTGGGAGTCGTTTGAGTGGAAGCCGCGCGAAATGCACTTCAAGGTGTTTGGCGAGACCGGCCATGTCAGCGGCTTTTCGACGTTTCGGGGCAAACCGCGCGATGCCGGTTTCCGCCAGCGCTTTATGGGCTTTACCCTGACCTGGGTGTATCGGGACGGAGCCTGGAAGCTGGTCTGCTGGCACCAGAGTCCCTTAATCGGAAGGATACTCGAAGCATCGCCGGGCTAAGGGAAACCCCCTCACCCCAGCCCTCTCCCTCCAGGGGAGAGGGAATGAAAATGTAGGGGCAACCCCCTGTGGTGCCCGGTCCCAGGGGGTTCACGCGACTGTAGGGGCAATTCATGAATTGCCCCTACGTCAGGATAGAGCCGCTTCTACTCGCTCCTGCAGGCCGCGTAGCCGCCTGACGGGTTCGTTTGAGAAAACGAAGCGAACAAAGTTTGCGCTCCGCTCGCTGCCCCAGCCCGTCATAGCCGTTGCCGCGATTTTCCCTTTCTCCAACAGACGCTGAGAGGCTTCCGCACCGGTCAGGCCGAAACCCGAGACATCCAGCAGCATGGACCAGCCGCCTTGGGGCTTGACGATGGGGAAGCCCTCAAGTTCGTGCAGCATCGTATCGCGCCGATGCTGCCATTCCGCGCTGGCCGCGGCAATATCAGCGTCGGGCGTTTGCAGCGCTACGGTGGCCGCGGCTTGAGCGATGCCGACCGGGCAGACCACATTGGAGATATTCACCAAGCCGATATCATCGATAATGGCGGGTGGGGCAACGATCCAACCGACCCGCCAGCCTATCATCCGGTATTCCTTGGAGACCGCACCAACCGTAATGGTCCGCTGGGCCATACCGGGGAACGAGGCCGGGTGCATGGAGTCCAGGCCGTCAAACAGAATGCGTTCCATGGCGCTGTCATACAGCAGCCACGCGTCGGCATCCTGGCAGGCCGCGCAGATGCTGTCCCAATCCTGGCGCGTAAAGACGGCACCGGTCGGCATGGATGGGCTCATCATCAGCAAAACTTTTGTCTTGGCGGTCACGGACTGCCGCAAGCGGTCACGGTCCAAACGCCAGACGCCGTCTTCAATCTGGTACGGCGCAAAAACCGGCACCCCGCCAGCCAGCCGCACCCGGTTCACCAGACCGATATAGATCGGGTCAGTGAGAATGACCTCATCTCCGGGCTCAAGCAGAGCCAACAGCACGTTGAGAATGCCGTTCAGGCCGCCGGCGCTGACAATGGTGGAATTCTGCCAATTATACTCCACACCCGAGAGACGACTGACCAGGGTCGCGGCTACCTGCCGCAGGGAGTCGGCCCCCAGAAACGGCAGATAGCTGTTGGCGTCGTCTTCCCCTACCGCTTGCCGGGTCGCTTCTTCCACCCCGGGCGGCGGTCGCAGGTCGGTATCGAGATTCTCCAAACGCAGTATTGCGCCGTCCTGGGACTGGTCGGCCAGACTGCCCATACGGTCCACCCCAATCCCGGCCATGCCTGACAGACGACTCACCGGCATCGTGTCCTCCTCTCGCAGACGACTATCTGCATAGCGCCTTTTCGGCTAGAATGCAGCCCGACCACGCCAGGACGAGGGAAAGAAAGGATACGGCATGAAATTCGGAGGCTCGCTGATCTGTCAGAACTATTTCCGGTCGCCCCGACCGGACCACGAGATTTACGCGGAAGACTTGGCCCTGGCCGAAATGTACGAAGACCTCGGGTTCGATATGGTCTGGTCGGTGGAGCATCATTTCACGGACTATGAACTCATTCCCGACCCGGTGCAGATGCTCAGCTATGTGTGCGGGCGGACCAAGAAGATCGGACTTGGCACGTTTGTGATCGTGCTGCCCTGGCACGACCCGGTGCGGGTCGCCGAGCAGATTGCCATGCTGGATAATTTTGCGCGTGGACGCGAGCTGCTGCTGGGCTTCGGGCGCGGCGCCGCCCAGGTGGAGTACGACGGTTTTCGGGTCTCGATGAGCGAGGCGCGCGAGCGTCTGATCGAGAGTATCGAGGTCGTGAAGTGCGCCCTCGGACAGGACCGTTTTTCCTTTGCCGGCAAATATTTCAATATCCCGGAGATGCGCATCCGCCCGCGTCCGGTCAGTTCGGACCTGACCGAGCGAATGTACGGTGCCATTATCAGTCCTGAGACCGGCGAGATCATGGCGCGGGCCGGCTTGGGCATGCTGATCATCCCCCAGAAGAGTTGGGGCGACCACCTGAAGGACTATGAGGCATATCAGGCGGCGTGCGCCAGATTCGGAACCGTGGCGCGACGGCCAATTATTACCGCCTGGATCTATTGCTCCGAAGACGAGTCGGCCCAGGAAGACGGGCGGAAGTGGATCATGGACTATGCCGACACCGCCGTGCAGCATTACGCTTTTGACGAACCCGAGCATTTCCGTGCCGCCAAGGGCTATGAGGCCTATGCCGAGTTGGCCCAAGCCAGCCAGCAGCAGGCCAACGCCTTTCAGCAGGAGTTCGCCAAAACGCAGGTCTTTGGCACCCCGGAGCAGTGCGTTGCCGCCATCCGGGAACTGCGCCAAGCCATGAACCCGAGTCAGTTTGTCGGTGTGTTCAAATATGGCAGCTTGCCCAACGACCTAGCCGTCCGCAGCACCGAGTTGTTTGCGTCACAGGTGATGCCGGTCATCCGGGCGGATGACGCCACGGCCCAGCAGCCGGCGGCCGCCCTCTGAGGCCCGGAGACTCCTTCTAGTGGGTCGGGTTAGCCGTAGGTGTAACGACAGCCCATCACGGCCGCTGATTGTAAAGCCGAATGAACTCTCCAGGAGGGAGAATCAGGACCCCTCTCACCGTCTGACCGTAATACGACCCAAAGTCTGTTTTGTCTCCGGTAATAAGGTAATGGCAGCGCTCGGCTATCGCCGCTGCCAGGATAGGCCGATCTTTTGTCTTGAGATCAATCGTTTTTGGCAGGTCCGGAAACTGGGCTGGATCGCTTATGACCCTCGTCTGCATGAGGAGGTCCTGGAGAGCGGAGAGTCGGTCAGGCTTGGCAAGGGTGATGTTACGAGTCGCTTCTTCTACGGCGTAGGCAGGAGTCACGGTCTCCACGCCTGAGAGCTGCCATAACCTGGTCAGCGAGGCGTTCGTCTTATAGGCTGCAGAGAAGAGGACATTGGCATCGAGAAAGGCACGTTCCACGGCTCAGTCCGTTGAGAGCCGGTGGTGAGGAATCTTGTCGGGGTCAAGGCCGAGCTTCCGTACCTCCTGGACCGCATCTGCATAATCGTCCGCGTCAATGGCGTTTGACAGTAGGAATTCTGCTGTGCGCTCCGGAGTATAAATCTCGACGGGAGTAACGACGGCAGGACGAATAAGAATGCCCTCGGCACACTCCTCAGCAATCACAAAGGAACCTTCTTCGATACCAAAACGACGCCGGAGACGAGCTGGGAGAACAACCGTCCCTCGCTTTCCTACTTTACTGGTGTCTGGATTTCCCATTATTTTGCCTGATATTCAGACTTTCAGATATTCTATGCTTTTTCAAAGGATATGACAATATAAACACAACGCAACAACCGCCAGCGCTTTTTGTTTCATCCTTGCCCTCTTTCGGTCCAGCTTGGAATTACGGTGACGGGAAGAAATCACGAACGGTCTGCGTCAAATCCCATAAAACGCGGCAGCATTCGCCCCCAGGATTTTATCGACCGACTGCGTTGGCAGCGCAGAGAGCAACTCGCGCATGGTCTCTACCGGCTTGGTAAAGCCCTCGGCGTGGGGATAGTCCGAGCCAACAAAGAATTTCTCGTCTCCGGCAAACTGGACGATATACGGCAGCAGCTTTTCGCTCGGGTCGGCGTTGATCCAGATATTGCGGGCCAGATATTCTCGAATCGGGCGTTTCATCTGTGAGGTGTGGCGCATGTATTGGTAGCGATAGTCAAAACGCTCGATCCACTCCCCAACCCAACTGCCCATGGATTCGACGGTTGCCGCGCGCAACTGGGGAAAGCGCTCGAAGACGCCGTCATACACCATGGTGCTCAGCGACATGCGGGGGTCCTGGATCACATTCATGGAGATAAACATGAAGCCGGGGTTACGGTTCTTATACCAGGCGCTGCCGAGATACTCCTTGTTGCCGGCCGGGTGAATGCTGACGGCGATATTGCAATCCTGAGCGGCTGCCCAGAGCGGGTCGTAATCCGGATGGCCGAAGCTTTTTCCGTTGATAGGCGCGGAGCCGATCATGATGGAATGCGCGCCGAGTTTGGCCACGCGCTGGATCTCCTGCACGGCCAGCGTTGGCTCACGGAGGGAGATATGGGCCGCGGGAAAGAGGCGGTCTCGGTGGCTGGCGCTGATCTCAAACGCCCAGGTATTATAGGCCCGACAGAGGGCTGCGGCGAGTTGCGGGTCCTGGACCTCGCCTTCCCATAACAGGCCCATGGTGGGGTAGAGGACCTGATAATCAATGCCCTCGGCGTCCAGAAACTGCAGGCGCTTGTCCATGTCCTGCCACTCGCCGCCCTCGTATAGGGACTGGTCAAACTCGTTGAGCGCGCTCCCGTCTTCCTTCTGCCCATAACCGACGACGATGCTGAGCATCTCGTCGATTTCGCTCCCCAGCCGCATGGACTTGTTATCCACCACCATGCGCAGCTTGCCGCTAGAGGTATCCTGCTCCACGTGCATGGCCCGCTCGCGGTAGGCCGGCTCAATATACTGGAGGTATAAATTCAGCGGTTCGATCAAGTGACTGTCGCCGTCAACGATTTTCATACTGGGCTCCTCTTCTCTTTACCGTAGGAACGACTCTATCCCCTTCCAGGACGTGCCGAAAGATAAGGACTCAGCTCAACGCTGCTTTTGCAAAAATCGATTGATAACCGTGGCGACATAGACCGGCGCTTCCTGCTGCGGGTAGTGGCCGGCATTACGGCAGACGGCCATTTCGGCGTTGGGATACCAGGTAAGAAAGGTCTCTTTTGTGATCGCCTCCGTGAACGGCTCCATGTCAAACTCGCCAATGATGATGAGCATGGGTGTGGTATTCCCTTTCATCTGGTCGAGAAAGCCCTGGGAGGCCAGGCTCTTCAAATAGCCGGCCTGGGCTTCTTTGCTGCGGGTCGAGCGGGTCTGCCGGATTTTGAAATCGAGCCATTCCCGGCATAGCCGGTTGCCGGTCAGAACGTCAAAGGCTTGGGCCAGGGTGTCGTTGTCGGTGATAGAGTCGGTGATGACGGCCAGACCCTCAGGAGAGAAAGCCAAGCCGGTCGCGGCTACCGGCGTGTTGAGGACCGCTGACTTGACGCGCTCGCCGCCGTCGAGGACGACTCTTTGGGCCAGCATACCGCTCATGGAATGGCCAACAATGTGGAACTGCCGCCAGCCCAGATTATCGGCCAGGGCAAGGATGTCGGACGCGGCTTCCACCGGCGTATATTCGCCGGGCATATGGCGCGACGCGCCGTAGCCGCGTACCTCAACGAAGGCGAAGGTAAAATTCCTGGTATCGAAAAAATTGCGGGCAAACGCCCAGGTATCCCGGCAGCCGTAGAAGTCGTGCATGACGATGACGCCTTCGGGGCCGCTGCCGTACAGTTCGTGACCGATAATCATGAGTGATGCCCTCCTGTGTGTTGGGGATGGATATAGCTCACATATGCTTCCAGTCGCCAGCCTGCTCAAAGGCATGAGCAGCGCGGTAGACGGTCAGTTCATCGAAATGCCGACCCACCAGCATCAGCCCCACGGGCAGATCGTTGACCGTCCCGCATGGGAGCGAGAGCGCCGGATGGCCGGTGAGGTCAAAGGCGGGGGTGTTGGGTACCATCTCCAGGGCGCGGGCGACAATTTCGGATGCGGGGGCGTCCGCTGCCGGAATCGCGGGAGCGGTCATGGGAAGCGTTGGCATGAGCAGCAGGTCGTGATCCTTGAGCACCGCGTCGTAGGCTGCGGTCAGGCGTGGACGAAGATTCTGGGCCTTGGCATAGTACAGGCCTCCATAGGCCCGTGTCATATACTCTCCCGTGAGCAGCACCAGTTTTGTTTGGGGTCCGAATTTATGCGTATGGTCGCGCCAGTGCGCATGGGAGCGCATCAGGCTGGGCACATAACCGCCCGCACGGTTTTTGCCACAGCCGTTGTCGTGCATCATCGAAACGACCAGACCTTCTACGTAAATCGGCGTCCAAATCGCGGCACTCATCCGATGCAGGGGGATCGACACAACAGAGACCGTTGCGCCCAGCGTCTCGTAGGTCTTGGCGGCGGCCCGGACTTTTTCGTCTACCCGTGAATCAGAATTGGCATGGCCGAAACCCTCTTGCACGAGCGCGATTTTCAGGCCCACGACGGATTCTCCTCCGGGCTGGGACGGTGGCCGGGCGTCCGGGGATATTTCACCGGCGGAAGATCGTCCGGCAGTGCGTCCAGGGCTTCGTAGATTCGGAGATTGCCGTCGATCAACTCCGCGAACTCCTGGGCTTCGGCAGCCTCGATGTCCATAAAGACGTGCTCGCCCAGACGTTGTATTTCCTGTGCGCTCGGTCGTGTAATACCCATGCCCGTGCCCCATATACGTGATGAAGGATACAGTGATAGTATCAGCCCCGGTTCTCGGACCGCTACGGCCCGAGATGGCAATCAACTCCGATGGAGGACGCGCGTATGTCTGACACAAACGAAGTCACCCCTGAATTTCTGGCGAATTTTACCCAGGCCTGGAACGACAAAGACCTCGACAAGCTGATGGGGCATATGGCCGATGGCTGTGTGTTCATGGCCTCCGTCGGCACCGAAACCGAAGGGACCAAGTGGGAGGGGAGAGAAGAAGTCCGCAAGGGTTTTGCCAGTCTGTGGGAAGGCTACCCGGACGCTCACTTCGAGCCGGTGGGTAAAGACTTTATTGCGGGCAATCGAGGGGTGTGTGAGTGGATATTTACCGGAACCAGAGCGTCGGACGGGACCAAGGTGAGGGCGCGCGGCTGCGACGTGCTGACCTTTAGGGACGGCAAGATTCTGGTCAAGAACTCGATGCGCAAACAACACCCGTAGCTGTTGGGTTTCCGAAAAAGGAACCCTCACCCTGGCCCTCTGGGAGAGGGGATTGAAGCGCGGCACGCTCCCAGAGGGAGCGCGAAGGGGAGCGAAACTTGCCTTTCACTTAATGAGCAAACTCGGGAATAATTTTTGTTCCCAGAATCTCCAACTGTTCTTTCATCTCGTCCCGGGGTAAGAACCCCTGGTCAGAGAGAATCATGAACCAGATGGAAACCTCCGGTATCGGGCCGATGTTACACTAAGTACCGGGCGACGGCATCCTCGTTCCAGGCGATGCCGGTCCCTGGGGCTGGCGAGGGAAAGGCATGGCCGTCTTCAAGCTGCGTTGGCTCCTGGAGCACGGGCTCGGCCCAGTCCACATATTCCAGCCAGTGTCGCGTCGGGGTTGCGGCCAGTAGGTGGACGCTGATTTCCGGGTAGAGATGGGAGGAGACGGGAATGCCGGCTGGTTCGGCCAGGGCGGCGGCGCGTAGCCAGCCGGACACGCCACCGATTTTATTGACATCCGGCATGAGAAAATCTCCTGACCCGGCTGTGATGGCTTTGGCCATGTCATGCGGCCCCCAGAAGTTCTCTCCAAGCTGGATAGGCGTATGAGTGGCTTGGCGAATCTGTGTATAGCCGGCGTAGTCGTCCGCGCGCGTCGGCTCCTCGATCCAACACAGTCCTTCGCCGTCAAGAGCGTGGGCGCGTTGTATGGCCTCCGGCACGGTTAAGGACTGATTGTAGTCCGACATGAGCGTGATATCGTCCGGTACGGCATTGCGGATTGCCCGTACGATCTCGACATCGGCGCGGGCGTCTTCATAGCCAAGTCGCACCTTTATGGCGCTGAAGCCCGGCTCGACCAACTCGCGCGCTTCACTCCGCACCCGGTCCACATCCATAATGCTCAGGCCGGTGCTGTTATAGGCCGGAATGGGTTGTGATTGCCCGCCCAAGAGTTGGACCAGCGGCTGTCCTGCCGCCTTGGCGCAGGCGTCCCAGGCGGCTGCGTCGATCCCCGCTGCGGCCATGGTTGTAAATCCCTGCGGACCGAGCAGACGGAACGCCTTCTGAAATTTTTCTTCCAGGGCGAGCGGAATAATCTTGTCGCCAACAATAAGCTCACCCAGATTTTCGAGCAGTTGCACCAGCGGCAGCATGACAAACGGGGCATAGCAGAAGATATAGCTACAACCGCAAATGCCTTCCTCGGTCTCAAGGTCGACCAGAACCATGGGAAATTTTGTGACCGATCCACCCCCGGTATATATGGGGCGATTCATGGGTAAGCTGACCGCACGAGCGCGGAGGGCGCGAATAGTCAGGGCATCGGCAGACATACAGTCCTCCTTTATATTGCAGGATATTCATGTGGAAAGCTGCGGCGTGAGTATAGCGAATGGACTGGGAGAAAGATAATCTTGTTTGTCGCGCCAGAGTTGATTATTCATAGGCCCTCTGCCCAAATTGTGACGGGCTCGTATCAGAGGAGGAGCAGTTGCATGCAACACAGCATCAATCGTATTCTTACTACCCACGTTGGCAGTCTGCCGCGCAGTGAAAGACTCCTTCGGATGCTGGTCGATCAAGAAGCTGGAAATGCGATTGATGAAGCCACATTTGAAAAACAGGTCGAGCGCGACCTCGATGAGGTGCTGCAAAAACAGCACGAGGTGGGGGTGGATATTGTCGGTGATGGCGAACTGCCCCGGCTCGGATTCTCCTTTTATGTCAAGGATCGCATGTCGGGCTTTGGCGGCCACTCGCCGCGGGGCACGGTGACTGACTTTGCAAAATTCCCCGGCTACGCCAAACTCAAGCAACAGCAGGCGTCACGGGGAGACGAGATTTCCAAGAGCGCGACCTTGTACGATATGCCGGAATGCCAATGCGCCGTGAAATACGACACAGAGAAGCGGGCCGTGCAACAAGAGCTGCGTCTCTTCAAGGCATCCCTGGCGCGAACGGGAGTCGGGAACCACACAGCAGAGACCTTTGTGACCGCCGCCAATCCGGGCATTGTCTCCACCACCCTGTTACGCAATCCGAATAATCCCGACTACAGCACTGACCGGGACTATGTGATGGCCTTGGCCGAGGAACTGCGCGGCGAGTATGAACTCATTGTTGAGCACGGCCATATTCTTCAGGTCGATGGACCCGACCTGGCCCTGGAGCGCCAGATTCTGTATGTGGACCAACCGCTCGACGCCTTTCTCAAACGGGTCGAACTGCATATCGAGGCGCTCAACGCCGCCCTGGTCAACATTCCCAGAGACCGCGTACGCCTGCACGTGTGCTGGGGGAACTGGGATGGTCCTCACATCGACGATATGGATTTGGAACCCCTGTTGCCGCTCCTTTACCAGGCCAAGGTCGGTGGGCTAAGCATCCCTTTTGCCAACCCGCGTCACCAGCACGAGACTGAGTTGTTCGTGTCCTATCCGCTCCCGGATGAGATGCTGCTCTTGCCTGGGGTGGTAGATGTGACCACCAATTATCTCGAACACCCCGAGGTTGTGGCCGAACGCATTGCGCGGCTGATCGACGTGGTTGGCGAGCGGGAACGTATTATCGCCAGTACGGACTGCGGGTTTTCAACTTTTGCCGGCTATACCATGGTCGCTGACGATGTGGTATGGGCGAAATTGCAGGTGCTGAGCCAGGGCGCAGCCTTAGCGTCCAAACGTTTATGGTAAGACCACGA
This sequence comes from Candidatus Binatia bacterium, assembly GCA_022824615.1. Classification (GTDB taxonomy): domain Bacteria; phylum Desulfobacterota; class Binatia; order Bin18; family Bin18; genus Bin18. The sequence continues at coordinate 3,412 of JAJDZM010000024.1, read as the reverse complement.
GTCTGAAGGAGAGGGAGCAATGGCAAATCGAAATATGACCAAAGAAGAAATTGCCCAACGGGTTGCCCGGTTTGATCAGCTCCAGCCCATGTCCACGGCTAAGGACATGGCAGATGTGCCGCAGGACGCGATGGATGTCATCTTTGCGCGCCGCCTGATGCCGGTCATTCTGGAGAAGACCAAGAATCCGTTTGGTGAGACCGCCGCGATATTTGGCGCGGCCGGCACAACGATGAACGTTTCCGTCTGCCCGCCCGGCCAGGGGCCGTGTTTGCACGCGCACAACAATACCTACGAGACCTTCATGGTCCTTGACGGTGCGTTTGAGTTTGCCGTTGGTGAGGAAGGGCAGGAGACGGTCAGGCTCAATAAATGGGACGTGTTCTCCTGTCCGCCGGGCGTGTATCGCGGTTTCCGCAACGTTGCGGACAAGGACAGCGTCCTGCTGACCGTTATTACCGGGGAGGTCGATGCGCGTGACGATGTTGGGATACCGCCGAAGGTCACCGAACAGATTCGTGTCGACCACGGGGAAGAGGTGCTTGGCAAGTTTCGGACGATCATGACGTTTGACGACCGGGATTCGGCATAGCCGAGCGCAGACTCTTCACCCGACCCGCATGGCATAAGAAAGGACGACATTCATGGATGCCGAGCAAAAACAGAAACTCGCAGACCTGTGCGCGCAGCAGCACGTGGCAATCCTCACAACTCAAGGGGAAGCCTGGCCGACGGCCCATCTGCAAGCCTTTGGGCAGACCGACGAGCTGGATTTGATCTTTATTATGCTGGCCGACGCGGAGAAGTATCACAATCTGCTCACGCGGCCCCAGGCGACCGTTGTGGTTGATAATAGAGACACGGCCGATGTCTCAACCCTGCAAGTTGCGCGCGCAACGGTACAGGGACTTGCGAGAGAGGTCGCTCGGGACAGCGCCGAATGGAACGAGTTGAAAGAGCGTTTCCTGACCAAGAATCCGTTTGAAGAACCGTTCTTTGGCTATGACAGCTTGCGCATGATGCGTCTGACTCCCAAGCGGGTCTCGTATGCCAACGGCCTGACGGATACCTTCAAGGCCGAACTGTAGGGAAAAGACAGGTCACCAGACCTGTTCCATGTCCCGCGGACTACGGAGCCATAGCGCCGTCCGCGAAATACTTGGCCGCCAGGTCCCTGGCCTGCCCGCGGCTGAGGCCGTGCGACTCCCAGGCGTCACGCGAACGGTCCAGGATGTCTTCCAGGTCGGTGGCCTTCTTGAAATCGCCAAGCTGATCGTGCTCGGTCTCAAGCCCCAGGGCCTCGGCCACGAAAGAGATATAGTTGCGGACGGTGAGCCGAGCGTCGCCGATGTCGCACCACTCGCGGTGGCAGGCGTGTGAGATCGTTGCCAAGGTGTTTGCCTGACTCGTACTCTTGAGCGAGCGGACCAGTTCAGCCCGAATAGCCTGAAAGCGTTGTGGCGGCAGACGCAGGCCGGCCGCCCCGCAGTCGTAGTCCAGTTCCGGTGGGGACTGAAGTTCGTCGAGCAGTTCGACCCCAGGGATCGAGTCCAGGAGAATAGCCGCGGCCTCCCGGTCACGCTTGGCCCGCCGCTGTCCCTCTTCATGCCCGCTGCGGCCCACGTGGGTATGCAGCGCGACCTTGCCGGAAACTGCGCGTTCCCACGTGATCTCCCCGCGCCGGACCATCTCGGCCAGGAATTGGGTGGTATGGGTGATCTCGAACTGGGGCTGACGGCTGTCGCGGCCAATGACAATATCCTTGAAATGGACGTTGCAGGACGGGCACCACATGACCACTTGCTTGGGCTGATAGGATTCCAGGCGTTCAACCGTCCGGTCAGAAACCTGACTGCCGCGCTTGGGACCATCAAATTTGTCCCAGACAATGCCGCAGCAGAACTGCACCCCGCCGACCGGGATAAAATCGATCCCCAGATGGGTAAATACGTCAATGACCTGCTTGGCGATATGTGGCGTGCGCAGGATATTGCAGCCCAGATACAGCACAGTATCGTAGGCGCGGTCGGGCGTCTGATGCTTCTCGATCCACGAAACGTCCTCCGCCCTGATCTGTAACTGCTTGAGGTCTTGAATCCGGCGAAAAAAAGCCGAGTAGTTAAAGTCCGGCATTGGCTCAGCCCCTCAATAGCCCACCCCTTCGACGTCTTCAAACAGGTCGAGCGCGGTCGGGCGGGTTTGCAGGGTACTCTGCCGGCCATCGACCCAGCCGAGAAAGGTGCCGTGGGCTTGATAGCCGAGCAACTGCTGCAAGCGTTCCGGCAGGTCTTTGGCAATATCAACCGGGACAGCCAAATACTGATTCTCTTCCTGCCGCAGCCAACCCACGCTAAAGGAGAAAAACAGCCCGGTGCGCGGGCGGTCGGTGGCATTCGTCCCCAGCCCGTGCAGGGTCTTGCCGAGCCAGACCACGACCGAGCCCTGGGGCATGGCGGCCTGGGCGACCTCCGCTTCGGTGGCGCGGCGATCCGCCGGCCAACGATGGCTGCCCGGCACGAGCCGGGTGGCGCCGTTTTCGGCGGTAAAATCGGAGCCGGCAAACATGAAAAAGAGAATATGTTCCGGGTCGTCCGGATTGAGCTTGATAAACGGTGTATAGGCGTCGAGTTCCCGGTGCAGCGGCTGGTTTTGGCCACCACCCCAGACCTGAATCGCTCCGGTGGCATGGAGCTGGTAGGTGTTACAGGTCGGACCCAGCACCTGATCTGCGAGTGATTGAACGGTTGGGTTCAGCGGGAGCTGGGCCAACTCCGGCCCGAGGGAAAACAGCGCGCCTATAGCGCGTTTGCGATACCCGAAGAACTCCCCACCGCCGGTTTTGCGCTCGGCCAGCCGGGGCGCAACCCGGCCCATAACGTCCTGCATGACGGCCCGGTCGATTAACTCTCGGATGATGACTACCCCGTCTCGCTTGAGAATGGCGAAGATGTCGTCCGGTGCAGCCGTGCGCTCTACGCTTTGAATCGGCATGGGCTCCCTCCCTCAATTGTTGCCGTCTGCCCTCCGCCATACCACTTCGGGCCGGTTGAGGAAAGGCTTGGATGAATTGAGTGGTGGTACTTGGAGAGAAAGTGGGCACGGGCGTCGCGCCCGTGCCGTTTACTGCAGAAAAGCCGTCACTGCCCGAACAAACTCTTCCGGTTGTTCGTAGGGAAGCATATGTCCGGCTTGTTCGATTTCAACAATCTCGGCGTTGGCAATCTGCGCTTTGAATCGCTCCGCGTAGACCGGAGGAATGAGCGCGTCACTCTTGCCCCATACCAGCAAGGTCGGCGCGCTGAGGCGGTACAGGCGTTTTGAAAGCCGCCGGTTGGGAACGGGGAAAAGAATTTTTCCGGCCATACTCAAACGGCGGGAATTGCCGATATAGAATTCTTTCAGCGCTTCAGGG
>JAJDZM010000178.1 GCA_022824615.1 Candidatus Binatia bacterium | reverse complement strand
CGCTGTGCCGGGCAGGAGGCCGACCAGGATGAATGGGTCACCATCGTCTGCGGGACGGATAAAGAGTGGCAGGCGTTGTGCCAGGCCATCGGCCACACCCACCTCAGTCAGGACTCACGCTTTCGCACCGCGGTAGGCCGTAAGGCCAACGAAGACGAACTCGAGCGCCTCCTGACGGAGTGGACCAAAGAGCGAACGAAATGGGAGGTAACGGAAGCGCTCCAGGCCGTGGGAGTGGCCGCCTTTCCGTCAATGCATAGTAAAGACCTGAGTGAGGACCCGCATTTGAACGCGCGTGGCTTTTTTGCCCGCTTACCGCACGCCGAGGTTGAGATGCAGACCCATATCGGCATTCCGTGGCGGCTCACCGCCGCGCCAAACGGCGTCCGCTCCTCCGCTCCACTCATGGGCCAGGACACCGCATATGTGATGAAGGATCTGCTGGGATATACCGACGAAGAGATCTCCCAACTCACAGCCGCAGAGGTGTTGTATTAGACAGATGTCAGGCGTTCTTCACTGAGGATGGCGATGCAATACCGCACTCTGGGCCGGACCGGCCTGCGCGTCAGCGCCGTGAGCATGGGCACGTGGAAGGCGTTCGATGTGCAGGGAGAGCAGGCGATCGAGCAGGTCGGACGGCTGGTGACCGAAGCCCTGGCCTGTGGGGTAAATCTGTTTGACACCGCGCCCATGTATGGTGAGGCGGAAAGCGTGCTAGGCCGGGCGCTGCGAGGCCGACGCGAGGACGTGTTTATCGCAACCAAGGTCCTGGCGTCGAATCGCACCTCCGCTCAGCGCCTCATCGAAGCGTCCTTCCAGAAACTTCAGGTCGAAGTTATCGACCTCATGCAGGTGCATAATATGGCGGCCTGGCGCGCCGTTGCTCCGCTCCTTGAAGAATACAAGGCCACGGGCCGCATTCGGTTTCTGGGCATTACTGACTATCGGACCAGCATGTTCCCGGAAATGATGGCGGCCATGCAAACCGGTATCTTTGATACGATCCAGATTCCGTACAATATCGGAGAGCGAGAAGCCGAACGTGCCATCCTCCCCTTGGCCCAGCAGTGCAATATGGGTGTCTTAATCATGACGCCGCTGTGTCCGATCTTTCATCGCTCCCAACTGCTTCAGGTCTTGCACCAGCACGATCTCTCATTCCTAGAGTCCTATGGGGTAACAACTCCGGGGCAGGCGCTGCTCGCCTACCTGCTGGCAAAATCCGAAGACGCGATTCTGCTACCCGCCACCTCGCGCCTGGAACGGGTTCGAGAAAATGCGGAAGCCGGAGAGATCGCAGCATTACCCCGGCAGGCAGTGAGGCAGCTTGAAGCATTCTTTACCCCTCAGCATTGATCGATCAAACGCCCTCTGGCATACTACCGCCCCTCACAAGACGAGCATGCATCCTGGGCATAATCATAACCCTGGCCGGCATAGTTCCCGGCCAGGTAACAACACAAGGGAGATGGTGTGGAGTCTTTAGGTGATTGGCAGCGAAGCTGCTATTGCGGGGAGCCCCGCGTGACCCAAGTCGGACAGCCGCTGACCGTGATGGGTTGGGTACATTCCCGGCGCGATCATGGCGGTGTGACCTTTGTCGATGTCCGAGACCGTTCCGGCTTGGTCCAAATTGTCTGTAACCCGCAAGTCAGCCCCGCCGCCCATACGCAGGCGAAAGAGCTGCGCCTGGAATATGTGGTGGCTGCAAGAGGAAGGCTGGAACGGCGCTCGCAGGAGACGATCAATCCGAATATCCCAACCGGAGAAGTCGAGCTCGTCGTGGAAGAGCTGCGAGTGCTCAATGCCTCGCGGACGCCACCGTTTCCGATTGATGCCGACACCGAGCCCGCAGAGAACACGCGCTTGCGCTATCGCTATCTTGATCTCCGTCGGCCCAAGATGTTCGAGAACTTACGCTTACGGCATAGGCTGGCCAAAGTGGTCCGTGACTATCTTGACGGGGAGGAGTTTCTTGAGGTTGAAACCCCGGTCCTGACCCGGAGTACCCCGGAAGGCGCACGCGATTATCTTGTTCCGAGCCGGGTCATTCCAGGCGGATTTTTTGCCCTGCCACAGTCGCCGCAGCTCTTCAAGCAGCTCCTGATGGTGAGCGGGATGGAGAAATACTTCCAGATCGTGCGCTGCTTTCGGGATGAAGACCTGCGTGCCGACCGCCAGCCTGAGTTCACCCAGATTGATATTGAGATGTCATTTGTCCGACCGGACGATGTGTTCCAGCTTATTGAAGGCATGATGGTCCGGTTGTGTAAGGAAGTGAAAGACATCGACGTCCCGACTCCGTTTCCCCGTATGCCGTACAGCCAGGCCATGGCCCGCTTTGGGAACGATAAGCCGGATATCCGGTTTGGTCTGGAAATCCAGGAGCTGTCCACATTGTTCAGCCAGACCGACATCAAGGTCTTTCGGCAGATCGTTGCTGAGGGGGGCGTGGTGCGCGGACTGACCGTGTCGGACGATCCGTTCTCCCGCAAAGAACTCGATGACCTGATTCCGCTGGCCCAGGATTTTGGGGCGAAAGGACTGGCCTGGATTCGCCTGACCGAGGACGGGTGGCAGTCGCCCTTGGCGAAATTCGTGAGTGACGACCGGAAACGGGAAATTGAAGCCACCCTCGGGCTCAAACCAAAGGACTTGTTGCTGCTGATTGCCGATCAGGAACAGGTGGCGTGCGAGGTGCTGTCACGCTTGCGCCTCTATCTGGGCGACAAACTCGGGCTGGTTGCCAAAGATGATATGCGTTTCCTGTGGGTGACGGATTTTCCGCTGGTCGAATACGACGCGGACGAGAAGCGCTATATGGCTAAACATCACCCGTTCACCGCGCCCAACGACCAGGATTTATCCCTGCTTGAGACCGACCCAGGCAAGGTGCGGGCGTTTGCCTACGATGTTGTGCTGAACGGGGTCGAGTTGGGCGGTGGCAGTATCCGAATTCACCGCCAGGACGTGCAGCAGAAAATTTTCAGCCTGCTGGGCATCGGTGAGGCTGAGGCCCAGGAGAAGTTCGGGTTTCTGCTGGAAGCCCTGTCGTATGGCGCCCCTCCCCACGGGGGGATTGCCCTGGGGTTTGACCGGCTGGCCATGTTGTTTGCCGGTATGGATTCGCTGCGTGAAGTCATTGCCTTTCCCAAAACGGCCCGCGCCCAGTGCCTGATGACGCAAGCACCGGGCGGGGTTGATACCAAACAGTTGCGGGAGTTGAGCATTAAAGTCGATTTATAATTGGGGATGAGGTTTGAGGGATCGAGGCAACCACAGGGGGTTGCCCCTACGATAATACCCAATCCCTCCTTAACTATGCTGAGGACATGTGGTCGGCGCCTTGCCACGCTCGTATTACTCTGGCACTGTTTCGCGCCGCTTCCGTCACCGGCTACGGAGACCTGTGGCACCATTCGCACAAGCTATAATCCGACTACCGCTCTCCGGTCTGACGCTTTTACCTTAGCGCCCGACGATCCGCGCTGGTCCGCATTTCTCGCATGGACCAAAGCGAAAAAGCTCTACACCTTTCAGATCATCGGACTGAGCCAAGGGCCGGGAGAAGACGCGCCGTCCGGCATTCTCTTTCGCTGGGCCAAAGACACGCTCTGGCAAAAGGATGCCGTTCTCCCTTTTGGACAGGCGCTGGGACATATGATTGCCGAACGCCGCTGGCGAGACGCTGACTTTCCGGAGTTTTTTTCCTCTCGCGGCGGCATATTCGGCGTTGATCTGGCCGAGCGTCTGTCTGGCATGGATACGCAGACGCTAGGTCCCTGGCAAGACTTCTTCCAGAGCGTCACCGCACCTAAAAGCCCGGCGCGGCCCCGACTCAATGCCCGGCTGCTCGACCTTGCCTCGGACGGACGGTCGGCCTCGATTGCCCTTGGACAAGATCGCATAACGATATATCTGGCAGACCGCCTGCGGAGCGACCTGGCCTTATTTCTGACGGATTGCGCCATTGCTGAATTTTTTCAGGAGTACGATCAATCGAAGGCAGCGACTCCTGGCGAAAGACCCGAGACGACCGCTGAGGGGTCAGCCCCGGGGCAAAGAGGAAACGTGTCCTCCGATCAGACAGAGATGCTGGACATGTTTCCTCTTCGGGGTAAAGCCATCTACACCAGTCAGTGTAGCGGCTGTCACGGCGAGGCTGGTGACGGGCAGGGCATGCTTACGCTGAGCTGGCTGCCGCGACCGCGTAACTTCGTGCATGGCTCATTCCGGTATCGTTCAACACCCAGCGGCAGTCCACCCACCGATGCGGATCTGTTCCGAACCGTATCAAAGGGGCTGGCCGGGAGTGGGATGCCGGCGTTTGAGGCCATCCTCAGCGAGCAGGAGCGGCGGGACGTTATCGCTTATATCAAGCAGTTCTCGCAGCGTTTTGCCCCTGGGTCAGAGCCCTCGTCCACTTCAGTCTCGACGCCGCCCCAGGTGACGAAGAAGCACATCGCCCGAGGTGCGTCGCTCTACGTGGATTCCGGCTGTCCGAGCTGTCATGGAGCAGAGGGTAGAGGGGACGGACGCTCGGGTCAGGACTTGAAAACCGCGGAGGGCGATCCGATCATACCCCGCGATTTAACCCATAAATGGAGTTTCCGTGGCGGCCATACGCCGAGCGATATCTATCGACGCATCGCCAACGGCATGGACGGCTCCTCTATGGCGGCATACGAAGAGGTATTGGAGCCAAATGATCTATGGGACCTAGTCTTTTACGTGCTCTCGCTCTCTCCGGAGCAGCGGCCGCAAGCGGAAGCCGGCTATAGAGCAGAAAACAAATAAGGAGGAAAACATGGGTAAACTGGATGGAAAAGTCGCGTTGATTACGGGTGGGGCCAGCGGTATTGGCGCTGCAACCGTCCGCCTGTTCGCCGCAGAAGGGGCCCGGGTTGTAGTCGCTGATATGCAGGATGACAAGGGCCAAGAGATGGCGCGCGAGCTGGGAGACCAAGGCGCTTTTGTTCAGGTGAACGTGACCCAGGAGGCCGAGGTCAAAGCGGCCATTGAGGCCGCGGTCGAACGCTGGGGCCGCTTGGACTGTATCTACAATAACGCCGGGTTTGGCGGCGCGCTGGGGCCGATCGAGAGTATCAGTGTGGAAGACTACGATATGACCTTTGATGTACTGCTCAAAGGCGTGTTTCTCGGCATCAAGCACGCCGCGCCCATCATGAAAAAACAGCAGTCCGGCAGCATTATCAGCACCTCCAGCGCGGCCGGCGTAGAAGCCGGCATGGCGACCCACCTCTACAGTGTGGCAAAAGCGGGGGTGATTCATCTCACCAAGTCGGTCGCCCTGGAACTGGGTGAGTTCAATATTCGAGCGAACTGCATCTGTCCGGGTGCGATTGTGACGCCCCTGGCCGTTGGCCGACCGTCGCCAACGGACAAACAGGTAGCCGGTCTGCGCAAAGGCGCGGCCCATCTGCATCCGCTCGGTCGGGTCGGTGAACCTGAAGAGATCGCCAAGGCCGCCTTATGGCTGGCCAGTGATGATTCGAGTTTTGTGACCGGTCAGGCCCTGGCGGTAGACGGCGGGATCACCGCAGGCCGCCCCTGGCATGATCTACCCGAATTCCACCGCACGCCCCATCCGATCCGCATGTACCGCGTACCGGGAAAGTAAAGAATCTCTGGGGATTAGGGGTTAGAGATTGGGGAAGGCGCAATGTAGGGGCAACCCCCTGTGGTTGCCCTTCCTCATTCCCCAGAAAATCCCCTCCAAGGAGGGGTGGCCGAAGGCCGGGGGAGGTTCCGTCCTATGACAGCACTTCAATGACCTCAGCCGGAGCCTGGACCAACTCGATCAACACGCCCTCACCGCACAGCGGGAACTCCGCATTACCCTTGGGGTGGATGAAACACACATCATAGCCGGACGCGCCCTTGCGTATGCCACCCGGCGTGAACCGCACGCCCTGCTCTGCCAGCCATTTCTCAGCGGCGTGCAGATCGTCGACCCACAGACCGATATGATTCAGCGGCGGGTCCTGGACCTTGGGTCGTTTCTCCGGGTCGATAGGCTGCATTAAATCCACTTCCAGTTTGAGTGGTCCCGAGCCAATCACCGCAATGTCCTCATCCACATTCTCGTTCTCACTGCGATAATTGCCGCTCAGGCTCAGCCCCAGGGTATCGATCCAGAACTTCCGCAGCGGATTCTTATCCAGCCCACCCACAGCGATTTGTTGAATCCCCAGCACTCTAAATGGTCGCACACTCATTGTTTGCTTTCCTCGTATGTCAGTAGTGTCGGGAGTTGTTGTACCGGTTCCGGGAGGGGGGAACAATCGGGTATAGACTATGGGAGCATGTCAACACGACTTTTCAAAGACATCCTTGGCTGCTCTATCCGGCTTACGGAAGAGCGGGGTCTGCATCTTCAAACAGAACATCCAGAAATGACGGGGCAGAGATCCCGTATTGAAGAAACGCTTGCGAATCCCGACAAAATTGTAAGGTCAAGGACAGATAGAGCGGTCGAACTGTTTTACAAATACTATCCATCAACTCCGGTTACGCAAAAATTCTTGTGTATAGTTGTCAAAACCGTCCCGCATGACAACTTCATCATCACCGCGTACTATACGGATACGGTCAAGGGAGGTGAAATTTTATGGGAAACGCCATAAGGGTCTGGTACGACGCAGACGGGGATTACCTTGAAGTGCTTTTTGACCGGAAGAAGGGATACTTCCGAGAAACTGAGAACGACGCCGTTATGGAAAAAGTCGACGACGAGGGAAAGAGTATCGGCTTTTCGGTTCTCAGAGTCAGTGCCTTCAAGGGCCAACATCCCCTTTCCATCACCCTCAAGCCACAGCCGTCCGCCTGACTGCACGCTGGAACGAATCGGGCAGGGCAAGCCCTCACACCCACTTAAAAATCCGGGCGGCCTTGAGCGTATCCGCGTACTCTTCGATCTTGGCGATTTTAC
>JAJDZM010000266.1 GCA_022824615.1 Candidatus Binatia bacterium | reverse complement strand
CCGGGCGGCCTCAGCCAGATTCAACTGCGGCAGATGAGTGAGCGGTAAACGGTCCGGATAGGCGAGAATATAGGAGATCGGCACCCGCATATCAGGAATGCCCAACTGCGCCAGCACAGAGCCATCCACATACTCCACCAGGGAGTGTACAATGCTCTGCGGATGCACGATCACCGATACTTGCTCAGGAGGCAGGTTAAACAGCCAGCGCGCCTCAATGACTTCAAGCCCCTTGTTCATCAGCGTTGCCGAGTCAATCGTAATTTTATTGCCCATCTTCCAGGTCGGATGCTGGAGTGCCTCTTCTATCCGTATGGTCTGAAAGTCCTCAGCCGGACGGTGTAAAAACGGCCCGCCGGAGGCGGTCAGGATAATCCGCTTAACCCGCTCCTGTTTGTGTCCGTGCAGGGCTTGAAAGATCGCATTATGTTCACTGTCAACCGGCAGGAGTCGCACGTCGTGTTGCGCAGCCTCGCGCGTCATGAGTTCGCCGGATACGACCAAGGCTTCTTTGTTGGCTAAGGCAACATCTTTACCCGCCCGTATGGCCGCCAAGGTCGGGGGTAATCCGATGGCTCCCACCAGGGCGGCCATGACCATGTCCGCGTCTTCATGCGTCGCGGTCGCGAGCAGGCCGTCTGCCCCCCAGACGATATCGCCCTCGAAATCGGGCAGTTTGTGTCGCAGCTTTTTTGCATCTTCTTCCTGGGAGAGGGAGACCAGGAGCGGCTGGAAAGACTTGATCTGCTCAATGAGCTGCGTCAGGTTTTTACCGGCCGCAAGGGCAACCACACGAAATTTCTCAGGAAAACGTCCAACAATATCGAGCGTTGACACCCCGATGGAGCCGGTCGAACCAAGAATGGCAAGACGCTTCATATTCTCCGCCCCTCCTCTCACCATACTTCGGAGTTCTCCCGCACGAACAGGATACTTTTTGCCATGCTCAGCATTCGTACCGAACGGAACGAGGGGCCGTCAAGCTCAGCCTGTTTATCCCCCCTGCCCGCCCCTCTCTCCTGGATCGTTGCCCTTCTCACAGACTCTGCTATCGTAGCCGTGAACCGGGGCGATCATGACTGCACGCTGCCACGTTTCTCTTTCCTTTCTCCTGACAATTGCTCTGCTCCTGACGCACGCGCCGAGTCCGAGTGCGGCACCGCCGGTCAATCGGATCGCCTATATCGATCGCACCGGCGATCTCTATACCATTCGACCGGACGGCACCGGTCGCCAAAAAATGGCTTCCGGCGAAATGCTCCAGCAGGCTCGTTTCGCTCCCCGCTCAGTCCAGCGCAATCGGGACTTTTACAGCTGGCCAGTCTGGTCGCCCGACGGACGGCGCTTGGCCAGCTTTCGCGTTGAGCTCAATGGCGGTCAGCTCACGGATGGGCTGTATATCTTTGACGCTATCAGCGCCCGAATCCTCCACTCCTATAAAGAGCCCGGTCTTCAACCCATTTATGCCTATTGGTCACCCACGAGCCGGCAATTGGGCATCCTTCTAGGCGGACGTGGCCCTTTTTCATTGAACCTCTGGCCGACGTCAGGCGGCCAGCGCCCGCAAAGAGTTGCCCAAGGCGCGCCCTTTTATTTTCATTGGCGTGCGGATGGACAAGCCGTACTCACCCATATAGGAGGAAGGCGCGGAGGAGGGGTCGGCCACTCCATTAGCGTCGTGGCCGTTCCCACGGGCGAACGGCACCTGCTCTCGCGCTCACCCTCGATATTCGGACCTCCGTCATGGTCTTATGATGGGAAATGGCTCGCCTATGGCAATACGATAGAAGGCCAGGAACACGCCTCTCTGATGATCGCTGCCGGCGATGGCAGCCAGCCTGAATCCGTCGCGCTTGTGCCAAAACGGATGGCGCTCGAATGGTCTCCGACTCAACCACTCTTGGCCATTGCCACCACGTCCTTTATCAGAGCGCCCCTCTTTGAGGAGGTTCGCCTGTTCGACGTGGCAACAGGTGCGATGCATCCCCTGATTCAAGAGCCGGTTGCGGCCTTTTTCTGGTCCCCGGATGGAACTCGTATCCTCTATGCCCGGCGCAACCCGGAGCGCGCGCACTGGACGTGGGTGGTCGTGGATGTCCGTAGTCGCACGTCTATTCCCGTGGTCGATTTCATGCCATCCCGTCCCCAGATTCTCGTTTTTCAGTATTTCGACCAGTATGCGCTTTCGCATCGCCTCTGGTCTCCGGACAGCCGGTTTTTTACTTTTAGCGGGCAGACACGCCCCAACCCAGGCCAGGGCTCCCGGGGCCCGTCCGTCTATGTAATCCCAGTCGAAGAAGATGCGACACCACAGCGGCTCTCAGACGGCCATATCGCCTTCTGGTCTCCCCAATGAAGGATGCTCCTCCCCCACCTGTAAAGCTGACGAAAAAATAGGCGCTGCTTAAAATCCAGTCAGCAGCAGTCTATCCTCAGGCCCTTTCAAAATAAAAAAAGTCAAATAGATTAGGTGCTTCCCGGTCGGCATTCTTTTTGCCTACTGGAAGGGCCATGTAAGGATTACCCTCGCCCTCTGTTACCGATACGGGGCAATAGGCGTGAGAGGAGGAGTTCACAGTGAAATTTTTTCGGAAGACGCAACAAGCCGCCTGGTGTGGGTGGAGCACACTCTCACTCGGTTTACTCGGTATGCTCGGGACAGCCGTGCCGGCCTGGGCCGAGGAAACACCAACACTCGATAGCGGGGACACCGCCTGGATGATTACTGCCACGGCACTGGTGCTCTTCATGACCCTGCCGGGTCTGGCCCTGTTCTACGGCGGCCTGGTGAGGACCAAGAATGTCCTCTCAGTCCTGGGCCAATGCCTGGCAATGGCCGGAGTCATGACCTTGCTCTGGATCATCTACGGCTACAGCTATGCCGCTACCGAGGGGAACGCCATCATCGGAGACGCCTCCAGACTCTTCCTCAAGGGTCTGACTGTCGATTCTCTCAATGGCACCATACCCGAGTCGGTCTTCGTGATCTTCCAGATGACCTTTGCGATCATCACGCCGGCACTTATCGTTGGAGCCTTTGCCGAGCGAATGAAGTTCAGTGCGGTGCTGATCTTTATGCTCATCTGGTTCACCTTCAGCTATGTCCCGGTCTGGCACATGGCCTGGGGCGGTGGTCTGTTCGCCGGTTGGGGCGTACTGGACTTTGCCGGGGGGACCGTCGTGCATGTTAATGCCGGAGTCGCCGCGCTGGTTGTCTGCATCATGATAGGCGCGCGCCGGGGCTATCCCACGGAACCCATACGACCCCACAGTCTCGTTCTGACCGTCATCGGAACCAGCATGCTCTGGGTGGGCTGGTTTGGCTTCAACGCCGGAAGTGAGTTCGCCGCGGACGGCGTCGCTGGCATGGCGATGCTCATCACCCAGATTTCCACCGCCACGGCAGTTGTTGTCTGGATGCTCATTGAGTGGGTCAGGCATGGCAAGCCCAGCATTCTCGGCATGGCCACCGCCGCAGTGGCGGGCTTGGTCGCCATTACGCCAGCCAGCGGCACGGCCGGTCCCATGGGCGCGCTCCTGATCGGCGCAGCCTCAGCCGTCTTCTGCTATCTGGCCGCCACTACGATAAAACGGTCCTGCGGCTATGACGACAGCCTCGACGTCTTCGGCGTGCACGGCGTCGGTGGAGCCGTTGGCGCAATCCTCACCGGCCTGTGCGCGGCCGAATTCATGGGAGGGGCTGGTCTCGACGAAGCTGTGACTGTTACGACCCAGATCATTGCGCAAGGCAAGAGCGTTGTTGTCACCATCATCTGGAGTGGTGTAGTCTCTGTGATCGCCTATTTTGTCGCCAATGCCCTCACCGGAGGAGCCCGCATCAGCGAAGAGGGTGAACAGCAGGGTCTCGACCTGACCGACCACGACGAGAGCGGCTATATCGCCTGAGCCGACTTCACAAATCCGGGCCGGTTTTGGGCTGGCCCGGACTTCCTTTAGCCCCGCTCGACTGGCCGCTACACTAACTGATGACCCTGGCCGTTCTGAGCCGCTGAAGGTCTGTCGCGTTCATTCCCAGCCCGGAGAGAACCTCGTCCGTATGCTGGCCGAGAGTCGGTGGAGGGGACTTAATTTCTGCCGGCGTATCCGCCAAATTCCAGACCGGCCCAATGGTCCGAAAACTCTCCCCCGCCGGGTGGTCAACGTCTTTCAGGATATCGAGCTCGGCTACTTGTGGATGGGCACATAAGGTGGGGTAGTCGTTAAAGGGCACGGCATCCCCGTGGAACTCATGGACGAGCTTGACCACTTCAGCGTTCGTCAACTGCTGAAACGCCCGTTCCCAAATCGGCTTAACCTCGGGCGCATAGCGGCCAATGCTGGTCGCCTCTCGTCCAAAGCCCTGAAAACGCGGATCAGTAATATAGTCCGTCAAGCCCAGCGTAAGCATCAGCCGATCCCAATCCTCGCTGCTGCCCCGGCGTAAGCCGAAATAGACGTGACCGTCTTTGGTTTTATAGCCCTCGTCGGGCGGCCGGGTATAATGATCGAGATGGAAGCCATACCACTCGTCCGGGTCCGTCATGGACGTCCACATAATGCCACGCATATGGAGCAGGGTCCCCAGCATACTGACCGTAACCCGCTGCCCCTCGCCTTTGCGCACACGATGAAACAGCCCGGCCGTTATCGCCTGGGAGGCCATAATGCCGGTGTTGAGACTGGCCACGTCCGTCCCTAAGCGAACCGGAGCCTCCCCGATTTTTCCAAGCGAGTGGGTGTAATCGGCCATGGCCTGCACCACCAACTCCGCCCCTGGCTGGTCTCGCAGCGGCCCTTCCTCCCCAAAGGCACTGATCGCGCAATACACCAGCGTCTCATGCGTCTGGCTGAGGTCTGCGTAGCCCAGCCCCAACTTTTCCGCCCGGCCCGGTCCGAAATCCTCCAACACAACATCGGCCCGGTCAATCAGTTGTCGTGCAATCTTCCGGCCGTCTTGTGTGGTGACATCGAGAGCCACGCTCTTTTTATTCCGATTGAGACTCAGGAAGACCGCGCTTTCGTCCTGAATGAACGGCGGTCCCATGGTCCGCGCGGTATCGCCGCCCAACGGCTCGATTTTGATCACCTCGGCCCCGGCGTCAGCCAGACGCATGGAGGCAAACGGCCCGCACAGCCCTTGGGTGAAATCGATAATGGTAAAACCATCAAGCGCGCCGGGCATCACGACTCCAGTCTCTTGTCTCTTCCGTTCCGCTCCGGCGTCTCTGCCGCTATCCCAAACTCGCGCAGGACTTCCTCGGTCTGCTCGCCTTGCAGTCCGCCCGGACGAATCGGACCGGCCGGATTTTTCTCAAACTTCCACGGCAGCCCATCGACGCTGAGCGTGCCCCAATGCGGCGTCTCCAGATCAACAATGTGTTGATTGCGTGTGACTTGGGGGTCGGCGCGGAGCGTCTGAAAATTGACCGTGCGCTCCACCCGCGTGTTCGGCACGCCTGCTTGGGTCAGCCGCAGACTCCACCAGCGGGTTGGCTTGGTTTTGAAATGGTCTTCAAGCAGGGCTACGAGGGCAGACCGGTTTTCGACCCGTTTCGGGTTGGTCGCAAAGCGCGGATCGTCGCACAGGGTCTCTTGGCCGATAGCACGACAGAAGCGCGGCCACTGGTCTTCGCTCACCACCCCAACCGCCAGATATTCCTGATCCTCACACACAAAGGCCTGGTGCGGCACGGTCGTTGCCGCGGCACTGCCCATGGGCTGCGGTTGTTCGCCGGTCGCGAAATATTCAGCCAGTCGGCTGGTTTGCAGCGACATCGCGGCCGAGATCATATCAATCTCAATATGCTGCCCCTTGCCCGAGCGCTCCCGCGCCAGCAGCGCCTGCAAAACGGCCTCGACAATCATGGTGCTGGTCGTAATGTCGAGATGGGCCAGGTGGCGGAACATCTCCCCCTGAGAACCTGGAGCACCGGTAATGCTGCACCAGCCGCCGAATGCCTGGACGGTCGGATCGATCCCGGCTTCCTTTGCCATCGCACCGGTTCGGCCATACGCCGACGCAGACACATACACCAGGCGCGGGTTGAGCTGTGAGACGACGTCATAGCCCAAACCCAAACGCTCGACCGCGCCCGGCCGCATGTTCTGAACAAACACATCGCTCTTTTCAACCAGCTTGAGGGCGATGGCCCGATCACCCTCCTCTTTGAGATCGAGCACGATATTCCGCTTGTTGAAGTTGGCCGAGATATACAGGACGGCCGTACCCTTAATCGGCGGCGGGATGACGTGAGAGAGTTCACCGCCGGGCGACTCCACCTTGATCACATCCGCTCCCAGCTCGCCCAGCAATTTGGACGCCCAGGGTCCGACCGCGGCGATACTGAGGTCAAACACGCGAATACCGTCGAGAATACCGGGCATAATGCCTCCTTCAGTGTCGCCGTACCGGTCCGTTTACCCTTTCCGGGGCCGAAATTTTGCCAGGGTGACCTCATCGGTCACATCGTCGAAGACCACTTCCACCGACATGCCGACGGCAATGTCCTCGTTCGCGACTTCGACCAGATTGGTCAGCAAACGGGGGCCTTCTTCCAACTCGACCTCGGCCACAGCGTATGGAATGTCATCCTTGAACGACGAGAAATAGGCTTGATGAAAAACAACCCAGGAGTTCACCACGCCCCGCCCACTCACCGCCTGCCAGCGAAAATCGTGCGACCAGCAGTCCGGACAAAACGGTGCCGGAGGATACCAGACCTTGGCACACGCCTCGCAGTAGGGCAGCACCATCTGCCGCTGTTTCAAACCATCCCAGTACGGCTGGTTCAGCGTCGAAATCGCCGGGAGCGGTTTTGTATACTCGGCCATGCCCTCTCCTTTTTTTCAGCCGGCGCGGTAGACTAACGAGTCGCCGTACGCGTTGGCCCACTGGATAAGCTGCGCATTCGGAATCTGTCGCTCCCCACACTCCCCCCGTAATTGGCGCACGATCTCGACCTGATGATTCCAGCCCATGATATGGCCCTCGGACATCAGCCCGCCGTTGGTGTTCATAGGCAGTTCCCCGCCCAGTTCGATACGCCCATCCTGGGTAAATGCCGCGGCTTCACCCTGCCCACAGAACCCGAAGCGCTCCAGCGCGGTCCAGGCCAGAATCGAGAACGCATCATAGGTAAACAGCGCATCCAGATACTTAGGCGATACATCCGCCATCTCATACACGGGCTGCGGGCCGGGCACATAATCAAAGGCAGTTTGTTGAGAAGTCCCAAAACCGGGATAGGTCCAGATAAATTCCTCCCGTCCCGCGGGCAGACCCTGCATACCGCTAATACACACCGGCCGCTTGGCCATATCCCGCGCGCGCTCCTGGGTGGTGACCAGGACGCAGGCCGCCCCATCGTTAATCAGACAATAGTCCAGCAGGTGCAGCGGCTCGCACACAAAACGCGAGTTCTGGTGGTCTTCGACGCTGATCGGTGTCCGCATGATGGCGTTCGGATTCATGGCAGCGTGCTTCCGAAACGCCACCGCCACCGCAGCCAACTGCTCGCTCGTTGCGCCAAAGCGATCAAAATACTTCCGGGCGACCAGGGCGGCCCCGGCCCCAGGCGAGGTCATGCCGAACACCGGGTCTTCGCCGTGCCCGCCGCCGGCCTCCCGCCCCCCCTCGGCGTCTCCAGACCCGCCCATCATGGGTTTACGGAAACCGGAGAAGCTGATCGACGCCATACAAGCCACCACATTGGTCAGTCCGGCGCTGACCATCATCGCCGCCCACTGTATACTGCTGGCCGTGAACCGTCCGTGCGCCCAGGTTTGGTTATACGCGCGCAGCTTTAATCCCAACGCATAGGCCAGGGTATCCGCATCCGCTCCGATCGGCGTCCCAAAACTGACGATGAGCCCGTCCAGATCGTCTCGCCCCAGCCCGGCGTCATCGAGCGCGTTGCTGATGGCTTCACCGGCCAGGTCGATCTGACTCCGGTTCATTTTTCGACCGTATGCCGTATGGCCCACACCACACACAGCCGCGACATCTTTGAGGTTCCCCGCAGACATGTCCGCCCTCCTTTGGCCAGCGTCCTCGGATCATAGGCAGAGACACGGTAGGGGTCAAGGAAATCTGTCCGGCCCGGCGTCTTCTGCTTGACGCTCTCACTGAGACAGGCAACAATCGCCTCATAATTCAGGTACCGAACGGTAGGGGCAGCCCGCTATGGCTGCCCTTTTTATTATGTTGTCCCTCACCGACATGCTCCTCATTACCCTCAGCGGTCTGGCCGCCGGTTTTCTCAACGCGGTTTCCGGCGGAGGGGCCATACTGACCGTGCCGGTCCTCATTCTGATTGGCCTGCCGCCGGGAGTTGCCAACGGCACGAATCGTTTGGCCGTTGTCCTGCAAAGCCTGACTGCCCTGGCGGCGTATACAAAACTGAAGCAGACCGACTCCGGCCTAGCTATTGCGCTCATGATCCCGGCCATGTTGGGCTCGGTGTGTGGCGCGCTGGTATCGGTCCGTCTGGACGATGCGGTCTTCCAGACCTTGTTGGCCATCACCATGATAGTCCTGCTTATCCCTGTGGTGTTTGAGCCGGTCCTCAATCGCAAACTGCTGGCTGTCAGCGGGACCAGCCAGGGGCGACGACTGCTCCAAGTCGTCTTTTTCGGCATCGGCCTCTACGGTGGCTTACTTCAAATTGGGGCCGGTATTTTTATACTGGTGGCGCTGAGCACTCTGGGCGGCTTGAATCTCACGCTGGCCAACGGCGTGAAGGTCGTTATTGTTATGGGCTTGACCGGCATTGCCTGCTGCGTCTTCGCGCTGAACGGAAAAGTCGATTGGAGTGCGGGTCTGCTCCTGTCGCTAACGTCCAGCATCGGCGCGTGGTTTGGCGCGCACTGGGGTGTCAGCAAGGGCGAAGGCTGGACTCGTCTCATACTGGCTGGGACAATAGTGGTCATGGCATTCCAGTTACTCGGGGTGTGGGAGAGGCTCCGCCCGTTGTTGGCATTATCTCAACTCCTGCGCCTATCCGATTTTGCCGCAGGCTAGACACCGCATGAGCGCGCTCACCTACAAGGACCAGTCCGCCGCCGAACTCCGGCTTCACGTTGTCGGCGACAGGGTGGATTTTCAGCACTTCAGGCCGCTGGCTACGGTGCGCTTGGAACAACCCCGGTTCCAGGTACAGGCGAGTATTATCGGGGCCAGCCACATCGTTCATATCGCGTATGACAATACGCAGCACGTCTGCGAAATCCTGGCCTGCACGGATATTCCCCCTGCGCTACAACCGGCGTTCTCGGACTGGATTGTGAACCTGGATCGCCCCATTGATCTCCAGCTCACACCGGCGCTGCACTATCATTTTGAAGCCCAGCGGACGGACAGCCGGCGCGGCCAGCCCGCCTTTCGGGCACTGGCACAGCATATTGTCCAGGCCGGTACAGACACGCCACTCTCAGCGAGCGCTGGCCTTGACTATTCTTTTCCAGCCACCCCCCGAGGCCCAGCCCCCCAAACGCTGGTCTGGGTGATGCTCGACAAGCCGAGCCAGCGCGTAACACTCAAAACCGCCCACAGTTATCCCAATGAGGATACGATTATCTTTGCGGATTCCTGTGTCACGAAGTAGAGAGTTCGGTTGAGTTCTTTGCGTCCGACCCAATGGACCCTATTGACCCCATAGACCCAACGGACTCTATTGACCCAACGGACCCCATAATGCCGAAGCAGCGCAATCGTGAAGAAGTCGTCAATACACAACTGGCGGTGCTGATTTCAAAGCTCGGCGTCACCGCCGACGCGGAAACCATTCACCTGCATGGTAAGCACCGACCTGATGTGCTGTTTCAGCTTCGTGGTCTGCGTACAGTCATCGAAGGCAAGTTTGCCGATGTACCGAACGCCGAACAGATCGTTTTGGACGACGCCCGCAAGCGCGTCCGGGCCGGGATTGCCCACATTGCCGCCGCAACGGTGTATCCCGAGCAACTTCGCACGACACCTACCGCCGCGATGCTTACTGCGCTGACCGGGGCGCGGCTGCGCTATTGCATTATTACCGAGACCTCCGAGGGGGACGAATGGTTCGAGGGAAATCCTGCGGCGCTGATGGAAGCCCTGCGCCGGGCGCAAGAAGCGCTGAGCCAAGACGATATCGTTGAGCGGACAGCCAAAGCGCTGCATGGCCGCCTGGTCAGTGTTGCACAACTCTGGCTGGGCCAAACAGGCGCGTGTGACCGGCTGTCAACAATTCTCGGCATCACCCCGCCCAAAGGTGAGACACCGGACAAAGCCGAAGGCCGGCGCGAAACAGCCGCCAAGGTCTCGGCCCTGGTACTGGCCAACGCCCTGATTTTTCAAGAACAGTTGGCGATAACGGATGGCCGGATCACTCCGCTGCGCAAAATTGAGAAGGAAGCCGATCTAGTTGGTGCTCTTGCCAAGCATTGGCGCTGGATATGGGAGAACATCAACTATGTGCCGATTTTCCAACTCGGTGAGCGCGTACTGGATGAACTTCCGAGTGCGCTCAGCACTACGCAGGCCGTCAGGGCAGTGCTCTCACAAGCCAAAGCCATTTGCGAGCAACAGGCCGCCTTACGCCATGACCTGATGGGGCGCATCTATCACTGGCTGCTGCACGAAGCGAAGTATCTCGGCACCTATTACACTTCGGTACCAGCCGCCACCCTGCTGCTTAAATTGACCCTGGCGGCAGAGTGGAAACAGGACTTGGGCGACCCCGCAGAATTGGCCCACTTCAAGGTGGCCGATCTGGCCTGCGGAACCGGTACACTGCTGATGGCCGCAGCCCAGGCATTTTCCGACGAGTACATCAGAACACGCGCGGCCTCGGACCGGCCACTGGGACAACAGGAACTTTCGACGCTGCATCGCACCCTGATGGAGAATATGTTGCACGGCTATGACGTGCTGCCCTCGGCGGTGCACCTGACCGCCTCCACCCTGGCCCTGCTCGCCCCGGATATTGCCTTTGTGCGGATGAATCTGTTTGTCATGCCGCTCGGTGTCGATCAGGGGCGGGCGCGGCTGGGCAGCCTGGATTTTCTTGATAGCCGAGAACTCAAAACCCAGATGGCGCTCGACTATTCGCAGATTGAGACGATCCGTACCGGCGTGGCCATGTCACGGGAAACGAACGCCACCCTGCCCAAGTTGCATCTGTGCGTGATGAACCCACCCTTTGTGCGGAGCGTGGGCGGCAACCTGCTCTTCGGTTCCCTGCCGGATGAACGCGGCGTCCTGCAAAAAGACCTCAAGAAGCGGCTCAAGCACCTGCCGGCAAGCGCGACCGCTGGGCTGGGCAGCGTCTTTGTTGCGCTGGCTGACAAGCACCTGGAGGTCGGCGGACGGCTGGCGTTCGTGCTGCCAGCAGCCCTTGCTTCGGGCGAAGCCTGGGGGCCGACGCGCAGGCTGCTCGCCGAGCGCTACCACCTGGAAACCGTGGTTTCGAGCCATGATGCCGAGCGGCCCAATTTCTCGGAAAACACCGACCTGTCCGAACTGTTGTTCATCGCCCGCAAGCTCGACAGCGGCGAGAGGCCGGGCAGAACGACCTGTATCAGCCTGTGGCGTAATCCGCGCTCGATTCATGAGGCCATGCACTTGGCGAATGCGACTGAGCACATTGGTTCCGTTGTTGGTATTGAAGAGGCTGGCATCACTGGAGCCATGTCGGGAGGTGCAAAACTTGCCGAATTGATGACGCTCCCTGCCGCGTCGCCGGATGACATCTGGCTCGGAGCGCTCTTTGCCCAAGTGGAGTTATTGCGCATTTCCTGGCACTTGGCGCGTGGCAGACTTTCGATTCCGGGCTCTACGGAAAAAACACCGATTTCCCTGTGTCAACTCAATCATCTCGGCGCGCTCGGCCCGGACCGGAAGCGGATACACGAAGGGTTCAAGGTCACAAAATCCGACTGGACGCCATTCCCAGGCTTCTGGGGACACAAGTCGGACGAGGTGGTGACCATCTCTCAGACGCCGAACTGCAAACTGCTGGAATGGAAGGATTCCCCGCGTGGCCTGCACTACGGGTCTCATCTCTGGCAGCGTGCGGGTCGAATACTTCTCGTCGAGAGATTATGGCCTATCACCCACTCAGTTTTGGCCGTGGGATTTGAGGAAAAGGTTCTCGGCAATACGTGGTGGGCTTTCGATGATTCGCAGTTGGATGAACTGCAACGGAAGGCATTGCTTGTATGGCTCAATTCTACCCTGAGCCTGCTCTTCTATTTTGGTAGACGAACGGTCACACGAAGTGCCTGGATGCAGATGAAGCAGCCGGCCTGGGAGTCAATGCCGGTCCTTGATGTACGGAGTCTCACGCAAGACCAACTCACAACGCTTGCCAACGCCTATGACGAAGCCGCCTCGCAATCACTCGCTCCGCTGGCGCAGTTGGATGCCGACCCGGTTCGCATCAGCATTGACGATGCCCTGTGTACCGTTCTCGGATTGCCCTCACTTGCGCCGGTTCGCGCCCTGCTCGCTAGAGAACCGGGACTGACGGGGCAGAGGATTGGGATATAATCTGCATAAGGCGACAATTAACTAGCTGGAGCGATTTACGATGCTGCGTAGCTGTCCGTCATTTCTGCGGAAGCAGGAATCCAGGCATCCGCCCGCTGGATGCCGGATCAAGTCCGGCATGACAGGAACGTAACAGTATGGCTACATCCTATCGTAAAACGCGCTAGTCATACGCCTTACAGCCTGACCTGCGAGGAAATTTGACTGGACACTATTAGTGATTGCCATCATCGTCTGGATCGGGGCTTCAGTGACCTACTTCCGCACCCGCTCTCATAAATAGCCACTTTTTGTAGACGCAAAGAGAGCGGGGCGTCTGAAGAATGAGCGCTTATGACACGATTGGATTCGCCGGACTCCTCATGGTTGTCGGGATAATTATTTACAGCGTCTGGCAAGTCGTCAGAGAGGCCGGGCGGCCTTCGCAGGAAGGGTTGAGACCGAACACTCCGAAGAGTCAAAGCAGCCCCCTCACCCTAGCCCTCTCCCTCCAAGGGAGAGGGAATCCGATGAAAACACACTCGCCGGGATAGCCATACTCCGGCAATTTGCTACGCTATCGCATAGACTGAGACAGGAGGGCCGAACAGAAAAACTATGGCGCATTTACGACAACTGCGGCTCGGCGCATTCATGCGCCCAGTCAGCATTCATACTGCGGCCTGGCGCTATCCGGGGGCATTTCCGGATGCCAATTTCAATTTTGCGCACTACCAGCGCTTTGTGCAGACCCTGGAACGTGGGCGCTTCGATGCCTTTTTCATGGCCGATCATCTGGCCGTGCTCAATATGCCGATGGCGGCGCTCAAACGCAGCGCGACGGTCACCTCTTTCGATCCGCTCACCCTCCTCCCCGCGCTGGCCACGGTCACCACGCATCTGGGTCTGATTGCCACGGCCTCCACCACCTATAACGATCCCTACCACGTGGCGCGGAAGTTTGCCTCGCTTGACCATATCAGCGGCGGGCGGGCCGGCTGGAATGTGGTGACCTCGGCCAACCCGGACGAGGCATTAAATTTCGGACGCGAGGCCCATATGGAACATGACGCGCGCTATCGTCTGGCGCGCGAGTTCTACGATGTGGTCACCGGCCTGTGGGACAGTTGGGCGGACGATGCCTTTATCCGTGATGTCGAGGCCGGCGTGTATTTCGATCCCGACAAGCTGCACGTGCTCGACCATAAAGGCCCGCATCTGTCCGTGCGTGGTCCGCTGAATATCGCCCGGCCCGTCCAGGGCTGGCCGGTCATCGTCCAGGCCGGCGCATCAGAGGCCGGTCGTCAGCTCGCGGCCGAGACCGCCGAGGTTGTGTTTTCCGGGGTCAATAATCTGAAGGACGCCCAGTCCTATTATGCAGATGTCAAAGGCCGGATGGAGGCCTGCGGGCGCTGTCGCGATCGTCTCAAAATCCTGCCGGGCGCCTTTGTTGTTATTGGCGACACGCTGGCTGAAGCGCGGGCAAAGAAGGCGAAGCTCGACAGCCTGGTCCACCCGGATAGCGGCATGGCCACACTCTGCGTCCTGCTGGGCCATGACGTGTCGGGCTATGACCTGGACAGTCCGTTGCCCGACATACCGGAAAGTAACGCCACTCAATCCGGGCGGCAGAAACTGGTTGATATGGCGCGTAAGGACAACATGACCATCAGACAGCTTGCCCAGTATGTGGGCGGCAGTTTCAGCACCTTGGAACTCACTGGCACGCCAAGCATGATCGCCGACCACATGGAGGAATGGCTCATGACCGAAGGGTCGGACGGCTTTAACGTCATGTTCCCCTATCTGCCGGGCGGACTGGACGACTTTGTGGATCAAGTCGTGCCCGAACTCCAGCGCCGCGGCTTGTTCCGGCGCGAATACGAGGGCGCTACCCTGCGTGAAAACCTCGGCCTGCCCCGTCCGGAGAATCGCTTTTTTCAGGCTCAATAGCGTGGGGCGCAGACGAGGAGACATCGTAATGGCCGACACACAGTCGTATCACGAGGCCGCCCGGTTTTTATGGAACGAACGCCAGGCCGGCCGACCCTTTGTCCCCATCCCGGAGCCACATACCCCGCACCTTCTTGAAGACGCCTATGCCATTCAGGCAGCGTTTCAACAACTTTTGACAGAGACCCACGGTCCTATCGTCGGGCATAAAATTGCGTTGACCACGCCGGTGATGCAAAAGATGGTCGGTTTTGACGAACCCATTGCCGCCGCCATCATGGAAAAAACCGTCCATCATACGCCGGCGCAGGTACACCTGAGCGACTTTGGTCGCCTGGGAGTCGAGTGCGAGATTGCCGTGCAGATTGCGCATGATTTACCAGCCGACCGGGCTCCCTATACGCGCGACAGCGTGGCCGAGGCAATCGGGGCGGTCATGCCGGCCTTTGAACTGGTTGACGACCGTCACGCGGACTATACCAAAATCGCCGACAATATATTGACCCTGCTCGCGGATAACGCCTGGAACGGCGGCATTGTCCTGGGTTCGCCGCTGACAGACTGGCAACGGCTCGACCTGGCAGCCATCCACGGCACCATGCGCATCAACGGCGAGGTCGTTGGAGAAGGTTATGGCCGGGATGTGCTGGGCCATCCGCTCGATGCCCTGGCCTGGCTGGCGAGCACGCTGGCTACCCAGGGCAAGACCTTGTCTCAAGGTATGGTCGTCATGACCGGCAGCGTGGTGGCAACCAAGTTTGTGAGTCAGGGCGATACGGTGCAGTTGGCGATGGACGGGCTAGGCGAGGTGGAGTTGGGTATTGAATAAACGGGGAAACCCGCCCCTCCGAGGAGAAACTTATATACAATCTTACCAAAAAGCAGGCAACAGGGCGTATAGAAAGGGAGGAAGGGAACGATTTTGATTAACCCAGAATAAGATCGGTATGGACTTTTAATTGGCGGTTTACGTTGTGGCCCATATGATGCAGATACACACGAACACCTTCTCTTCGAGCAAACTTAAAAGCGGGAATAAAGTCACTATCTCCTGTTACGACTACAAGCACTCCAACAAGCTCTCTAAGAGCAAGTCTTGCTATATCAAGTCCAATGCGTAAATCCACTCCTTTTTGCTCGATATCTGGGACTAAATCTCTTGCGGTAAGAGATTGCATAAGTAGAGTTCATAGTGTTGGGGGGAGTGGTAGTGGGGTGCCCCGTCCACTCGTGCCGCCTTTGATAGGCGTCTTTAATCAAGGACGAATGGACGGGGCTTTTCTGTTATGCAGAAAATATATGCTCCAGAAATAGTGAAAGTCAAGTCATGAAGGTACTATGAGCGTGGGTAAGATAGTATATAATTCCCTCCGAGGAGAGGATGGGAAAACTCTCCTCTTGGGAGGGGTGGTCCGAAGGGCCGGAGCGGGTTCCTTTTTCCACCACACGTCCAGGAAAGGGACTGGCGTGCCCGACTTACTTCCCCATTTTTTCGTCCAGGAATGCGCTGACCTTATCAATCCCGATGCGTTCCTGCTCCAGGGTGTCACGGTAACGCACGGTCACGGTCTGGTCTTCGAGCGTGTCGCCGTCAATCGTAAAGCAGTAAGGTGTACCGGCTTCATCCATGCGCGCGTAGCGTTTGCCGATGTTCTGCTTCACGTCGAACTGCACGGCGTATTGCGGGCGCAACTCCTGGTAGAGCTTTTCGGCCACCTCGGGCATGCCGCTTTTGTTGACCAGGGGAAACACCGCCGCCTTGATCGGGGCCAGCCGGGGGTGGAACTTCATATAGACTTTGCTCGGTCGGCTCTCGTCTTGTGTATATGCCTCGCACAGCGCAGCCAGGGTCCCACGGTCGGCGCCGGCGCTCGGCTCAATCACGTGCGGGAAATAGCGCTCTTTACGCTGGTCATCAAAATAGCGCAGCTTGTCCCCCTGGCCGCAATGGATGGCGTGCTGGCGCAGGTCATAGTCCGCCCGATGGGCCACGCCTTCCAATTCCCCATAGCCGGGTGCGGTAAACGGGAAACGGTACTCGACATCGCTCGTGCCAGCTCCTTCTTTGGCGTAGTGTGCCAGTTCGTCCTGGTCGTGCTCACGTAGCGTCAGGTTCTCGCCCGCCAGACCAATGGACTGCCACCAGCGAAAACGGGTGTCGCGCCAGTACTGATACCACTCTGCGGCTTCCTCGGGATGAATGAAGAACTCGATTTCCATCTGCTCGAACTCGCGCGACCGGAACGTAAAATTGCGCGGCGTGACCTCGTTGCGGAACGCCTTGCCGATCTGCGCAATCCCAAACGGCACGCGCACCCGATTGGTATCCAGCACATTCCAGAACTGGGTAAAAATCCCCTGGGCCGTCTCCGGGCGCAGATAGGTGACCGCCGACGGGTCTTCGACCGCACCGGTTGTAGTCTTGAACATCAGGTTGAAAGGCCGTGGCTCAGTAATCTCCCCACCACAGAACGGACACGGCGGCTGCAATTCGTTGGTAACGCGCCCGTTGGCAAGATGCTGAACCAATTGCTCCAGTCCAATGTCAATTGGCGTCTCTTCCTGTTCCTGCCCCTCGGTCAGGAGAGCCAGCGTCTCCGCTGGCTTGCGGACAAGAGCCAGGTTCGGGGCGAGTTTTTTTGCGGTCTTTTCTCCCCAACGCTTTACGCCTTTAATGGTTACATTCCCCGCGCTATGCAACTCTTTCAGCGAGGCATACCAGTCACTCTCGTGAATCATCTCCTCAATGTGATCGTACCGCACGAGCTTCTTGCAGTGACGGCAGGTGCTCATCAAATCGGAGAACCCGCCCACATGACCCGAGGCTTCCCAGACTTTCGGGTTCATAATAATGGTCGCGTCCACCGGGACGATCTCGATGGGCCGACCGTCCGGGCCGGGGGCCGGGCAGCGGACCACGTCTTGCCACCAGGCTTCCTTGAGGTTGCGCTTCAACTCGGCGCCGAGCGGGCCGTAGTCCCAGAAACCGTTGATGCCGCCGTACAACTCGGACGACTGAAAGATAAACCCCCGCCGTCGGCATAGCGAGACAATAGGGTCCATTGATTTGACGGAGGTTGTTGCAGTCTGTTTGCTCATACGGCTGATCTCATTTTTCTGTATTGTCCTACCCGGCGTTTTTGCAGGCGGCATGATATTGGATGGCCCTGACCTCGGCAAGGGAGCAGCCCTGCGCCCCTCTTTGCGTCGGGAATCAGACGATATACAAGTAACCGCAAAGCAGTCACTTCGTCTGGCAAGGAGAAAACCATGGGAAAAGCTTTGGACGGAATCCGTGTTCTTGACATGACCCACGTCCAGATGGGGCCTTCTTGCACCCAGATGCTCGCCTGGCTTGGCGCGGATGTCATCAAAGTCGAACTGCCGGGGCGGGGCGATATCACCCGCCAGCAGCTCCGGGACCTGCCCGATGTCGATAGCTTGTATTTCACCATGCTCAACTGCAATAAGCGCAGCATCACCATTAACACCAAGACCCCAAAAGGACAGGAGATTTTTCGGAAGCTGATCAAGAAGTGTGACGTGCTGGTCGAAAACTTTGCGCCCGGCGCGCTGGACCGCCAGGGATTCGGCTGGGAGGTCGTACGGCAGATCAATCCGCGCATAATTTATGCCTCCGGCAAGGGGTTCGGCTCCGGTCCGTTCGCAGACTGCAAGGCATACGAGACCGTCGCCCAGGCCATGGGCGGGGCCATGAGCACGACGGGCTGGGATGATGGCCCGCCGACCAGTACGGGAGCCCAGATTGGAGATTCCGGCACGGGCATGCATTTGGTGGCCGCGATTCTGGCAGCCCTCTTTCAGCGCGAGCAAACCGGAGCCGGGCAACGGGTCGAGGTCGCCATGCAGGACGCGGTGCTGAACCTGTGTCGGGTCAAGCTGCGCGACCAGCAGCGCCTGGCGCACGGACCCTTAAAAGAGTATCCACAATATCCCAACAAATCCTTTGGCCCAGCCGTGCCGCGTTCCGGTAACGCCTCCGGGGGTGGCCATCCGGGGGTCGCCCTCAAATGCAAACCCGGCGGCCCCAACGACTACATCTATGTGGTCGTCCAGGCCCAGGTCTGGCAACCGTTAATGAAGCTCATCGGCCGCGAGGACCTTATTGAGAACCCGGAGTACGCCACGCCGGAGGCGCGTCTCCCTCACCTGGATGACTGCTTCGCAGCAATCGAAGCCTGGACCCAAAAGCATACCAAGTACGAAGCCATGCAACGCCTCAACACGGCCAACGTGCCCTGCGGCCCGGTCCTGGACATGCAAGAGTTGATGGAAGATGAGTCGTTGGCCGCGCGGGATATTGTGGCCGAAGTCGAGCATCCGGAACGCGGACGGTTCAAGACGGTCGGCTGTCCGCTCAAGCTGTCCGATTCACCGGTCGAGGTCACGACTTCGCCCCGTCTTGGCGAGCATACCCAGGAAATCCTGCGAGATTTGGTCGGGTACGGCGACGAAGAGATTGAGATAGCTCAGGCCGAGGGTGCTATCTGACACCGCTCAACACCCACTCCCCACATGTCACTCATTACCTGGTCGTGGATCTTTCTCCTCCTGTATATCGGCGGCATGCTGGCCATCGGCGTGTTTGCCCAACGCCGGGTCAGGCACGCTGACGACTTTGCCACGGCGCGTGGTGCGTACGGACCGCTCTTTCTGGCGTTTGCCTTTGCCGCGACCACGGCCAGTGGCGCCACCTTTCTCGGCAGCTCGGGCTTTGGCTACGAGTGGGGGCTGCCGACGATTTGGGGCTGCTTCCTGTACCCGGCTGGGATGTATGTCGGCGTGTTGGTCGCCATGCGCCTGGTGACCGCCTCGGGCCACCGGTTCGGGAACCGCTCCATACCGGAATACCTCGGCGACCGCTACCAATCCGATGGCATTCGGATACTCATCTCGGTCTTTTCCCTGGTGTTGTTTTTCTATCTGGCCGGGCAGCTAGTGTCCGGGCTGGTGATGTTCGAGATCATGCTGGGTATGTCGCCCCTGTGGGCGCTGCTCATCACCACGACCGTGCTGTTGATTTATGTCGTGCTCGGCGGCGCGCATGCCGACATCCTGACAGATGGGGTGCAGGGCTTCATGATGCTGCTGGTCGCGGCAATGGTGATTGTCCTGTTTCTGACCGGATTTGGAGTAGAGGGCGAAAGAGTGGGCATGCTGGGCATTATTGACCGCCTCACCGAGCAGGATGCGCATCTGGTCGGTGTGCTCAACGCCGAGACTCCGCTCTACCATTCCTGGTGGTCGATTGTTGCCATTTTTGTTTCACACATCCCGCTCGGCCTGCTCCCCCATCTCGGAAACAAACTCTGGGCCTTAAAAAGCGTGGGTCAACAGAAAACATTCATCAAGCTGGCCTTCGCGTTTGGGCTGACGCTGGGCATGCTCGGGTTGGGAGGTCTCCTCGCCCGCGCGATATTGGGCGACGCGCTGTATGCCGAGGGAGCAAACCCGAATCAGGCTCTCCCCCTCCTCTTTATCGAGTTATTTCCAACCTGGCTCGCCGCGCTTATTGGGGTGGGCGTGCTGGCCGCGATCATGTCCACCGCCGACGGCTTGGTCATATCCTCGTCCCAAGTGATTGCCAACGATCTCTACCGGCGGTCCATCGTGCCTCGCCTCAAGAATCCTCCGAACGAGGAACAACTGGACCAGCGGGTTTTATCCATCAGTCGGGTAGCGACCGTCGTCGTGCTGGTGCTGTGTACCGTCCTGGCCTGGGCTCTGGTCGAGACCAATATCGCCCTCATTGTCTGGATTGGGAACGGCGGCATGATGGCGGCCTTTGCCGGTCCCCTCGTGGTCGGCGCACTCTGGCGCGGCGTCACCCGCAAAGGCGCCTATGCCGGTCTGGTCAGCGGCTTCGTCACCTTCCTCGTGCTGCACACCCAAATGATCGACCCGGCCTGGTTCGCGCCCGGCATGCTACACACCGCCGCCACTTGGCTGTACGCCGAGGGACCGAGCCCGTTCTCCTGCGCA
Organism: Candidatus Binatia bacterium; assembly: GCA_022824615.1. GTDB lineage: Bacteria > Desulfobacterota > Binatia > Bin18 > Bin18 > Bin18. The sequence continues at coordinate 14,969 of JAJDZM010000266.1, read as the reverse complement.
ACAATAGGGGAACTCATGTCGGTCGCCTGTACATACGTCGTATCCAAAGCAACGCAGCCACTGCCCGAGTCGCATGTGAAGGCGTTGTTTGAAGGGCCGTAAAGCAACAACCAAAGGAAATCCCCTGGACCGTAACAAGGTATCGATTCCAGCGGAGATATTTACAAATAAGATAATTCTGTTTGCCGTTGTGAATGTGGCTGTTTTTCCTTACGCTTGGGGGACTTGTAACAAAGGCAAAGGAATCCGATATGAACTCGACCCGTAAACCGGTTGCCGTTGTGGTGGGAGCAACATCCAAGTGGCAGTCAGATGGCCGCAATACCAAACTCGCGCACGGTAAGATGATCGACGACAGCGATATGCCCGTCGGTGCGCGCTGGGGCATCGGCGGTGCCGTCGCGCAGAAGTTTGCCAAAGAGGGCTTCTTCGTCGTGTTGACGACCCGGAATGCCGCCAATGCTTCCGGGTTGGAGCAGGCAGTCCAGGAGCAAGGGGGCGAAGGCATGATTGTCGAGCTGGACCTCGTGTCGCACGCCTCCATATCACAGGCGTTCGCCCGGATTCGGGAGCAAGCCGGTGACCCGAATGTCTTGATCTTCAATGCAGGCTACCTGGAGGGGCGTGACCTGCCGCCAGAGAAAGAATTGCTGGAACACATCCCGGTCGAACTCTTTGACACCGCGCAGCACATCTCCAGCCGAGGACCGTTCTTAGTCGCCAAGGAGGTGTTGCCCACCATGCGAGAACGCGGCGCAGGCTCTTTTTTCATTTCTAATAACGCGGCGTCCTTGCGCGGGCGAAAGCGTCTGACAGGCCAGTCGTTGTACTATCCGAGAGTGATGATGCGCACGCTGGCACAGGTGCTGACGGAGGAATATTCCGAGCATGGCATACACGTGGCCAACATCGTGATAGACGGCCTCATCGACTCTCCAGGCACCCGCGCCCTGCCGCTAGCCCAGAAGCGGCCGGAAGTGGTGATGGATCCCGTGAAGATCGCGGAGGCGTACTATTATCTACACACCCAAGACAAATCCTGTTGGACGCACGAACTCCAATTGACCCCGTTCTCGACCAAGCCGAGCTTTTAAGGACATCAACTGAGGACAGACGCCTGCCGAGAATTCCGCTCCTTTCGCAATCGTCGCTTGGTGCGCGAGGGGGCGGTCGGCAGGTTGATTTCAAGACCAGCGACAGAGGGAATACTGCGGTTTTCGAGGCTGCCCCTACCCTTCGCGCTGTACCGAACCCGTGGGCTGATCACCTGCTTGAACCAAAAGGCATTGCCGCCTAGCCGGCGAACCGTGTAGTAAGAATGCAATCACAAGTCCGATCAAAGGGAGGGTTTAGTATGGCCACGTCGGAACTGGAGCAGCGCATCACCCGGCTCGAAGACATCGAGGCGATAAAACAGCTCAAGGCCCGCTACTGCGAAATCTGCGACGATATGCACAACCCCGACAGGGTCTCGTCGGTCTTTGCCGAAGATGCCATCTGGGAGAGCCCTGATTTCGGCAAGGCTGAGGGCCATGCGGCTATTCGCGAGTTATTTCGCAAATTCCAAAACATGTTCAGCTTTTCCCAGCATAACATCATGAATCCCATCATCGAGGTCAACGGAGACCGTGCCACGGGTGTCTGGTATATCATGGGTCCGTGGACGTATGCCGAAAACGACGATGAGAAATGGCTGGCCCTGCGCTATGACGACGACTACGTAAAGGTCAACGGGGAGTGGAAGTACCAACACCTACGGGTCGTCCTGCGGATGACGGCCGATCGATAAGGACACTGCGTCAATAGATACCGGGCGTCTATCACGTATAATTGAGGTCCTATGAAGACCAACCTCATACACTCTGACCCCTCAGTAATGATGGGTAAACCCGTAATCGTGGGGACCCGTATTACTGTTGAACTGCTTTTGGAGAAGATGGCGGCAGGAGAGACGGTCGAGATGATTTTGGAGTCTCATCCACGCTTGACCAGAAAGGCGGTGTTAGCAGCGTTTGCCTATGCCGCAGCATGTATCAGGAATCCGCCACCCGAAAAGGCAGCATGAACCTTCTCGCAGATGAAGGCGTTGACGGACCCATAGTCGAGCGACTTCGGCAGGACGGACATGTCGTACTGTACGTTGCAGAGATGGAGCCAGGGATATCAGATCAAGAGATTCTTCAAAGAGCGAATGCACAAATGTCGATGCTGGTAACAGCGGACAAAGACTTTGGCGAGATGATATTTCGTCAAGGCCAACTCAATGCGGGCGGAGTCGTTTTGCTCCGCCTTGCCGGACTCTCAACAGAGAAGAAAGCGGATATTGTCAGTAGCGTTTTTCATGACCGTGAGACAGCATTACTCCAGGCGTTCAGTGTAATCTCACCAGGGCAAGTCAGAATCCGCTCCAAGGCCTGAGCTAAGGAAACCTGCTCATGACACTCGTTAGCTGGTCGTGGTTCTTCCTCGTCATCTATATCGGCGGCATGATAACCATCGGGGTTGTGGCCCAGCGGCGGGTCAAACACGCCGACGACTTTGCCACGGCGCGTAGCGCGTACGGCCCTCTGTTTCTGGCCCTGGCATTTTCGGCCACCACTGTGAGCGGGGCAACCTTCCTGGGCATGCCGGGACTGAGCTACACCTGGGGGCTGACCACCATGTGGACCGTCTTTCTGACCCCGGTCGGCCTCGGTTTGGGCATGTTGCTGACCATGCGTCTGATTACCAGCTCCGGCCATAAGTTCGGCAACCGCTCCATCCCCGAGTACCTGGGAGACCGCTATCAGTCCGAAGGCATTCGGGTACTGGTGTCGCTGTTTTCCCTGTTGTTGTGTTTTTATCTGGCCGGCCAGCTCGTGTCGGGTCTGGTCATGTTCGAGATTCTGCTGGGTTTACCGCCGCTCTGGGCGCTGATCATCACCACCACCGTGTTGTTGATTTACGTGGTGCTAGGCGGAGCGCATGCCGACATTATCGCCGACGGCATCCAGGCCTGTCTGATGTTGCTGGTCGCCGTGGTGGTCGTCGTGCTCTTCCTCATCGGCTTTGGACTGGAGGTGGGCGAATCGGGCAGAAGCGGGTTCTTGGGACTGATCGACAATCTGGCCACCCAGGACGAACACCTGGTCCACGTCCTCAACACCAAAACCCCGCTCTACCACTCCTGGTGGTCCATTGTCTCGCTGGTGATCTCGCTCATTCCGCTGGGCGTACTGCCGCACCTGGGCAACAAGCTCTGGGCCTTGAAACACAGCGCGGACCAGAACCGCTTTCTTGGCCTCACGACCGTCTTCATCCTCACCCTGGCCATGCTGACCTTGGGCGGCCTGTTGGCCAGGGCGCTGCTGGGTGACACTCTGTTCGCCGAGGGCGCGACCTCGAATCACGCCCTGCCGACACTTTTCATCGAGCTGTTTCCGACCTGGCTGGCGGCGCTCGTCGGGGTCGGCGTGCTGGCCGCCATCATGTCCACCGCGGACGGACTCGTCGTGTCATCTTCCCAGATTATCGCCAACGACCTCTACCGTCGGAGTATAGTCCCGCGATTGAAGCATCCGCCAACCGGGGAACGACTCGACCGCCAGGTCTTATACATCAGCCGGGTGGCCACGGTAGCCATTCTCGTCCTGTGTGCGGCCATCGCCTGGGCCTGGGTCGATACCAACGTCCTACTGATTGTCTGGATTGGGACCGGCGGCATCATGTCGGCCTTTGCCGGTTCTCTGGTCTTTGGGGCCCTGTGGCGCGGGGTCACCCGGGCCGGGGCATATGCCGGCTTGGTCAGCGGCTTTGTCAGCTTTCTGGTCCTGCACGCCCAACTGATCGACCCGGCCTGGTTTGCACCCGGCCTGCTGCACTCCGTCGTCTCCTGGCTCTACATTGAGGGCGTCAATCCGTTCTCCTGCTCGGCCCTCGCCAGCCTCACCTCGGTGGCCTTTACCATCATCGTCTCCAAAGTGACCCAGCCCCTGCCCGAGACACACATCCAAGAACTGTTCGAGAGCGTTTGAAATAGCGCAAGGTTTGGACGATGATATATTGCTCAATCATACGTTCCATGCTACGCCTAGCCGTACATCCAAACGTTCCGAAAAGGATCATTTATGGCGAATTTGCCGAACATTATCCCTATCACCGCACTGCGCCAGGATGCTGCGACCGTATTAAAGCAAGTCAGCAAGTCGGGCGACCCGTTTGTGATCACCCAACGAGGACGGGCGGCAGCAGTATTACTCAGCGCAGAGGCATATCAGCGGGCAGAGTCTGAGCGGCAGATGCTCAGGCTCCTGGCCCGGGGAGAAAAAGAGATTGCTGAAGGGCATGGTACCGACTTGGATACTGTGCTCGCCGAGGCCGATGCCCTGCTTGAGGCTGACGACCTGTGACCGTTCAATTCACGCCATCTGCTCGGACACAGTTCCTGGCTGCCATTACTTACATCCGTCGCGATAACCCAGGAGCGGCGAGACAGTTTCGCCAACGCGCCGAGCAGATTCTCCGTCGGCTCGGACAATTTCCGGGCTCGGGCAGAGTCATTCCCGAGTTTCCAGAGCTACCCTACCGAGAAGTCCTTATTCCTCCGTATCGCTTTTTCTATCGTCCAAAACAGGACACGGTCTGGGTCGTGGCCGTGTGGCATGGTGCCCAGCTACCAGATGAGCCCATAGGCTGAGTTCTGAGGCCGTCAGCCCTCCATTGGATTACGCTTCGCTCATCAGACCTACGGAACTGCTCGACCCGGCCTGGTTTACGCCCGGCCTGCTGCACTCCGTGGTCTCCTGGCTCTATATCGAGGGCGTCAATCCGTTCTCCTGCTCGGCCCTCGCCAGCCTCACCTCGGAGGCCTTTACCATCATCGTCTCCAAAGTGACCCGGCCCCTGCCCGAGTCGCACGTCCGGGAACTGTTCGAGAGCGTGTAAGCCTATTCAGCGTATTCCGGCGGTCATGGCACTCATGCGGGCTACGCCGAACTGAAATGCTTTTCACCACAGCCTGAAACCAGCGTTTCCTAAGCACGACGAGACAATCCCGCTGCCATTTGACGAGGGGGGAGTATTCAGGGCGTTTTGCTGTGTTTGTCCGCCTCCCGCTTGAGCATAATAATCTCCTGCACAATCGATTTCTGAAAGTGTCGCATCTCTCGCGCCACATCCTTGCGCATCTCGATACTCATCCGCCGAAACGCCTTCTCCATTACGTCCCGGACCGTCTCCGTAAGCGCCTCAACGAGCACCTGCCCCTGACGTTCGGAGTCCTCCATCGTACGCTCCTCCTTTATCTTTGCCATCTCTTATCGTGCTGGGTCTTGGTGTTCTTACGAGTAAGCCGGTAATCGGTAATCCGCTTGATACTCGACTCTCTGACCCCAACCTAGTGCTACTCCTTCGTCTCCCCCCTCCTTTCCTCCCTTGTTTCTTGCTTCGAGTTCACGCGTGTATCCCTTGATAACAAATATCTGCGCCTTTTTATACAATGCCTGACAGGTATATTTTGCTCGTAAATCATGCCTATAGGACAGTGTACTACCACCAATAGAGATATATTACCAATAAACTATCCCCGTCAGACTATTCATCTGACATAGTGGTCTATCCATACTGGTCTTGAACCACGAGGCGGGTATGAATGACCGAGAGCTATTAGGAAAGCGAATTAAAAGCCTGCGAAGATCAAAGGGACATACGCAAGAACGGCTGGCAGAAATCATCGACATCAACACCAACTACCAGGCCGTCATTGAGCGGGGGGAGGCGAATCCGACACTCGCTCTGCTTGAGCGTCTTTCAGCGGGTCTGGAGGTTCCGCTGTCCGAATTATTTCAGTATCGACGAGAGGAAGGATATCTTCCCGTCGAACTCCGCCGAAAACTGGACGGGCTGGTCGATGAGGCCAGTGATGAAGAGCTGCTCAGGCTCACCCGTATTATTGAGGCGATACGGGAATAGCACCAGGACGGGGGCTGCCCTGTCAGCACTGGACCGGGGGGAATCTGCTCCATTCTCTCGAACCCAGTGTCTGGTTTTGATTCTCGGCGAGGGTATTCTCCTCCTGGCCTTCCGTTTGTGCCTTCCGTCATTTTGGTATAGAAGCACCACTGAGGAGAAACACTATGATCAAAATCTACGGTACGACCCTGAGCAATTATTACAGTACGGCCAAGGCTGCGCTGGTCGAAAAAGGACTCGCCTTCGAGGAAGTCTCGATCATGCCGAGTCAGGACCCGGAAGTCCTGGCCAAAAGCCCGATGGGCAAGGTGCCCTATATTGAGGTTGATGGTACGACCTTGACCGAGACGAACGTCATCTTCGACTATCTCGAAGATATTCAGCCGCAACCGGCTCTGTACCCCAGTGACCCCTGGGCCAGGGCCAAAGCCAAAGAAATCATCCGCTTTGTCGAGCTGTATCTCGACGCACCGGCCCGGCGCCATGTGCCGACCGTGTACTTCGGCGCGCCGGTTGACCAGGCCGCGTACGACGCAGCCCGGCCATTGCTGGAAAACGGGCTGCGGGCACTCAAGCAACTCGTCCGCTTCGAGCCCTATATTGCTGGCGACACGTTTACCTTCGCCGACCTGACCGCCTATTTCGAGCTGCGCTTTACCAATCTGCACACTACGCAAATCTACGACTGGGATGTTACGAATGACGTGCCCGGTCTGGGTGAGTATTTGCAAATGGTTGGCGAGCGACCGTCGGTCAACGCGGTCGATTCGGTTATGCAGCGAGATTTCGCGGCCTTCAAAAACAAGAGCTAAGCCGCGGTATCAAGCCATGAGCAGCGAGACCACCCCGACGATTCACTACCGACCGATGACCGCCGAAGACCTGGGGGCAGTCCCGATTGGTCATCAGGGCGACGAGCAAGAGGTCCGTACCCGTATCCAGGACCTTGGCTCAAGCGCGATATTGGCGTTTGACGGCACGCAGCACGTCGGCCAACTCCAGTTTCGACGCTACGCCGCGGACACCCGCTCGCCCAAGGGGCTGTGGGACCCGCTGTATTGGGGCGAGTTCGGCGACGCAGCGCCCGCGCTGCCCGACCGTAGCCTGTCCATTTACTGCTACCATGTCGGCCAACTCGACGACACGGACGACCGAGACGCGCGCTATCAAGGGCGGGGCATTGGCCTGAGCCTCTTGGATCATTTTCTGGACTGGGCCAAGCAGGCCGGGTTCGCAGCGGTGACGGCCAAGGCCACTCCTACCCCGCGAGCGGTCATGGCTTTTATGGGCGGGCAGCCGCCCAAAGCCTATCAGAAACGCGGGTTCGAGGTCTTTTCGAGTGTGGTCGATACCGAGCTGCGCGCCCTCGTAAAAGACAGGCAACTCGTGCCGACCGACGCGGACCACGATAGCGCCGCGCGTATCAGCTATTGCGCGAAGTTTTTCTAACGCTGAGCGTTTCCGTTTCTGCGTTCGTCGATTCTTATTAGAGGCAGGGATCAGATCATGATGGAGTACAAATGCGTAGGTGTCGGAGACATTAGAAGCGGCAGTTACCGAGGAATGAAAAAGCTTGCCATGAGGCAAAGCTGAATATGTCATTTGAGGTGCCGAAATGGGAGAGATTACAGTCAACGTTACGCTTGAAAACCCGATTGATCGCGGAGTTTTTGAGCGAGGAGAGGGCGAGGAATCCGCCATTCGTCGTTCCAGTATTGACGCGATTGTTGATACCGGCGCCGTCATGTTGGTTTTACCCCAAAACGTCGTTGAGCGGCTCGGACTGGAAACACGCCGAACCGTGATTGTTTCCTATGCAGATGAGAGGAAGGAAGAACGCCCGGTAGCCGGTCCCCTGACCATCCGCATTGGCAACCGCTTTATGAGTACTGACTGTGTTGTCGGTCCTCCCCTGAGCGAGCCGCTGATCGGTCAAATCGTCCTCGAAGCCTTAGATTTAATCGCCGATTGTACAAACCGTACTCTGACTCCACGTCCCGAGTCGCCTGATTATCCGCTGTTGAAGCTCAAATGATAGCGTGCCCCGTACCGTCCCAGTCGTTATAAGCACCCTCTCTAGGCCGTTGCGTGAACCAGCGGACGGGGTCGCCTAGCCAAACCACGCCACAATTGGTATTTTGGCCGGACACAGTACACACAAAGGAGGCCAGGTATGAAAGTATCCATGTTTCACCTGATGCCCTACCGGGACCTGCCGGACGATTTTGAGCAAAAATACCACTCGGTCTGGGTCGATCCGCCCTGGACGGAACTGGGCGACGCCGAGAAAGTCGGCCAGTACTACAACTGGTCGCTGGACGAACTGATCCATGCCGCCAAAGCCGGGATGGACGGGATCTGCGTCAATGAACATCACCAGAATGCCTATGGTTTCATGCCCAACCCCAACCTGATGGGCTCGGTCCTGGCCCGCGCCACCAATGGTATGGATGTGGCGGTGGTACAGATGGGCTCAACCCTGCCGACGACCAACCCACCCACGCGCGTGGCCGAAGAGTACGGCATGCTGGATACCATCAGCGGCGGTCGCCTGGTGGCCGGTATGCCGCTGGGAACGGCCATGGATGCCACCTTGTGTGCCGGTATCACTCCGATTGAGCAGCGCGAGCGCTATTACGAGGCCCACGATCTGATCCTCAAAGCCTGGACCGCGGATGACATCTTCGCCTGGAACGGCAAATACTACCAGCTCCCCAAGGTCAACGTCTGGCCGCGGCCGATTCAACAGCCGCACCCGCCGGTCTGGATCCCCGGACTCGGTAGCCTCAGCACCTGGGAATTTGCTGCGCAGCACAACCATTGCTACTGCTTTCTCAGCTATTACGGCCCCAAGGCCGGCAAAAGCGTGATGGACGGGTTCTGGCAGTTCATCGGTGATCGCGGCATTGAACCCAACCCCTACCGCGCCGGCTTTCTGCAACTCGTGGCCGTGGCCGAAACCGACGCCAAGGCCGAAGCCCTGTATGAAAGGCATATCCAGTACTTCTATAACAAATCCTTGCATATTCCGCCCGAATACTTCTTCCCGCCAGGCCACCAGGATTATCGCAGCCTGGAAAACAATATCCGCAAGGGCATCTTCAAGAGCTATTTCGATAAACTCGACTCCATCCCCAACTGGAGGTTCAAAGACTTTGTGGATGAAGGCTTTGTGATTGCCGGCAGCCCGGCAACGGTCCGTGACATGCTTGCCGACGCGGCCAAAGACCTGCGAATCGGCAATCTGATGGTCTTGTTGCATATCGGCTCCATGCCGCATGACTTGACCCTCAAAAACATCGATATGTTCAGCAGCGAAGTCATGCCCCATATCCACGATATGTGGGACAACCAGTGGGAGAATCACTGGTGGCCGGAAAGGCTGCGGACCAAGCGCCCGGCCTCAATTGCGGCCTTGTAAGGACACAAGGGAAAAACAGATGGTCGCAGTCCAAGAACAAACCGTCAGTGTGTGGAAAAATCAGATTAACCCCAAAGTCCACGTGGCCGGCAGCGGGCCGGCAGTGGTGTTCCTGCACGGTGCCTACGGCCTGACCTGGGACCCCTTTCTGGACACTCTGGCCGAGCAATATACCGTGTACGCACCCGAGCATCCGGGTACGACCCTGGGTGATCCGGACGGCGTAAAGGCCCTGGATGATCTATGGGACCTGGTGCTGTATTACGATGAGCTGTTTGCCCAGCTCGGCTTGGACAGTCCAACGGTCATCGGCCATTCGTTTGGCGGGATGGTCGCCTCGGAAATCGCCGCCTGCTACCCGCAACGGGTTGGCAAGCTGGTGTTGCTGAGTCCAATCGGCCTCTGGCGAGACGACGCTCCAGTCAAAAACTGGATGATTCTGCCCATGGAAGAAGTGGTCAAAGCCGCTTTCTATGACCCTAGTGGTCCACTCGCCCAGCAGATGCTGACCGTGCCCGAGGATGAGAAGGAAGCCCAAGACCTCCAGATTCGGGTGACCTGGTCACTCGCCTGCACGGGCAAATTTGTCTGGCCCATTCCGGACAAAGGGCTCAAGAAGCGCATCCATCGGATTGCAGCCCCGACCCTGATTGTCTGGGGCACTGAGGACAAACTCGTCCCCCCGGCATATGCCGAGGAGTTTGGTAGCCGGATCGCCGGCTCGCAGATTGCCATGGTCGAGCAGGCGGCCCACGTACCGCAGCTAGAGCAACTCGGACGTGTCTCCGGCCTGGTCCGGGATTTTATCCAACCCTAACTCTGCCACAAAACAAGAAGGAGGTAAGTTATGATTAGTTATGTCACAATCGGAACGAACGATTTGGATCGTGCGGCCAAGTATTATGATGAACTGCTGGCCGAACTCGGGGCCAAGCGCATGATGGAGAATGAGCGCATTATCTTATGGGGGACCGCAGGGGCTCCGATGCTGGCGGTGTGCAAGCCGTTTGACGGCAATGCCGCCTCGGTCGGCAATGGTGTGATGGTCGCTCTTGCCGCGAGCAGCGCGGAACAGGTGGCGGCAATCCATGCAAAGGCGCTGGAGCTGGGCGGTACGGACGAAGGAGCGCCCGGGCCGCGTGGTGGCGGTGGCATGACCATCGGTTATTTTCGCGATCTGGACGGCAACAAGCTCAACGCTATCCACATGGGATAAATCTGTAGATTCTCAATCGTTGACACAAGGTGGGTCGGGTGACCCACCTTTTCTTCCCCTGCCTCACCTACCCGCCTTCCATACAAAATGATGCCTACCAAGGTCTGGATTTTTGGCTACGGGTCATTAATCTGGCACCCCGGCTTTGCCTTTGAACAGTGTCGGGTCGGTTATATCCGAGGCTGGGCGCGACGTTTTTACCAGGGCTCGCCCGACCACAGAGGTCTTCCGGGCTCCCCAGGGCGCGTCGTGACCCTGGTCGCCGCTGCCCAATCGGTGTGCTGGGGCGTGGCCTATCAGGTTGCCGGAGAGTCTCTGGAGTCAATTTTTTCTTATCTCGATGAGCGCGAGCAAGGCGGGTTTCGTCGTCGTCAGGTGGACTTTTACCCCAAGACCGATACAAGCGAGGCCCCTGCGCCCGCGGTGACCACCGCTGCTGTCTATATCGCTCAGGACGACAACCCGCACTATCTCGGTCCGGCCTCCGTACCAGAGATGGCGCTTCATATTTTTCATTCCAAGGGGCCGAGCGGCTCGAATCGAGACTATCTGCTCCGGCTCGCCGGGAGCTTACGTGACATGGGGGTGACGGATGCGCATGTCACCGAACTCGAATACCACGTCCGTCAGCTCGACACTCAGAGGAAAGAATAGAGCAAGTGGCTGAGACGAGGAATATGTTGTAGCAGCGATGTCGGGTCAATCGGGCAGGCCAAAGGCGATCACCGCATTGCCCGGAGGAAAATCGAACAATTTGTGCCCACCGGCGGCAACCGCCACAAATTGCCTCCCGTCCACCGCATAGGTCACCGGCGGAGCGTTGACCCCGGCCCCGGTGTTGAAGCGCCATAGCGCGGTGCCGTCCTGGGCGTTGCGGGCCACAAACTGTCCGTTTGATTCCCCGTAAAAGATCAGCCCACCCGCGGTCGTCAGCGAGCCACTGACCAGCGGCAAGTCCGTTTTGACCTGCCATTTGATCTTTCCGTCCTGGGGCGCAATAGCGCTCAGGGTCCCCCAGCGTTCCACGGTTTTGTCAAACGAAATGACGATCCGCCCAGGCTGTCCAAGCTCCCCTGGTTTGAGTTGGTAGCGCGTCGGGTTATGCGTCCCTGAGACGTATAACCAGCCGGTCTGAGGGCTGTACGAAGTGGGCGGCCAATTGGCTCCACCCGCAGCTCCGGGCGCAATTAACATCCCCTCGGAAGTCGGCCTGCGGAAGAGCAAATCGTTCTGGGGAACGAAGGCTTCCGAACGGCGCAATGGCTTACCGGTCTCCCGATCGAATAGATACAGCCAGCCGGACTTCGAAGCTTCAGCCACGGCCCGCACCGTTTTACCATTGGCGGGAAAATCCAACAGAACCGGGGGTGAGGCCACGTCATAGCCCCAAATGTCATGCGGGACGATCTGGTGATACCAGCGCAACGCGCCGGTCTATATGTCGAGCGCAACCAGGGAGGCAGTGTACAGATTGTCGCCGGGGCGTTTGTAATCATCATAACCGGGCGACGCATTCCCGGTTCCGAAATAGATCAGCCCCAACTCCGGGTCGATGGATGGGGAAGAATAGATCGAACCGCCACCGGTCTTCCAGGCGTCGCGGTATGTGTCCGCGTTGGCGCGCTCGGCAGCCAGGTCGCGCTCCAGCGCATCGCCGAACGCAGTCTGCCCGACAAAATCACCTTCCCAGCCTTCCGAGGCGGTCGCATACCAGCGCCAGACCAACTGCCCGGTCGTTGCGTCATAGGCGGACAGGAAGGCACGCAGGCCGCGCCGGGGACCGGGCCGACCGAGGAGAGACGGATCGTCCGCTTCGGCTTCACCCAGCACACCGCTATACCCGGTCCCGCTCACGCCGACGAAGACCTTACCGTCGTAGACGACCGGCACCATATTGCCGGCAAAGCGCGTCAGTGCGGTGAGGGTAGCGACGTTCTCGGGCTTGGCAGCGTCCGTGGCTTTGATCTCTTTAAGCGTCGCGAGGTCATCCGGGTTTCCGGTCGTCGGATCGACAACCGGTATATCCCACGCGGGTGTTCCCGTGGTGGCATCGAGCGCCACCAGACGCGCGTCCGCGGTGATCATATACAGTCGCCCGTAGCCCAGGGCGAGCCCCCGGTTGTGGGTGCCGCAACAGAGCGTGTCAACGGACATCTCATGCGTGTAGCGCCAGCGTTCCGCTCCCGTTACTGCATCAAGAGCAACCACATGGTTGTACGGTGTGGTGAGATACATCGTTCCGTCGGCAACAAGGGGATTGGTCGGAAACGTCCCGAGCACGCCGGTCTGATAGATCCACTTCGGCACCAAGCGTTGCACGTTGTCGGTCGTAATCTGCTCAAGCCCGCTGTAGCGCTGATTGGCATAGCCATGCCCATAGGTCAGCCAGTTGTCATGGTCGGCGTGGGCGTTGAGCAAACGTGTCCCCTCGACTGCTCCAGCCACTCCACCGCCAAGGCAGACGACAGCAATGGCCGCAAGCTGCATGAGTCGTCCGAGTGGTATGCCTGGCTGCCTTCGCTTGTACATATGGCTTCTACGTACAGGAAAATCGATATAGTGCCTAATCCCTTCCGGTGAGTAGCCTTTTTACCCTGGGTGTGATTTGTTTGCCCGGCCAGATAAGCCACAGCACAGACAGGAGCGGCCGATGTTGCAGCAAGCCCTGGATTTCCAGGAAGAGAGCGAGGCGGTCTTCGCCCTGCTCAACCGGTTGGACGATCGGGACTGGGGAAAGAAAACACAATTCAAAGCGTGGACGATCAACGATATCGTGGCCCATCTGCATATGGGCGACTACGCGGCTGATCTTTCATTGCAGGATACGAATGCCTTCCTGGAGCTGGTGAAAGAATTCACCGTCGGCCGCCAGCAGCACGGACGGCTGGCCTTCACCCATGTCTGGCTTGACGGGCTACGGGACCGCGCCCTGTTACATCGCTGGCGTACCTTCTCTCTTGAGATGGCGGGACGCTTTGCAGCCGCGGACCCCAAAAAACGGGTGCAGTGGTTTGGGCCGGATATGAGCGTGCGCTCCAGCATCACGGCGCGCCTGATGGAGACCTGGGCGCACAGTCAGGCCATATACGACCTGCTGGGCCAAACGCGCCCCAACACCGACCGGATCAAGAATGTTGTCGTCATGGGGGTGAACACCTTCGACTGGACCTTCACGAACCGCAAGCTCGCCGTGCCGACAGACGTCCCCTACCTGCGGCTCAGCGCCCCGTCGGGAGAGATATGGGAGTGGAATCCGCCGGAGCAGGCGAACCGGATTGAGGGCAGCGCGGTCGAGTTTTGTCAAGTAGTCACGCAGGTGCGCAATATCGCGGACACCTCCCTTATAGTGAGTGGCGATACGGCCACCAGATGGATGTCCATGGCCCAGTGCTTTGCCGGCCCGCCGGAAGAGCCGCCCGCGCCGGGCAGCCGCTTCCGACAGGTCTAGGAGTTACGCGCTATCTTCCTCGGGCGTCCTCAGAATTTTTCCTTGAACGGCCGCACGTCGATCTCGGTCGTCCAGGAGCTGCGGTCCTGATGGGCCATATGCCAATACGTTTCGGCAATGGCCTCGGGCTTGAGCATATCTTCCTCGGTCATATTGGGATAGTTGCGACCAGGGATATCGATCACGCCGTCAACATTGACCCAACCCACATGGATGCCCTTGGGCCCAAGGTCGCGCGCCAGCGATTGCACTAAGCCACGCAGGGCGAACTTGGCCGGGCCGAAGACCACTGAGCGGGGGCCGGCCTTGACGCCGGCGGTCGCACCGGTAAACAGCATACTGCCGCGTCCGCGTTCAAGCATGTCCGGCACCACTTCCCTCGCGCTCAGAAATGCGCCATAGGCGTTGACCCGCCAGGAGTTCTCGTACTGTTCCGGAGTCATATCGGCGATCGTGCCGAAGGCCCCACCGCCGGCGTTATAGAGCAGGATTTCGGGCGGACCGAGCTGTTCACGGATCGTCTTGAACAGGGCCTCAATCTGGGCTCGGTCGCTCAGATCAGCCGGGGTCTCGCAAACCTGCCCCCCTTCGGCACGAATTTCTTCCGCCAGCGATGCGAGATATTCCGTGCGGCGGGCGTTGATTGCCACCGCATACTCTTTCGCGAACCGACGGGCCAGCGCGGCCCCTAAGCCAGGACCAACTCCAAGCACTGCGGCAACTGGTTTTTCTGCCATACTCGAGTCCTTTCTTTCGGCGGGGTCAATGTCGACTCATGCCACCCGAACCACACATTCCCCCTGCCCTTTTGCTTGCCTCACGAATTTCTTATCAAAAGTGACCAACTCTGAGCAGCCCTCACTCTCACAATCGGCGAGGTGCATGGCATCGGCAAAGTCGAGTCCTTGTTCGTGCCAATCGATAATCCGCCTTAT
>JAJDZM010000203.1 GCA_022824615.1 Candidatus Binatia bacterium | reverse complement strand
CATTCCTCATGAATGAGCGGTGCGTCCGGCTGCATGGCCTGGTCTATGTCGCTCACAACCTCCAGGGGCTCATACTCGACTGTCACGTGCGCCGCGGCATCCTCTGCCGTGTAGCGGTCCGAAGCCACGACGACCGCCACGGGTTCTCCCACGAAACGAACCTTGTCCTGGGCTAACACCGACCAGTTGCACGGTTTATGTTTCGGGGCCTTGGCCGGATCATACTCCACGCGGAGTGGACGGATCGCCTGGACGATATCCGCCCCGGTCAAGACCGCCTCTACACCGGGATACGCTTGAGCGGCGCTGACATCGATCGTGAGCAGCCGGGCATGGGCGTAGGGGCTGCGGACAAAGGCGACTCCGAGGGTGTCGGGCAGGTGGATATCATCGACGTACTGGCTTTGACCCAACAGCACCCGCGGGTCTTCGACCCGTTTCACCTGGGCGCCGACCATCTTCCCCGTGCCGACCGTGGTCATGGGGTTCCCTCCCACTGTGTCAGTTCCCGCACCATCGCGCGTTTATATTGGGAGGTCAAGGCGAATTGCCTCAAGACGGCCCGTCTCCCTTTAGACGGCCCAGCCCGCGGACAGCACCTCAGCCTGTTCCAATACGGTCCGCGTCGCTCGCTCCTGCTTGTCGGGCGGATAACCGTGCTTACGCAGAATGCGCTTGACCAGTCGGCGCAGGTTGGCGCGGACATTCTCGCGCAGCGTCCAGTCAATGGTGACGTTGTCGCGCACGGTTTGCACCAACTCACGGGCGATATCGCGCAGGGTTTCATCGCCAAGTACCTGAACCGCACTATCATTTGTTTCGAGCGCGTCATAAAACGCGACCTCGTCTTCCGACAGGCCGAGTTTTTCGCCGCGGGCGCTTGCCTCGCGCAACTCCTGAGCAAGCTGAATCAGCTCTTCAATCACCTGCGCAGCTTCGACGGCCCGGTTCTGATAGCGACGCAGGGTGTGTTCCAGCATCTCGGCGAACGACCGCGCCTGGACAAGGTTTTTTCGGTGGCGGACGGCGAGTTCGCCTTTCAATAATTTCTGCAAGAGTTCGACCGCGAGGTTACGCTGCGGCATGTCTCGTACCTCGGCCAGGAATTCATCCGACAGGACCGAGATATCGGGTTTCTCCAGCCCGGCGGCGGAGAAGATGTCGATTACCCCTTCCGAGGCCACGGCACGCGAAACGATCTGGCGTACCGCATGGTCCAACTCTTCCTCGGGACGGGCCTCACCGGACGCCCGCTTGGCAAGAACCGACCGGACGGCCTGAAAGAACGCGACCTCGTCCCGAACGTGCAGCGCGGCTTCATGCGGGACGGCCAGGGCAAATGCCTGAGACAGCTCCCGTACCGCGACCAGGTAGCGATCCTTGCCGTTCTCCTGGGCCAGGATGTGTTCCTGCGCCGCCGGCAACAGGGCCAGCCGTTCCGTCGGCGCGCCGCTGGTCCACTGCGAGCGGTCAAAGCCGTGGAGCAGGTCGCAACAGACTTCATATTTTTCCTGCATCACCTCTACCGCCTGCTCCTGGTTGAACGCGGTTTCCCCGCTGCCGCCGCTCTCGGTGTAGGTTGCCAGCGCGCGTTTCAGTTCCTGCGCCAGCCCTAGGTAGTCCACCACCAGCCCGCCCGGCTTGTCCCGGAACACCCGGTTGACCCGAGCGATGGCCTGCATCAGGCCGTGGCCGCGCATGGGCTTGTCCACATACATGGTGTGCAGGCTCGGCGCGTCAAAGCCGGTCAGCCACATATCGCGCACCAGCACCAGGCACAGCGGGTCGCCGGGATTGCGGAAGCGTTTGGCCAGAGCCTCGCGCTTCGACTTGGTACGGATATGCGGCTGCCAATCGGGCGGGTCCGACGCCGAGCCGGTCATCACAACTTTGATCTGCCCTTTGTCATCTTCCTCCCGATGCCAGTCCGGGCGCAGCCGCACCAGTTCGCGGTACAGGTCAATGCAAATGCGCCGACTCATACAGACGACCATGGCTTTACCGTCGAGCGCGTCCAGGCGCTGCTCGAAGTGGGCGACGATATCCTGGGCGATGAGCTTCAGGCGCTTTTCAGTGCCGACAATCGCTTCGAGTTGCGCCCATTTGGTTTTGAGCTTTTCCTGACGAACGACCTCCTCGCCTTCGGTTGCTTCCTCAAAGTCGGGATCAATGTTCGGTTGCTCGTTCTCGTCGAGTGAGAGCCTGGCCAGCCGACTCTCGTAATAGATCGGCACGGTAGCCTTGTCCTCGACCGCGCGCTGAATGTCGTAGACGCTGATGTAGTCGCCGAACACGGCTCGGGTGTTGGCGTCCTGCAACTCAATCGGCGTGCCGGTGAAACCGACAAACGAGGCATGCGGCAAGGCGTCCCGCATATGCCGCGCATAGCCGTCGATAAAGTCGTACTGGCTGCGGTGGGCCTCATCGGCAATGACCACGATGTTGCGCCGCTCCGACAGCAACGGGTGGCGGTCGCCCGCCTCCTTCCTCCCTCTCCCGCTGGAAGAGGGCCGGGGTGAGGGTTCTGCCGAGGGCGGCATGAACTTCTGAATGGTGGTAAAGACCACGCCGCCCGACTCAACCGCGAGCTTGGCGCGCAGGTCAGCCCGGCTTGCCGCCTGTATCGGCGGCTGGCGCAACAGATCACGGCAACGCGCGAACGTACCGAAGAGCTGGTCGTCCAGGTCGTTGCGGTCGGTCAGCATCACGATGGTCGGGTTCGCCATCGCCGGTTCACGGATGATGCGCCCGGCATAAAAGGCCATGGTCAGGCTCTTGCCCGACCCCTGAGTATGCCACACCACACCAATACGCCGGTCGCCGGGCTCGCCGCCCGGTTTGCGGCCCGACTCGTAGCGGCCAGACCCACTGGAAATCTGTCCTTCCGCCAACTCCAACTCCGCGGCCCGCAGCGTCTCGGTCACGGCAACTCTGACCGCGTGGAACTGGTGATAGCCGGCCATTTTCTTGACCAGGACACCGCTGCCGTCGTCCTCGAACACGATGAAGTCGCGGACCAGCGAAAGAAAGCGTCCCGGTAGGCACACGCCTTCGAGCATGACCTGCAATTCGGGCATATGCGAGTCGGCCAGGGTTTCGCCCGAGATCGTGCGCCAGGGCTTGAACCACTCTCGTCCGGCGGTCAGCGTACCAAGACGCGCTTCGACTCCGTCCGAGACCAGCAGGGCCGCGTTCATGCTGAACAATGTCGGCAGTTCGGCCTTATAGGTCTGGAGTTGCTGCCAGGCGGTCCAGACGGTCGCGTCTTCATCTGCCGGATTCTTGAGTTCGATTACCCCGAGCGGCAGGCCGTTGACGAACAGCACCATATCGGGCCGGCGCTCGTGCTTGTTCTCGACGACGGTAAACTGATTGACCGCCAGCCAGTCGTTATTGACGGGCGTATCAAAGTCGATCACCCGCGCCTGCGCGCCGCGTACTGTCCCGTCATTCGCGCGATGCTCCACCGTCACGCCGTCCACCAGCATGCGGTGAAAAGCGCGGTTACGGGCCTCAAGCGTCGGCCCTTCCGGGTGAGCCAGCTTACGAAAAGCATCGTCCAGGGCTTCGACAGGCAGGTTGGGGTTGAGTTGGGCGAGCGCATCGCGCAGCCGCCGTTCCAGCACCGTCGCTCCGTAGTTGCTGCGCTCTGCCCCCGGCGTATCGGGCGCAATGGCGGGGCCGTGGGCGATGTTCCAGTCGAGGCTTTCGAGCCAGGCGAGAGCCGCCTGTTCGACGACGGATTCGGTGAGGATGGTCACGGCGTTTCCCAGGGATTGATAACCTCGACGCCCAAGTCGCCAAAATCCCTGACGTTGCGGGTTGCGACGGCTAGGTCATGGGTTTTCGCCGTCCCCGCAATAAGCGCGTCGCCCAAGTCCAGCGTACGTCCGGAACGTTGCGCTTGTGCCCGAAATCGGGCGGCCCACTCTGCTCCTATCCTCTCCACGGGCAGGATGCGATCCTCGTATTCAGCTATGAACCCCAGCAGACTATCTTGCAGACTGGCCCGCCGTTGTCCGTGTGCCATGCGCTGCAACCCATATTCCAGCTCATGTATCACAATCGACGAGAGCCATAGGTCGTCGTGTTCCATGAGGAACGTGACGACGCGTAAGTGCGGAGTGCTGCGTACTACCTCCGAGACCACGTTCGTATCCAGGAGATAGCCACTCATTCGTCTTCCTCGTCAACAAACGGGATCTT
>JAJDZM010000094.1 GCA_022824615.1 Candidatus Binatia bacterium | reverse complement strand
CGGCAACAGCGGCTGGAGCCGCGCGAATTGCCTGTCAGAAAGCCAGAAATGCTTGGGCATTGCCTCTTCCCTCCAGAGTGGAGGAGATAGAAACACGATCTGCTGGCAAGGAACACCCCCGTTATGCGTCCAGACCCTAGGCCGGTAAGGTATTCACGGCAACTCTGCGGGCTGCCCGAATCAGGGCTTTGTCCAGCGTTGCTAAGGGAAGCCCATGTCGCATAGCCAGTTCCAGATAAGAGGCATCGTAGGTTGTGAGAGATGTGGCACGGGCGAGGTTCAATATCTCTCTGAATGCCCGGCTGTCGGTCTCGGCATCGGTGGTAATGGGAAGGTTGCGAACAAGCTCCAGGGCGGTCGTGAGCTGTGCGGCTGTTATCCTTCCGTGTCGTTCCGCCTGCACCAGAACGTTACCGAGTTCCAGGCGCCAGAGATTAGGGACGATTGCGTTCCTGTCATCATCCCGTAGCTCCTTGAGTAATTGATCTGTGTTGGGGCCGGCTTCATCTTGAAACAACCACGCCAGTGCGACAGAGCAGTCCAGTACAAACGTGCTCATCGGCGCCCCGTATCGCGTAGAACTTTCCAGTCCAGACCGTCCAGCTTCATGCCTTTGCGAAACTCAAACAAGGTGTCAATGGTAGCGGTGACCTGTGTCCGGTCGGACCGTTGAGCCGGCACCAGCCGCGCAATCGGCTCGCCCCGTTTGGTGATGAGTACTTCTTGCCCTTGGCTGACTTTTTCGAGCAGGGCGGACAAATGAGTTTTTGCTTCAAAGGTACCAACTTCAATCATGGCTGCCCTCAATCAATCTAGTTTAGTTAACTAGTATATAGGGTGGCGGTAAGGTTTCAATGGTAGCGGCCCATCTATGAATACGGCACACCATCGTCCGAATCGCGGTATCAACTTGGGAACAGGAGTTGCAGGTAGACCATCCCGGTCAGGCTCAAAACGAAAAAGAGCAGCATGCCGCCCAAGAGCGCCAGCGGCCGGAGAGGCTTGCGCGAGGGAAACCAGCGCCGGCCGGCAAGAAGCAGCCACAGGCTGAAGATCCACACGATGCACAGCACCAGGCCGATGATGTGAGACAAAACAGGCATGGGGTTGGCAGCATATACCGACGGCGAACGTGACGGCAACGAACCTGACCCCGAAAAAGCGCCGGAGCGATTCGGCAGAGGGGCGATTTCGAGCGCCCGGACTGGGGTGTGATTGCGTTGCATTGCCGATCGTTTCACTATACATTCCCCCAAGTAGGTGAAGGCGTGCGAATCCTCGTTGAAAATATCGGTTCGTCCCCGACCGCGGTACAGTTTGATGAGGATGCTCAGACGCTGAACCGATTCCTGAGCCATCGCCCGGGGCGCGATGGGAGCGAGTATCGGTTGACGGGTCCGCTGCAAGTTGCTCTGCACTATATGCGTTCTGGCGAAGACCTCTTGTTTGAGGGTACGCTGAGCGCCGACTTGGCCGGGCAGTGCGCCCGGTGCCTCGAAGAGTTTCCGCTGGCATTGAGCCGTCCCTTCTCCTGGGTGCTCCTGCCAGCCGGTCCGCAGGGTGCGCTTGGTCGCGAAACCGAACTGAACCAGGAAGACCTGGCCGCCAGCTTTTACAGTGGAGATACGGTTGATGTGTCGCTCCTGATTCGGGAGCAGTTTTTCTTGTCGCTGCCGAGCTACCCGCTGTGTCAGGAAACGTGTAAAGGGTTGTGCGAACAGTGTGGGGTGAATCGCAACAGCGAGGAGTGCTCCTGTTCGCCCGGATGGACGGACCCGCGTCTCGCTGCCCTTGCAACCCTCCAGAAGACGGAAAAAGCCCACTCCTAGCGTGTATATTGATATAAGGAAGAGCAAGTTATGGCTGTACCAAAGCGCAAAACGTCAAAGTCAAAACGCAACCAACGCCGTTCTCACCACGCGCTCGTTGCCCCACAGTGGTCAACCTGCTCCCAGTGCGGGGACCCGGTTCTGCCTCACCGTATCTGTGGCACCTGCGGCTATTACCGGGGGCGACAAGTGCTGACGATTGAAGAAGAAGAGTAGCTTCCTATGCACTGCGCTGAGGAAGATTGCTTTCCGGCCCAAGAAAGAACGGCGGTGAGCAGCCCGTCATGCATATCGCGCTAGATGCCATGGGGGGCGACCTCGCTCCCCAGGCCGCTGTGGCCGGAGCCGTCCAGGCCGCCCAGGAGTACGGGGTCTCACTGCTCCTCGTTGGGGATCGGGAAAAGATTCGACACGAGCTCCGCCGGAACGGACAGCGAGAGTCCTCCCAACTCGTTATCCAGCACGCGAGCGAAGTCATTGAGATGGGAGATTCTCCTGTTGCGGCCCTCCGTCGCAAGCGTGACTCATCCCTGCGGGTCGCCTTTACCCATGTCAAAGATGGAAAGGCGGGCGCGGTCGTGAGCGCCGGGAACTCGGGCGCTGTGCTCGGTCTGGCGGTCACCAGGCTCGGTTGCCTGCCCGATGTGGAGCGCCCGGCTATTGTCACGGTCGTGCCCGCCCTGAGCGGTCGCACCTGTCTGGTTGACGCTGGGGCCAATGTCGAGTGTAAACCCGTACACCTGGTGCAGTTTGCCATTATGGGCGAGGTCTACGCCCGGGTCGTGCGGGGCATTCAGAGTCCTCGTGTTGGCGTTCTGAGTAACGGCGAGGAAGACTCAAAAGGGACAGAGACAACACGGGCCGCCCACACTGTCCTCTCCAGGCTGCCCCTCAACTACATCGGTTATATTGAAGGCCGAGAGCTCAACAACAGCGGGGTCGACGTCGCGGTCACCGACGGATTTACCGGCAATATCGCACTCAAGACGATGGAGGGATTTTATGACTTCACGCAAGGTCAGCTCCGCTCCCTCTTCGCGTCGAGTTGGCGCGGGAAGCTCGCCTTTTTGCTGCTCAAGCGTTCGTTTGCCGATTTGCGGGCCAGCATTGATTATGACGAAGTGGGAGGCGCTCCACTCCTGGGAACGGATGGCGTGACCATTATTGCGCACGGGTCGTCTTCGCCCAAGGCGATCAAGAACGCGATCCGGGTTGCCCACGAATCGCTCCAGCGCGGGGTGAACCAGCACATTACCGAAAGCTTGCAGCGGCTGCCGAGCATGGAAACGCTGGCTGCCGGAGACGGCCGCGGACGCAGAATCTGGTCGCAACTTCGCCAGAAATTCCGTTCTACCAAAGACGCTGGCGCAGAGGCAAAACGCGCGACACCTAACCGGCTCGCTAACAGCGATGAAACAGAGCCGTCGGAGCCCACGGAATGAGTCGTTCGCTGGCCTTTCTTTTTCCTGGGCAAGGGTCTCAGACCGTTGGTATGGGACGGGCGCTGGTGGAGCGATTTCCCGTGGCGGCCGAGGTGTTCGCCGAGGCGGATGACGCCCTGGGGTTCTCGTTGTCCACGCTGTGTTTCGAGGGACCGGAAGAAGACCTCACCCTGACCCACAACACACAGCCCGCCATTGTCACCACCAGCGTTGCTGCCTGGCGGGCGCTGGCCCAGGAGGTGGACCTGCAACCGGCTTGCGTCGTCGGTCACAGTTTAGGCGAGTACTCGGCCCTGGTCGCGGCCGGCGCGCTCGACTTCGCCGATGCAGTCTGTATCGTGCGGGAGCGCGGCCGCCTGATGCAGGCGGCCGTCCCCCCCGGGGTGGGCGCGATGGCGGCCCTGTTCGGCCTGTCCGAGCAGCTTGTCGCAGAGGTGTGCGCGGAAGCGGCGCAAGGTGAAGTCGTCTCTCCGGCGAATCTGAACGGTGGCGCTCAGGTGGTCATCGCCGGCCATGCCGGAGCGGTCCAAAGAGCCGTGGCCGGTGCCAAGGAGCGCGGGGCAAAACGGGCGGTCGAACTGACGGTGAGTGCGCCTTTTCACTGTGCCCTCATGGCCCCAGCCGCAGAAAGACTGGCCCGTGTCCTCGAACCGAGAACCGTCCGTCCCCTGCGCGTTGGGGTGATTGCCAATGCCACGGCCGCAGTCAACCGGGAGGCGGAGCGGGTCAAAGACCTGCTGGTCCGACAAGTCACGGCGCCCGTCCGCTGGGAAGAAAGTATGCAGCGGGTGCGAGACCTCGGCTGTGAGGGAGCGGTGGAACTGGGAGCGGGGCGCGTCCTCAGCGGCTTGTTCAAACGCATTGATCGGAAGTTCCCGTGCGTTTCCGTCAGCGACCCCGATAGCTTGGCCGCCAGCCTGGAGTTGTGGCGATAATGGGGGCGGATGCACGCGGCGGTTTGGACGGCCTCGTTGCCTTGGTGACCGGCGCCTCACGGGGGATCGGCCGCGCGGTCGCGGAACGTCTGGCGCAAGACGGTGCGACCGTAATGATTAACTATGTCAAAAATCAGGCCGCGGCCGAGGATGTCCGGGTGGGTATTGCGGCCCGGAACGGACGGGCCGAAGTCTGTCAATTCGACATTGCCGACGGCGATGCTGTCACCACCGCGACGCGGGATATTCTTGAGCGGCACGGCAAGATCGATATTCTGATCAATAATGCCGGCATGTCGATCGACACGCTTCTGGTCCGGCTCAAGGAAGACGAGTGGGAAACGGTCCTCAACACCAACCTGACCGGCGTCTTTCGCTGTACGAAGGCGGTCACCCGCTCCATGATGAAGCAGCGTTTTGGCCGGATTATCAATCTGACGTCCATTGTTGCCCAAACCGGGAATACCGGCCAGGCGGCCTATTCGGCCGCCAAAGCCGGCATCATTGGCTTTACCAAGACGATGGCCAAAGAGCTCGCCTCCCGGTCGATTACGGTCAATGCCGTCGCCCCGGGATTTATCGAGACCGATATGACGAGGTCCTTGCCAGAAGAGGCAAAAACAGGATATCTGAGCCATATTCCCGCTGGGCGTTGGGGAACGGTTGAGGAAGTTGCCGATACGGTAGCGTTCTTGGCAAACCCCCGAGCAGGCTATATCACTGGACAGACTATTAACGTTAATGGCGGCATGTATATGTAACCGGAGTTGGTTCGGCCAATTCTTCAGATACTGCCGAGCGTAAAGGAGAGAGGAGATCACAGCTATGGCAGACGCTTCGACCGAGGCACGCGTCAAGGAAATTATCTGTGAGCAATTGGGTGTGAGTGAGGACGAGGTCAGCCTGGATTCCTCGTTTATCGAAGACCTTGGCGCAGACTCTCTGGATATTGTCGAACTCGTGATGGCGCTGGAAGAAGAGTATGATACCGAAATCTCTGACGAGCAGGCCGAAAAGATTCGGACGGTCCGGAACGTGATCGAATATATCGAGAGCCACCAGTAGCCGGCCATACACGGGCTCAGGGGTGTCCGGACCGAAAGAATCGCAGTGGTCTCTCCGGAGCCCTGCGATTTTTCTGTATCTATGAGGAGAAAGGGAAGGGTTCGAGCGTGAGCATCGCCGCATGGGGGAGAGAAGGAGCACGGGTATGACGAGTCCGCTCGCCCGGCACGACCCTGATGTCTACGCCGCCATTCAAGAGGAGACGCAACGTCAGGAGTACAACCTTGAGCTCATCGCGTCAGAGAATGTGGTGAGCGAGGCCGTACTGGAGGCGCAGGGGTCCGTGCTCACGAATAAGTATGCAGAAGGCTATCCCCGGAAGCGCTACTACGGCGGCTGCGAGTATGTGGATGTGGTTGAGCAACTTGCCATTGACCGCGCCAAGGCCCTCTTCGGGGCCGAGCACGTCAATGTTCAGCCGCACTCCGGAGCCCAGGCCAATATGGCCGCCTATTTCTCTCAGCTCCAGCCCGGAGACACCATTCTGAGCATGAACCTGTCGCACGGCGGGCATCTCACGCATGGCAGTCCGGTCAATTTTTCCGGAAAATTCTTCCAGGTCGTCCCCTATGGCGTCCGGGAGGACAATCAACGCATTGACTACACTGAGATTGCCGCCTTGGCGCGTCAACATCGGCCCAAGATGATTGTGGCCGGCCACAGTGCCTATCCACGCCAGATTGACACCGCGCCCTTTCGAGACATCGCCGACGAGGTCGGGGCCCTGTTGATGGTCGATATTGCCCACTTTGCCGGGCTGGTGGCTGCCGGGCTGCACCCCTCTCCCGTGCCGTATGCCGATCTGGTCACGACAACGACCCATAAGACGCTGCGCGGGCCGCGCGGTGGGATGATTCTGTGTCGCCAGGACCTGGCCAAAAGCGTAAATTCGTCGGTCTTTCCCGGTAATCAGGGCGGGCCGCTGATGCATGTGATTGCGGCCAAGGCCGTGGCGCTGAAGGAAGCGGCAACCCCGGAGTTTCGCGCCTATCAGCAGCAGATTATCACCAATGCGCAAGCCCTGGCCGAGGGTCTCATCCGCCGCGGGTTCCGCCTGGTCTCGGGCGGCACGGAGAATCATCTGATGCTGCTCGACCTGCGCGAGACCGAACTGACCGGCAAGGTCGCCCAGGAAACCCTGGATCAGGCGCGGATTACGGTCAATAGAAACGCGATTCCCTTTGATACGCGCTCTCCCTTTGTGACCAGCGGGGTTCGTATTGGCACGCCAGCCGTGACGAGTCGGGGCATGCAGGCGGCTGAGATGGGTCATATTGCCGACCTCATTGCGCGCGCCCTGCAGCGAGTTGGCGATGCGCGCGGGTTGGCCGCCATTGGCGAAGAGGTCCGTGCGTTGTGCCAGCAGTTCCCCGTCTATGCCCACCGAGTTGTGTAGACCGCATGAAAGGATAGTGACAAGTGAAGAGTGCTTAGCCTTTTTACTGACCACTATCCACTGACCACTATTCTATGAAGTGTCCCTTTTGTTCCCACCTGGAAAGTCGCGTTATTGATTCGCGTTTGAGTCGGGAGGGTGATGTCACCCGGCGGCGGCGGGAGTGCGAGGAATGCCAGCGGCGCTTCACGACCTACGAGCGGGTTGAGGAAATTCTCCCTCTGGTCGTTAAGAAGGACGGGCGGCGGGAGACCTACGATCGGCTGAAAATTATCACCGGTCTCAAAAAGGCGTGTGAAAAACGTCCGATCAGCATTGAGACCATAGAAGGAATTGCGGATCACATCGAGCGGACGCTCCAGGCTCGGGGCGAGAAAGAAATCTCGGGCGCGGTGATTGGCGAAGAGGTCATGCGCCATTTGTACGATCTGGACAAGGTGGCCTATGTCCGCTTTTCTTCCGTGTACCGCTCTTTTCAAGATATTGACGAGTTCATGTCGGAGCTCAGGGACCTCATTCGGGAACGCAGCGCGGACGACGACACACGGGCTCGGCGCGCAAAGCCGGCAAAGACGAAATCATGAACACTGATGAAGTGTTTATGCGGCGCGCGGTGGATTTAGCCCTGCGGGCGCAGGGGCGGACGAGCCCGAATCCCGTGGTGGGGGCCGTTATTGTCCGCGACGGTCGTGTTCTTGGCGAGGGCTATCATCGGCGGGCGGGACTGCCGCACGCCGAAGTTGAAGCGCTACGCAAAGCGACCCACCCGGTTCGCGGGGCGACCGTCTACGTCAACCTGGAACCGTGCTCGCATTACGGCAGAACGCCCCCCTGTGCACAGGCCCTGATCGAGGCTGGTGTTGCGCGGGTCGTGATCGGCATGACCGACCCCAACCCGCGGGTGCGGGGGCGTGGGATTCGGCGTCTGCGCCGGGCCGGTATTGCGGTCACGACCGGTATTCTCAAAGAACTCTGCCAGCGGACCAATGAGGATTTCGCGGTGGCAATCCGGACCGGACTGCCCTTTGTCACCTTAAAATTGGCGGCTTCCCTTGACGGCCGTATCGCGGCGGCGAGCGGCGACGCCCGTTGGATTAGTGGCAAGATATCACGTCGCAAAGTCCACGAGTTGCGCAACCAGGTGGACGCGATCCTGGTCGGCGCGGAAACGGTCCTGGCCGACGATCCCCAGTTGACGTGCCGCATCCGTGGGGGACGGGACCCCCTGCGCGTTATTCTTGACGGGCGGCTCAGGATCAGCCCCCAGGCGCAGGTGTGTCATCTCTCTTCCAAAGCCGCCACCGTGATTGCCACAACGCGCCGTGCCGCCCACCTGCGTGGTGCCGCGTTCGAGCGGACTGACGTCGAAATCCTGGCCTTGCCCGGAAAGCGGGGGAAGGTGCTGCTCCGTCCGGTGTTCGAAGCCCTGGCGCAGCGCGGGGCAAAGCACGTGCTGATCGAGGGCGGCGGACAGGTTGCGGCCGCCGCCCTGCAAGAAGGGCTGGTGCATAAGCTTGTCTTTTTTTATGGCGCGGTACTGCTGGGCGGTGATGGGCGGGCCATGCTCGCGCCGTTAGGGATCGGGCGGGTTGCCGAGGGAATAAAACTCCATACAATGCAGATGGACCGCAGTGGGAACGATGCGGTGGTGTCAGGCTATATTCGGACGTAAGGAGGGGCTATGCCAATCGCGCTATCACCCATAGAAGAAGCGCTCCAACAGCTCAGCCAGGGGAAAATGGTGATCCTGGTTGAAAACGACACTGGGGAAGGGGAGGCGGACCTGTGTCTGGCGGCCGACCGGACTACGCCGGCTGGTGTCAACTTCATGGCCACCCATGGTCGTGGCCTGGTGTGTCTGGCCCTGACCGAAGAGAAAATTCGCGAGCTCGGGATTCCCATGCTCGGGCATGGACATGAAGGGAGCCGTCAACGGGTCTTTGGCGCTTCGATCGAAGCCCGCCGCGGCGTGACCACCGGGATATCGGCCTACGATCGCGCGGTGACGATCACCACGGCGGTCCGTGATGACGCCCGCCCGGCCGATCTGGTGATGCCGGGCCATATCTTTCCGCTCTTTGCCCACCGGGGCGGGGTGCTGGCGCGCCGGGGCTTGTCTGAAGCCGGCATTGATCTGATCCGACTGGCCGGTCTCAAGCCGGCGGCAACCCTGTGTACGATCCTGCGCGACGATGGCGAGATTGCCCAGGGCCAGGAGATTGAAGCCTTCGCACAAGAGCACGCGCTGCCGATTGTGAGCATCGCCAGCCTGACGACCTACCGGCTCCGGACGGAATCCATCATTCACCGGGTGGGTGAGGGAGAAATCACGAGTCCGTTTGGAGGGCAATTTTTAGCCATCGTCTACCGCACCGAGGTCGATAACCACGAACATATTGCCCTGGTCAAAGGGCGGATTACGACGCGGGAGCCCGTCACGGTCCGGGTCCATTCGCAATGTCTCACCGGTGATGTGTTTGGTTCGGAACGCTGTGACTGCGGAGAACAGCTCACGCATGCCATGGAGTGTATTGCCGAGGAAGGCCGGGGGGTGGTGATCTATTTACAGCAAGAGGGCCGGGGGATTGGGCTGGCCAATAAGATCCGGGCCTACGCCCTTCAGGACAAAGGCATGGATACGGTTGAGGCCAACCTCCATCTTGGATTTGAGGAAGATCTCCGGGATTACGGTATTGGGGCGCAGATTCTCCGCGACCTGCGGGTCTCGCAGGTGCGTCTGCTGACGAATAATCCGCAGAAAATCAGTGGGCTCGAAGAATACGGGGTCAACGTTGTCGAACGCCAACCCATTGAGACGCTCCCTCACAAGGGAAATATCCACTATCTTCAGGTCAAGAAGGAAAAACTGGGGCATTTGTTCTCTGAGCTCAAACCCCTGCTCTAAGGCTGTCAATCGGATTGATCACTGCGTGAAGAGGGGAAGCTATGGCCCGAGTCATAACTGGCAAGCTGGATGCGACGGGAATGCGGTTTGGCGTGGTCGTGTCGCAGTTCAATAGTTTGATCACCGAGCGCTTACAGGCGGGTGCCGTTGACGCCTTCTGCCGCCATGGTGCGCGGGACGAAGACATTGATGTGGTGTTGGTTCCCGGGGCGTTTGACATCCCGCTGTTTGCGCAGCGGATGGCAACCAGCGGACGCTACGAGGCGGTGGTCTGTGTTGGGGCGGTCATCAAGGGTGAGACGCCGCACTTCGATTATATTGCGGCGGCCATGACCCAAGGCATTAAAGAAATCATGCTCTCCTCCGGCGTGCCCGTCACATTTGGGGTGCTGACCACGGACTCCGTTGAGCAAGCGCTTGACCGGGCCGGAGCAAAACTCGGGAATAAGGGCTGGGAAGCGGCCCTGTCCGCTATTGAGATGGTCCACACTCTCAGAGCCTTGCAGGAAATCGAGTAAGTGTCGTATGGCAGCCCGTGGAACTCGACGCCAGGAGCGTGAATATGCCCTCCAGGTCCTGTACCAGATTGATATCAGCGGGGTGACTCCGCGGCAGGCGCTGGCGCTCTTTGAGCAGTGCTTCACCCAGGCCACCGAGGTCCGGGAGTTTACCGCGGATTTGGTGACCGGGACGTGGCGCGAGCGGCGGCAGCTTGACAGTATGATTGCCGCCGCTGCCGAGCACTGGCGAATCGGTCGTTTGCCCAAGGTCGATCTGAATCTGCTCCGTCTCGGGGCGTATGAACTGGCAACCTACCCC
>JAJDZM010000261.1:10000-41556 GCA_022824615.1 Candidatus Binatia bacterium | reverse complement strand
CTTCAATTTGATCAATGCCCACTTTCAGG
This sequence comes from Candidatus Binatia bacterium, assembly GCA_022824615.1. Classification (GTDB taxonomy): domain Bacteria; phylum Desulfobacterota; class Binatia; order Bin18; family Bin18; genus Bin18. The sequence goes on along the minus strand of JAJDZM010000261.1, from coordinate 41,527 downwards.
GCGCGCTTGAAGCGGATGTCCGCAAACAGGTTGTTCCGCAAATCATGCCACGCACGCTGTGGTGGTTCCGCTGGGGAGCTATGTTCACCTTTCTGTCCGGTTTGTTGATGATTCTCTGGAAGTATTTCCTGCTGGGGAGCGGCTTTACCGGCGATGCTGGCTTGTTCGGGTCAAGCGCCGGGCTGTGGATCAGTATGGGTGCGCTGTTCGGTACGATCATGTGGTTCAATGTCTGGTTCATTATCTGGCCGGCCCAGCAGCAGATCATTACCGCTACGGTCAAGGGCGAAGCGCCGGACCCGGCGCTACCAAAGCGAGCTTTGCTCGCTTCTCGCACAAACACCTTTCTGTCCGTCCCCATGCTGTTCGGTATGCTCGCCGGTTCCGGGCATTATCCGTCGATTACCTTTGGACCGCTATGGTTGATTGTTGTCTTGGGGCTCGGCTTCGGTCTGGCCTATCATCTGGTTTTCCAGATCAGTGGGAAGGTGGCCAGAGACTGGCCGGTAGAGGAGTGACGAGCTACTCGTCTGATTGAAACGTCAGCTCGACCGTTGCTTCTCCCTTTTCAGGTAGAACAATCTTCTGCGAGCGCGTACCAAATCGCTCGTGCCAGGCCGCGATGGTGTACTCGCCCGGTGGGACGTTGTGGAGCCGGAAGGCTCCATCCTGATCGCTCAGGGCAAAATACGGATGGTCGAACACGCCCAGATAGCTCCGCATCCAGCCGTGGATGTCACATTTGACCTCAATGCCGACTTCTTCCGCCTCAATGCTTATACTCCGCGAGGTGCCTTTGAGCCCCAGACTGAAATTCCAGTGTGACGAATTGTGAGGCAGGCCGTGGACATTGTGGGCCATGGGGTCGCTATTGAGATAGCGAATCGGTTGATCGACTCGAAGCGCCATAATACGTGGTAGAAAGACACAGCCTTTTTGGTCGTTCTCAACCGGTTCTTCAGGAACGGCGAAAACCCGTTCGCCCAGCCCGTCTTTGATATACACCAGGGCATTTTGCAGTCCACCGTTGGTGACCATCACGTCGCCGGCGTAGACCGTACCTTCGTGTTGGGCGGCACATTCCGACCAACCGCCAAGCTGCACAACGCTTTGCGCCGGCACGGGACCCTCGAAATGGACGCTCCCGGAAATCGTGCCCACCGTGGACAGGTCGAGCGGGGTGGGCTGGCGGGGCGGCTTGGACGGGGTGGAACTGTTGCAGGCTGAGCAGAGAATAAGTAGCCCAATGGCAATCAGTTGGACAGATTGAAAAACAGGCATCTCACCCTCACCCCAACCCTCTCCCTCAGGGAGAGGGAGCTATGAAGTACTCTCACGCTTGGCTTGGACTTCCACCAGATTAACGCAGTTGATGGGCGGCTCGCCGGCGCGCAGACGGTTGACATTGGCGGCCAGGCCGCGCGCGATGTCGTTATACGACAAATCGGTCACACCTGCGGTATGGGGTGTGGCAATCACATTGTATTGGAACAGCGGGTCGGCCGGGTCGGCCGGCTCGTCCCAAAACACGTCCAGGGCCGCTCCGGCAATGTCTTTATTAGCCAGGGCCGCAACCAGGGCGTCATGATCGATGACCGGGCCACGTCCAACGTTAATGAGATAGGCTGTGTTCTTCATGCTGGCGAGGGCCCGCGCATTGATGACCTCCCGCGTATAGGGCGTGACCGGAAGAGCAAGGACAACGAAGTCGGCTTCTGCCAGGACATGACCGAGGTCGTTTGGCCCACCAAGAAAGTCAAACCCGTATTCTTCTTTGACGCGCTCAGACGGATGTTGCTTCAGGCCCAGCAGACGCACGTCAAAGTGGCGCAGGCGGCTGGCCAACTCCGTTCCGATACTTCCAACGCCGAGAATGGCGACGGTCTTATCCAGCAGACCTTTGCCCATGGGCGAACCAAAGACACCGTTTCGCACGTTTTCAGCCGCCTGGGGAAATTTTCGGGCCAGGGCGAGCATGAGAAAAATAGCGTGCTCCGAGACTGAGGCGGCGTTGCCTGCCCCTTCCTGGCCGGGGACATTGGCCACATAGATACCCTGTTCGGTTGCGGCCGGAATATCCACGCCTTCGAGCCCGACGCCGAATTGGTGGATCATGCGGGCCGAGGTGGCCCGAATAATTTCCGCGCCCACGCGGTGCATGGTCGGCACAACTACATCGGCGTCGCGCGCCGTGCTCAGCACCTCCTCTGCCGGGCAGGCAATAATGGTGTCATCCGGCAGATGATGTCGGAGCGTCTCGGAACAATGGGGGAAGTGGGTGGAGCACAGAACGATTTTCATGCGGCGCGTCTTCCTGGGGTGGGGGCGGTTCACTCGGTGGGCTGACGAGCGGCGTCCATGACCTTTTCAATATCCAGCACACGCGGGCCGTCCCAGGAAAGTTCAACTTCCCACCGGTCGTCTGCATTCACCACCAGCTCACGCTCCCCGTCGAGCGCGATAATCGAGGGCGTAAAAGTGACAGGTATCCGAGTGCCAAGCTCCATCAGGCCATGGTGTTGGATAGAGACGGGGACTACCATCCCGGGGGCAATGGGCGCGTTGATGGAGCGGATATCGCCCCCGAAGCGGACATACAGCCCCGCGTCGTCAGCCGGACTGATAGGATGCAGGCTGCCGCCGATTGAGGCCAAGCCGATATTCGTGGGCTGGCCCTGGGTGAGAAAGAGTTCTTTGAGACGCTCAGCCTCCCACACGGCCCTGGCCCCAACAAACTGATAGTCACACACGGCCGCATCAACCAGGGCGATGTCTTCGAGCGTCCCATTCCGGTACAGGTTAAGCCGCTTGGTCGGGCGGGTACACGTTTCCGGGGAAAAGTGTCGGACCGCATAATAGCCCGCGGCCAGACCCGCTAGGGTGGACTCCAAAAACTGGGGAAAGGCGTTATTCGTTCCGGTTGAAAGTGGAACGAGCGGCATACTCTCGCTGCCTTTGGTGACCACCCGGTTGGTACCGTCGCCACCAATGACGATGACACAGGCTACCCCCTGTTCGCACATGAGCTGCGCCGCCCGGGTCGAATCGCTGGCCTCGTCAAAGATCGACATTTCAAGAAAACGAGTGGTGAGACGCAACTCGTTCTCAATCCCGGACAGGGCTTTGGTAAAGATGTTGGCCGGGTCGGGGAAGAGAACCACTTCGTTCGCTCCGGCACCCTGAATGCCGAGAATGGCCCGCCGGACGATATAGACTTTTTCCTGGGTATCGAGGATGGACCCATGCGCTACAAGGCGGCGGATGTCCTTGCCCGCGCGCGGGTTTGCAATAATACCGACGGATGACATGGAAAATAGGGGTTAGGGGTTGGGGACAGGGGATTGGGGAAACCTAACCCCCAACTCCTTGGCCCCAATTCCTAAAACAGTCCCAGGGCTGCCTCGCTGATTTTCTGCGGGTTGGGCAGATAGTGATCTTCCAGGGGCGGGCTGAACGGCACCGGGGTATGCGGGGCCGACACCATTTTTATGGGCGCGTTCAGATAATCAAACCCCTTGTCCGCGACCATAGCCGCGATATCGGTTGCCACGTTGCAGCGCGGGTGCGATTCGTCGGCGATCACCAAGCGCCCCGTCTTTTCGACCGAGGCCAGAACCGTGTCTTCGTCAAAGGGCGAGAGGGTGCGAGGATCGATCACCTCCGCGCTTTTGTCCTGCTTTTCCAGTTCCGTGGCTGCGGCCAGGGAATGGTGGACCATCTTGCCGATAGCCACGATGGTGACATCCTCGCCGGCGCGCTTAACGTCCGCCTTGCCAAACGGAATGCTATAGTCTTCCTCCGGCACAGCGCCCTTGATGCCGCCGAAGGTGATGTCCTCAAAGAAGATAACCAAGTCGTCATCCCGAATGGCCGAGATCAGCAGGCCCTTGGCATCATACGGCGTCGAGGGGACGACCGTTTTGAGGCCAGGGATATGGGTAAACAGCGAATGTAAGACCTGAGAGTGTTGGGCCGCGGCGCGGTAGCCGCCTCCGCAGATGGTCCGAATCACAAGCGGGACTTTCGCTTTGCCGCCAAACATATAGCGGAGTTTTGCGCCCTGGTTCAGAAGCTGATCAAAACACACGCCCATGAACCCGACGAACATCATCTCGGCAATGGGTCGCAGGCCCGTGGCCGCAGCACCAACCGCCGCGCCAATAAAACCGGATTCGCTGATGGGCGTATCGATAACCCGCTCCCGACCAAACTCTTTGACTAGGCCCTTTGTCACACCCAGGACGCCACCCCAGGCTTCGTCGCCTTCGAGGTGATCGACGTCGGCTCCACCGGCAACGTCCTCGCCCATGATCACCACTTTCGGGTCGCGCTGCATCTCCTGGCGCATGGCTTCATTCAGCGCCTCACCAAAATTCAATTCTCGCTCTGCCATAATGTTTCTCCGCAAGTTCCTAATAACTCACATACACATCAGTGAAGGTTTCCTGGACCTCGGGGAAGGGGCTGTCTTCCGCGAACTTGACGGCTTCGTCAATCGCGGCGTTGACCTGTCCATCGATGTCCGCCATCTCGGCTTCGGACACCAGGCCGCGAGACAGGACGGCGTCCGTGAAGCGCTTGATCGGGTCGAGTTCGTTTTGGTATCGCTCGTTTTCTCCGGCGATTTTATAGGTCTGTGCATCACCCTCAAAATGGCCGTAGTGACGATAGGTCTTGCACTCCAGCAGGCTCGGCCCCTGTCCGGCCCGGGCGCGCGCAACAGCCTCATGCGCCGCTTCGTACACGGCAAACAGGTCGTTCCCGTCTAGGGTGACCCCCGGCATATTATACGCCGCCGCACGGTCGGCGATATTCTCGACGCTGCAATGATAATGCGCCGGCGTGGACTCGGCATAGCCGTTGTTCTCGGCCACAAAAATGATCGGCAGCTTCCAGATTGCGGCCAGGTTGAGGCTCTCGTGCAAAGTGCCTTGTTCTGACGCCCCATCGCCAAAGAAGCAGATCGTCACCTGGTCGGTGCCGTTGGTTTTGGCGGTCAGGCCAGACCCACAGGCCAGCGGTGGACCGCCGCCGACAATGCCGTTGGCTCCCAGCATGCCTTTGTCCATATCGGCAATATGCATGGAGCCACCCTTGCCCTTGCAAATCCCGGTAGCTTTGCCAAACAGTTCGGCCATCATGCCTCGCACGTCCACCCCTTTTGCCACACAGTGGCCGTGTCCGCGATGGGTCGAGGTCATATAGTCGGCGTCCGTGAGATTGGCACAAATCCCGACCGCGACCGCTTCTTCCCCGGCATAGAGATGCACGAAGCCTGGGATCTTTCCCTTCCCAAACTCGGTACTGACCCTGGTTTCAAACACCCGGATGAGCTGCATGCGCTCATAGATCCAGAGGAGCTTGTCTTTGGGAATATCCATACGACCCTCCTTTTTCCAATCGTTGTGTATCGGCTTCATAACACGAAATGTGGAGGGGGGAAACAGAAAAGGAGATGGAGGTTAGATGGGGAGAGGAAAGCGGTGTTGAGGGAGGGGGGTGTTGCTTATTCGTTCTCGTCCGGCAGCCGGTAGGCCGTGCCGTCAACGAGGCGTTTGGCGTCGTAGTTCCAGTGGGTCATCCACTCTTCAATCACGCGATAGGCCGGACACTGGCCTTTGTCGATCTCATCACGCAGCCGCTCAAGATAGATGGTCTCATTTGCTCCGGCCGCGTTGCAGGCGTTATGTCGATCCAGACCCTCCCAGGCAATCGCGACCAGCTCTTTGGCCAGGTCGAGCAGGCGGATGCCCCGTACGCGTGCGCCTAAGGCTTGACGATGGGCTTGGTGGTAGGCTTCGAGACGTTCGTCCCAGCTCCACTTTTTGACCAGGTCCCAGGCGGCCAGCAGCGGGTCAGTATCAAAAAAGATGCCCTTGGTGAGAGCCGGGACGGCCAACATGTATGCAAACGGCTGGTTGTCGAAGCAACGAATCTCCAGGTATTTTTTGATCCGCACTTCTGGGAAAAGGGTCGTCAGGTGAATGCCCCAGTCCTCCAGGGTGGGGCGTTCGCCTTCATATCCTTCCTCCAGGAATTGGCGAAAGGACATATGGGTCATATTGATCCACTGCCCCCGGCGCACAATGAAATACATGGGGATATTCAGCGCATATTCGGCATAGTCTTCAAACGTCGGCGCGTCGGCAAAAGCAAAGGGCAGTAAGCCACAGCGGCGTTTGTCCGTCTCGGTCCAAACGTGGCCACGCATGGTCATAAACCCGTTCAGACTGCCGTCTGAAATCGGGGAGTTGGCAAACATGGCGGACAGGATGGGCACGAGTCCCATGCTGGTCTTAAACTTCAGCATGGCGTCGGCTTCGTCGCTAAAGTCGAAATTGACCTGAATGGACGCGGTTTGCTTCATCATGCGGTGCCCCAGCTTGCCGACCTTCTCCATATACGGGGCCATGATCTGATAGCGCGTTTTAGGAATCCACTGGATGTCGTCGAGCGGGCTGACCGGCTGGACACCCAAATTCACGAAATCAATGTCCAATTCGTCTGCAATGGGCAGCAGATGCTTGAGATGACGACGGAGTTCTTTGTCCGCACAGTGGACGGTCTCGCACTGCTCGCCGGAGAGTTCGAGTTGCGCGCCAGGTTCAAGCGCAATATTGGCGCGCTCACCCTGGAGGGCGATAATGCGGCCTTCTTCTTCCTGGGGTTCCCATTCCAGGGAGTCGGCCAGGCGGCTCAAGATATACTCAATGCCGCGCCGGCCGGAGTAACGCGCGGCGCGGCCACTCCGACGGGACACGCCGAGCAGTTCGTACTCCGTGCCAATACGCCAGTCTGCTTGGGGCTTTGCGGCGTCAAAGAAGTATTCGATGAGTTGGGCATGGTCTTCAACAATAAGACCTGCATCTGGTCCTTCGACGTACTGCGACATCCGGTAACATCCTTCCCCTGGGTGCGGGCCCCTCCTACAAAACGGCATCAACGTAACCAGACGCAGAGGCCAAGGCAAGGGGATTTTGGAATGGGCGGAGTGAGCGAAGAAGCTCTTAGGTGCAATAGACTCCAATTCGCTGCTCTATGCTTAACGACAGCCGCTTATGCCAAGCGTTACCTCCCTGAGGTCAGGACGGTGAATATGTATAGTATTCACGTACATTTCATGCGGGGAGAATATATGTCTACAGTAACCACATACACGAACGCACGGGCAACTCTTGCGGCGCTCTGCGATCAGGTTGCCGCGACCCGCGAGCCGGTAATCATCCGACGCCGGGACGCGGAGGATGTCGCGCTGGTTTCAGCGGCAGAGCTTGAGAGCTTGATTGAGACGGCACATCTCCTGCGTTCGCCTAAAAATGCTGAGCGGCTGCTGGCAGCTCTTGCACGGGCTCGGGGCCGCAATCTCCCACCGTCATCGGTTGAAGAACTCCGAAACGAGTTGGGCCTTGGCCAAGCGGCGAAGTAAGCGAAGCCAAAGGCTTGTGTCTCGTGCCTGGGTTGCGGTGTTCCAGCCCGAATTTGTGGAGGACCTCAGGTACTGGGTCACGACAAACCGAAAGGTTGCCCTTCGCGCCTTGGACTTGGTGCAGGCTGTACTAATTGATACGCTCCCCTATCCTTCAAGACGACCCCGAAGTGTCTCTTGGGCGGTCAGGTAGGTGGCAAAAGGACAGTGCGTGCCGCAGCTATGCTCCCCTGCCAGGGCGAGGGCGCGGCGGAGAGCGGCCTCCATGGCGGTAAACCAGCCGGATTGGGCAGGAAAGAGATTCGCCGGTCCGATACGACTGGCGATACCGGTTTTTTCAAATAACTGCATGGCGTCGGGACGCAGGCCAAGGACGAGAAGGGTTTTACCGGCGCTCTCCAACTGACGCTGGCTGGATTCGAGCAGGCTGGCGATGGTGATGTCCAAGCCTTGCGTCTGACGGATACGGAGAATAACGACGCGGATATGAGGCTCGACGTTCATACGCTCAAGCGCGGCTTGGAGTTCTCCGGATGCCGCAAAAAATAAGGGACCCGTCAGGTTGAGGATACGAATGGCGGAACAGTGCTGCCCTCGCTCTTCTTGTTCGTGGTCAACCTCTCGAAATCGGCCCTTCTCGCTGATCGTCATCTCTCGGATCGTGAGCAGGCGGGCGCGACGTAAAAAGAGGAGGATGCTGATCCCGACGCCAATGTAAATGGCTTGGTCGAGCGGTACGAGCCACGTCCCGACGAGCGTGGCGAGAAATGCCACCCGGTCTCCTCGGGTGCCGCGCAGTATCATCCGAATACGATCCCTGTCGATGAGATCTGAGGCCAGGATGAACAACAGACCGGCCAGACTCGCAATCGGCGTCTGATTGACCACAGGTCCGAGAAAAAGCAGCACGGCCAGCATCAACAGGCCGCAAAACAGCGCCGACAAACGGCTCTGGGCGCCGGCCTGTTGGTTTAAGGTCGAACGGGCCAGACTGCCGCTGACCGGATAGCCGCCCGAGAAGGCCGCCGCGATATTTGCCAGCCCCTGGCCTGAAAATTCGGCGGCCATATCGAGCCGCTGCCCCGACCGGGCTGCAAGCGTGCGAGCCACAGAACTGGACTCAACCAGGGACAGGACAGTGCAAGCAATTGCCGTCGGGAGCAGGCCCGCCCACTGGTCCAGGTGCGGCACGGTGAATGGCGGCAGACCGGCCGGCAGAGGGGCGAGGTCGGCAACTAGGTGGAGCCCGGCGCCAGACAACTGAAAGACGTGTGCCACAACGATGCTGAGCCCCAGGGCGATAATCGCGGCTGGCAGACGGGGATAAAAGCGACGCAGATACAGGACGCAGGCAATTGTGCCGAGGGTGAAAAGGACGGAGAGCAGCCGAGCTTCCGAGAGTGAAGACAGCCAGCCACCGATCATCTGGGCGGGATTGCCCACAACGCGAACCGCACCGGTTGCATTGGGAAGCTGGCCGATCATAATCAGGACGGCGGCCCCTGAGATATACCCACGGACAACCGGCTGTGAGATATAGTCGGCGAGCGCGTCGAGTCGCAACACCCCGGCGAGAAATTGGACAACCCCAACCATAAAGGCCAGGGTAACTCCAACAGTCATGGGACTTGCACCACCATGGGCCACCTCGGCAGCGACGGCAGTGCCAACCAGCAGACTCACGGCGTTCGTGGGGCCAGTCACAACATGGCGGGAACTGCGGAACAGCGCGCCCACTATGGCCGGCAGAGCGGCCGCATACAGGCCCATGGCCGGGGGAAGACCGGCTATCATGGCATAGGCCACGCCCTGAGGAATGTCGAGAAAGGTTACGCTCGGGCTGGCGAGCAGGTCCCGAGGGAGATGGCGAAGCTGGTAGGCCCGGAGGTCGAGAAACGGGAGAAAGCGCTGCATCAGTCCTTAGACGGTCGCTCCGTCTCAGGCAGTTGATAATTCTCTCGACCCGGCTTGAGCGGGCGTAACATCCAGTAGGGCCGACGCGTGCCGTCGGGTGAGACCTGACTGGCCGGCCGGGTCAGTTCGAGCCACTTCTTATACGCGGCATGTGCCTTGTCCGTATCGACCTGGATATCTCCATACTGATCGCCCTTGTGGGCGGGGCTGACTCGAACGGCTTGGTGCCAACAGTGCATGCCGGAGATCGGGTCAGGGTGGACCGGAAAGGTGAGATTCTGATGCACGCCGGTATCTGTCCACCAGACACGTGCACTATCGGCATCCTCACTGGGATAGCCGTGGACCCCCTGTTTGCGAGACAAGCGCCACTGACTGCCGTTTTGGTCGAGTCCAACCGTGGCCATCATCTGCCGCTGGCCGGCCTGATCGAGTTTCCAGCGGCCCATGTGGTGACTACAGCCAATGACCCCGGGTCGAATCCCTTCCGTTACCCAGGCTTTGAGCACAAAATAGCCGATCTCGGTTTCAACCCGGACGAGGTCTCCCGTGCCCACACCCAGGCGCTGGGCATCAACGGGATGCAGCCAGAGCGGGTTGGTGTGGGCAATCTCGTCCAGCCATTTGGCATTTGCGCTGCGGGTGTGAATCTGGACCGGTAGGCGAAAGGTCGGGATCAAGACCATTTGGTCGTCTGTGAGCCGGTCGGGATGAATATGACTCTTGCTATATGTGGGGAGGGCGTATTCCGGCCAGCCCCAGTCCTTGAGTGTCTTTGAATAAAACTCAAGGCGTCCGCTTGGGGTTGGAAAGCCGCGATAGACGGGGGTTTCTTGAGTCTGTTGGGTCTTTAGCTGAATCCCAACACGGCGCCGGCCCTCCGTATCCCCGTCGGGCGAGGGCAGGGGGACGATATTCGGACCGGCGGGCTTGGGACTTGCAGTAAAGACCCGGCCCAGATGGTCAACCTGGGTATTGTCCAGTTCAGCCGGTGGGACTGTTTGCGCGTGGACCGCTCCGATGTTCTTTTGTATTTCAAACGCGCCGTAGCGACGCATATAGGCCAGCGGCGAGAGTCCCTGGGCCGCAGCCTGTTCTGGGAGCCCTGGAACTGACTGCTCAAAAATAAACCCGTAATACTCGTCAAGGGTGAGTTTCTGGCCTGGATGGGCTTTGGATTCAAAATATTGGCGTATCCCCAGTGCGCCGTCCGGGTCGACCTGCCAGGATAATTCAATCCAGAACTCGTTCTCTTCCCAGACTTCGCCGGGGTTTGCCTGACGTGTGTCCGTCACCGGCTGACCCAGGCGTTCTCTGGCGGCTCGCAGGACGGGCTGACGGAACCCGACCCACTGGGCGTCATGCGTTTCATAGGAATGCGTGTCGTGGCGCTCGCTGCCGACGCCCATGGGCAGAATGTAATCGGCGAAATAGGCACTCTCGTTCCAGGTTGGAGTCAGGGCGACGTGCAGACCGATTTTCTGTTCATCGCTGAGGGTTTCAATCCACGAAAACCCGTCGGGATTGGTCCAGACCGGGTTATACACACGGGTGAAATAGACATCGAGTTTGGCGCGCTCTTCTTTCAGAAAATGCGGCAATAGAAAAGAGAGTTCGTGAATGGCCAGCGGGTATTCGGCCGGCCAGGAAAGCGTATTCCACATGGCCGGGTGGGGTGGGGTATGGATGGGGCGCGGAACAAACTTGTTCCACGCATTGGGATACGTCCCGCCCGGTGTCGCCACTGCGCCCGTGAGGGCGTTGAGGAAAAACAGCGCCCGCGCAACCTGCCAGCCGCCGAGATTCCCGGCGGACGCGCTCCGCCAGGTGTGGGTTGCCAGGCGCGTTCCAGCCGAGGCAACCAGCGTGGCGATGACCTCAATAGTCTGCGCACTGATCCCGGATTCCTGGGCCGCAAACGCAAAACTGTATGGCGTATAGAGCTGTTTCAGCACGGCCTCAAAGTTTTCAAACGTGGGCTCCAGGTCCGGCTGTTCTTCTTGGAGATATTCCTGCCAGTTCCACCAGTCATGTACGAAGGTACGGTTGTATTGTCCGGTCTGAATAAGGTGGTTGGCTATGGCCAGCAGGATGGCGGCCTCGCTGCCCGGATAGGGTGCAACCCAATGGTCGGCGTGGGTGGCGCTATTGGACAGGCGAACGTCAAAGACGATAAGCTTGGCCCCACGCCGCTTGGCATCCATAATGCGCTGGGCGTGCGGATTAAAATAATGGCCCGATTCCAGGTGGGCGCTGATGAGAAGGATCACCTCGGCATGCTCGTGGTCGGGGCTGGGGCGGTCCGCACCCATCCAGAAATGGTATCCGGCGCGAGCCCCGGACGAGCAGATATTGGTATGGGAGTTGTGGCCATCGACACCCCAGGCGGCCAGGACGCGCTCGGTATAGCCATCTTCACCAGGACGGCCAACGTGGTACATGATTTCGTTGCGACGGCCTTCCTGGAGCGCCCGCCGGAGACGGCCGGCAATGTCACCGAGCGCCTCATCCCAGGAGACCTGTTGCCACTTCCCTTCGCCACGTTTGCCCGCCCGTTTCAGAGGATAGAGAATACGATCAGGATCGTTGATCTGGTTGAGTGTGGCTGGACCCTTGGCGCAGTTCCGACCCCGTGAGGCCGGATGTTCGGGATTACCCTCGAATTTTCTGATGCTGAGCGTCTCCGGGTCAACATAGGCCAGCAGGCCGCAGGCCGACTCGCAGTTAAAACACGTGGTAGGAACAAGCATGGAGTGCTGTTCGACGCGCTGCGGCCAGGCGCGGGCGTCCAACTCAACCCAATCGTCCCAGCGCTCCTTGGGAGGAAACGACGCGAGGTGGTTGCGACTTGGCCCTGGGTAAAATGTCTCCTTCCGTGCCTCTGTATCCTGACGAGCGGCAGATACGCGCTTATTGGGTCGCTCAATACTCATGGTAATGTCCCCTAGGCGAGCGGTACGCCTTGCCCGGCCTGCACGTAGGCGTGTTCATATGCCAGCAATCCGATGAGGGCCGCACACCCTGCCGGTATGCTGGCCCACGGGGCGAGCAGGCCGAGGGAGACGAGGAGCATGCCACCCCAGAAATATGTCCGGTATTGACCCTTCGTCATCTCGGCAGCGGCGAGATGGGCATGGACGGTGGAATGGTGCAGGGTGAATTCCCCGCTCACCAGAAGGAGATGCAGCGCGCACGCGATTCCCAGGAGTGTGGCGACTGGTGAAACCACGGTAGATGCCCACCAGACCGCGCAGGGGAGGAGCGCAGCGGCTCCCGCAATAAGCGTTTGGACGAGAAAATGGAGGGGAAGGAGCGGGTTTTGCCACAGGTCACGGGCAGTCGATTGGGCAAAGAGATAGGCGGTGTACACGCTGGTCAATACGCCAAGGGGAATACCGAGCAGCATCAGGCCCGACTGCCAGACCGTCCCGCCTGCAAAGAGGCTGGCCAAAAAGTGGAGGATTAGAACGCTGCCAAAACCCAGGATGATAAAAGCGCCCCGGACCAGCCAACTCCCCCACTGCGGGCGGGTAAAGATCAGCATAAAGCGCTCGGGGTGGTCCAAATCGGCAATGAGGATCAGACCGGTGAGAGCGAGAAATATTCCGCTCAGAATTGGGGCAAGCCATTGCCAGAGCATATGCTCCGGACTCAGCATTCCAAAGAGCACCAGAAAAGCTGGAATCAGATAGGCTCCCGAGGCAATCCCCTTGGTCCAGGTATACAGGCTCAGCCGCCAATCCCACGGAGCACGGTGCGGCACATCATAGGCCAGCACGGCTTGGGCGGAGCTATTGTGCCGGGTCGGATGGCCTGAGGTTACCTGCTGCGGTTCCCGGCCCTGCTCACTCCACATAAAGAGGCCGCCCTTGGGCCGTGTGGCAGCCAGTGGGTCGAGCGTAGCCTGGTGTGCGCCAGTGTAGAACAGTTTGGGGTGAGTCTCCTTTTCAGGCCGACGGACGGTAACGGGCTCTCGTCCCACGACTGTTGCTACGCTTGAATCGGGGTCATTCAGGTCGCCCACCGTAATCGCCTCTGTCGGGCACACTACAACGCAGGCCGGCTCCAGGTTGATATCGATCCGATGCGCGCAAAAATTGCACTTCTCGGCCGAGTGGTCTTCGGGGTTGATAAAAATCGCGTCGTATGGACAGGCCGCAATACAGGCTTTGCAGCCAATACAGATAGACTTGTCGAAATCCACAATACCGTCAGACCGGGCGTACATGGCCGCGGTCGGACAGGCGTGGGTGCAGGGTGCGTCTTGACACTGATTGCACCGGGTGACCTGAAAGGCCCGCCGAGCGTTTGGGAAGGTTCCCACATCGGTGTATTTCACATAAGTGCGATTGACCGAGACCGGGACGTGGTTCTCTGATTTGCAGGCCGTACTGCACGCATGACAGCCGATACATTTGGTGTGATCAACGACCTTGGCCCATCTCACTTCGGGTGCTGCCGGGGACGCCTCAGTGACTGCTTCCATGTGGTCTGCTCCTTCCCGCGGTGCGCGTCGGATCTCGAATGAGCCGCCGTGCCCTCCCAACTAGCGCACAATGGGCAACTGTTGCTCGTTCCAGTCCAGCATCCCCCCTTTGAGATTTGAGACGCGCTCGAATCCAAGACCGGTGAGAATAGCGGCGGCCGTTGTGCTGCGGACTCCGGCCCGACATACAACAATGATATTACCGTCTTTATGGTGCTCAATTTCTCCCGCGCGCGCCGGCACCTCTTTGAGAGGGATAAGGATGCTACCCGGTATATGGCCAAGGTCGTCACTGTACTCGCCTGGCTCACGAACATCGAGCAGGAGCGGGGGAGAAGTGCCCTCCCGTTGGGCCTGGACTTCTTGTGCGGAAAGCTGTCGCACACCATTCAGCGCAGAGAGGCTCGGAAACTGGATGGATTGATCTTCAATGGCGGACTGGTTCGGTTGGAGAACCTCCTGAATTTTATCCGGCAGCGAGAGCTGGAGGTTGTTCATCAAATCGACATACTCCTCGCGACTGCGACCGGCAACGCGCGGATTGGTCTGTTTTTCTTCGCCGATAGTGGATTGGGTGTGCCCTCGATAATCATGGCCGGGAAAGACGAGGGTGCTGTCGGGCAGCGGAAACAGCTTATGATAAATGCTGTCGTACTGGGCGCCGGGGTCGCCGCCGGGAAAGTCGGTTCGCCCGGTACCGTGGATGAAGAGAGTATCTCCGGTAAAGACCCGATCCATGGCGTGCAGGCACATGCTGTCGGGCGTATGGCCTGGGGTCGCGAGCACGTGTAGGGTGAGTGTCCCAACTCGGATGAGTTGCCCGTCTTCGACATGCATATCCACATGCGGGGCCGGGGCGCGCCTGTGCATGATTACGGACGCATCGGCGAGATCCCGTAATTCCCAACTCCCCGTCAGGTGATCGGCGTGGGTGTGCGTATCGATGATGCTGTTGAGCGTATACCCATAATAGGCGAGCAGGGCGAGATAGCGGTCGGTTTTTTCCAGGACTGGATCAATGAGGGCGACTTCCTGTGTTTTTTCACACCCGATCAGATAGGTCTTGGTGGCGCTGCGGTTGAGTTCGCGAAACAGCATGATAAGCGCTCTTCATCTGAGTGGGCTCAACAGCGTGAAGCTTATCATACCTTTTCCACATATGGAAAATGGGGAAATAATGTCAAGACTACAGGGTGATATATGAATCGGCTCCTCAGCGCCTTTCTCCTTGGATTGCTCTACCTGTCCTGCGAGAGCGTAAGCGCTCCTGGCGTGGGGCAGCAAGCCGAGACTGAAAGAGATGCCCTCGGACTTCGGGGCCCTGTCAGATCGTTGTCCATCTTTCGGGCCGACGTAGAGAAACAGGGGGACAGGTGGGAGGCGCAGGAAGAACTGCCGGTCCGTACGGATCGATTTGATCGACGGGGTAATCTCACCGAACGCCTGTCCTATGACCCGGAGGGAGCGCTCCGCGAGCGGACGGTCTTTTTGTACGACGCGAGCACCAATGAAAGAGAAGTGCGGCGCTACGGGCCGGAGAACAGCCTGTCCGGACGCGTTGTCTCATCTTATGCTGACCATGGGGCCCTCACTGAGTCGCGTTCCTATTCGGCCAGGGATGTGCTGACGGAACGAGTGATCTTTCAGTATGACGCCAACGGCAGAAAAATTGAGTCGCATATCTATCAGCCGAACGGCGAACTGAAAAACCGTACGGCCTCACGCTACGATGTCCGGGGAAATATTGAAGAGCAGTGGTGGTATGATGCAGCAGAGACGCTCGTGAAGAAGGTCGTCTACCACCGCGATTTTCGGGGAACTCTGGTAACTCGAGTCTCTTTTGTCTATGCCGCGAACTCTCGGCTGAGTGAGCGAACGGACGTTCACTTCAATAATAATGGTGATCCGACCGAGCGTATTGTATACGTGGATGGCGGTTGGCAGCGCCACACAGAGATGTTTACCTATCGATACGATGCTTTTGGCAATTGGACGACCCAAACGGTCAAGCGGCAGGTCGTCAATAAGAACGCCGCCTATTTTCGACCGACACGGATTATCTTTCGAGTTTTTGAGTACTACGAAAGAGGGAGGGTGTAATCCGGCCCCGGTCTCTATAGCCGTTTCACCCGCCCGTTGCGATGGAGTCTGCCCTGAGGGAGGTCGAGGCGGCTAGGCCCGCCGCGTAAGGATACAGCCCAATTCGTGCAGTCCGGCCGGATGCGGAATGGAGAGCGGCTCAGCGTCCCGCCATTCCCAGCGAGAGTCCTGAAAAAGCTGGTGCATGGTGTCGAGATCGCACGGAAACGGTGGGCCCTCCGGATTGGTTGCCTGCATAAAGAGGGCAAACAGTTGCCCGCCCGGTTTGAGCCACGAGAAAAGGCGGCGTTCGTAGTCTTGGCGGGTTGAGGGGACGAGGGCACACAGGCAGGTCTGGTCATAGACCGCATCGAAGCGGTCCGGTGCGTCCCAGTCGAGTAAATCGGCCTGAATCACTCGTGCGGTTACACCTGCCTTCTCGATCAGCTGTCGGGCGCCCTGGATTGCTGACGGGGCGAGATCAACGCCGGTGACGTCAAACCCCCGCTGCGCCAGGGTGACGACCTCGTGGCAACGCCCACAGCCGGGAATCAGAATGCGACACGGGTGCAGCAGCCCTTGCTCCATCCAGGCGAGAAGGGCCGGGTTGGCTGATTCCCGCTGCCAAGCGGTCTGGCCTTTGTGATAGCGAGTTTCCCACTCCACCTGCCGAGTCGCTGTGTCACCCACGCTCGTCTCCCCATCTCGGATGGGAACCCCTCAGCGCTACTGCGCTGAGGGGTCGGTCTCAAAAGGGATTGAATCTAGACCGTATGCAGCGGTGACAGAGACGCTATTTGAAGGTGTGCCGCGGAAAGATCTCGGTGTCACCCAAGTTAAAAGTAAGCGGGAAAGGACGAGACACATTAGACTTAGGATCACCTCTATATTCCATTTCTCCGCTTGTCGATCCGCAATTTTCCGGAATAATAAGCCGGACCTTGGTAATGGTGAAGGTGCCGCGGAGTACCTGGACCGGAATCGTGGTCTCGCCATTGACGACTTTTTCGGTCTCCCCTTCGTTCTCAGGAAAAAACTGAGGTGGCTGCTCTACGGACTGGATCTCCGCTCGATAACACTCAAAGTCGTCAACCTCGGTGATCGTAATACTGCTGGTTCTTGTTTCAACATTGTCGACTTCTTCTGGGTTCGCCCCCAACTCACATCCGGTCCAGGTCAAGGCGGCCATGAGCACCACTACAGCGAGAGACGTGTTCGTACGCATGATTTTCCCCCTTCTTTAACCCTTGCTCATACTGAACAGTTCTTGTTCCGGTTTGTCCATCTAGCGTTTCAGAAATCGCTCCGGATTTCCACCATATATTTTCCGCCTTTCTTCTTTGGAGAATGGCGAGCCCCCCAAAGAAGAAGTAGTCCAGCCCGTCAGTTGGCCACCCACCATAAGAAAATCAAAGGCATATAGCAAATAGTCAAAATCGACAAGCTCACAATCGCGGTCAAAAGCTACCGGCGGGGGTTAGCGTATGACTGCCCGTAGTGCCTCGGCCAGCGCCAGAATATCTTCCTCCGTATTGTAGACGTGGGGTGACACGCGAATGGAGCTGCCGCGCTGTGAGACGTACACGTCGCGCTGACGTAAGGCTTCGAGAATAGCGGGGATCTGTTCGACATCGGCAATCCGAACACCAAACAAGTGGGCTGTGCGCTCGTGCAGTGGCGCGACCGTGTAAGGAGTTCCGTCAAGGACCTGACCAAGTTCTTTGCTCAGCCGGGCGCAGTAAGTCTGGATATTGCTTACCCCCCATTCGCCGATCTGCTTGAGGGCTGCGAGGAGCATGGGAACCATAATAAGATTCGAATGCTCTCCGGTATCAAAGCGTCGCGCCCCTGGTTGGTATTCGGACTGATAGTTGATTAAGGCGCTGAAATTCTGGCTGTTTTTGCGGTTAATCCAGTTGTGCTCAAATGGCTCCCCATCCAGCAAGCGATCGCCGACAGCCGCGAAGCTGTACTGGTAGGGGCCGAGCAGCCATTTATAACCGGCGCAGACCAAAAGGTCGGGCTGAACCCGCTCGAAATCAAACGGTAGAGCGCCGACCGACTGGGTGCCATCCACAATAAACAGTGCGCCTACCTCGCGGGCCCGCTGTCCAATCTGTTCCAGATCAAAGAGGGTGCCATCCGTCCAGTGCACACTGCTCAGGGCTACGACGGCCGTATCGGTATCGATGGCTTCGAGAAATCGAGCGTTCCAGACCGTTCCCTGCGCGTGGGCTTCTCGGGGCCGGTCAACTCGGCGTAAGGTCGCACTCGTGCGCTTGCACTGCTCCAGCCAGGGATAGACATTGCTCGGGAACTCCTCGCCGGGAATCAGGACGTTCTGGTCAGGTCTGAGTGGGATGTTATAGGTCGCGATACCCATTCCGTAGCTGACCGCCGGGATGAGGGCGATCCGCTCGGGCGAGGTGTGAATGAGCCGAGCGAATGACTGGCGTAGTTCTTCTACGGGATCAAAGAAATCAGCCGTCCCAATCTCAGCGGGCACGGCTTTGCGTCGCAGGCCGTTGACACCGGCCGTTTCAACAGCTTTTAACAACGGCGACATATAGGCACAGTTGAGGTAGTGTTGGCCGTCGGGCAAAGAGAATAAATCGCGCTGGCATTCCATCGGTGGGCTCGCTTCTCGGCTGGGCTATCTCCTGAACGGCTGGCACGGCTGGTCTGAGACCCTCCGAGCAGACTGCATGGTTTCAATCCTTCTTCCTTCTATGCTAGCCTACCACTATGGATCGAGTTTACCAGCGGTGTTGTGTCACCTTTCTTTTCCTGGTGGTACTCCTGCATTGCACACAGATGTGCTTTGCCGCCGGCCATACCCGGACGACCAGCGTTTCTCCTCCTGACGCAGCGCAGAGCGCTCTGACAACTCCGTGTCATACACCGGACAGGGAGTCTCATTCCGCTCCTGAGAAATGCCCAGATTGTGGAGAGCATTTCTTTCTCAAGTCCCTGTTAGTGGTAGGTGTGGAACTGTCTGCAAGCTCACCTGCGGCGCGCGCTCTTTCGTTCTTGGATGCGTCGGTTGGGTTTTCTCCCCAGCCGCTCTCCCTTGATCTTTGGCTCTCAGAAGGACGAGCCCAACATTCTGTTCCACGCTATCTGTCCCTTTCCGTTCTCCGTCTCTAAATCCCGCCCTATCACCTAGCGGGTGATAGTTGCCCCTTTCTGTGTCGTGACGGCGTATTGACGCCGAACCGCCCTCTGTGCGTCTGCCGAAGACGTACGCTCATACCAGTAGTGAGAAAGTAGACTCTGATAATGAACAGTTTCGCGTGGCGATTTCTTATTGTGGTACTTGTCATCATCACTCCTCTGCCGTCGGGGTGTACGACGGCTTCCATCTTCACGACACGTACCGGAGGAGGGCCATCTCCCATGCCTCAGAACAAGGCTTTATGGCCTGTTTTGGGAGAAGATACGCCTGGCACGGATAGCGCCCCAGAGAGGCAATCGCAGCCTACCGCCTCCACCACAGAGCGATTTCCAAAGACCCTCCATGGCTATGTCCTTCATGCGCTCGAAAACAGCTCTCGGCTGCGGGGGAGTTTTGCGGCCTATCAGGCGGCTCTCAAGAAACGGCCTCAAGTCACGGCTCTTGCTGACCCCCGACTGACTTATGGATATTTCTTGCGTTCGGTCGAGACCCGGGTCGGCGCGCAACAGCATCGGCTCGGCCTGAGTCAGACGTTGCCGTGGTTCGGAACGCTGGCGCTGCGTGGTGATGAGGCGGATTTCGAAGCGCGCGCGGCCTTTTATCGTTTTCTGAGTCTCAAAAACGAACTCGTTTTTGATGTGGCCAAAACGTATGCCGAACTGGTCTATCTGCACGCCACGGTTCGCATTGCCGAGGATACCCTCCAACTTGTTCAATCCTGGGAAAAAGTCCTCCAGGTTCGTTTCCGCTCTGGTATTGGCACCCATAGCGATCTGGTTCGCGTCCAGACCGAACTGGGGCAATTAGAGGATCGCCTCGTAGAATTCCGCGAGGTCATCCAACCGACTCAAGTCGCGTTTAACACGCTGTTGAATCGTCCCGCGACGGCAGCCATTCATATTCCTCCCAGTCTGCTCCTGGATCCGGCTCTGGATGCGGAAACGCGCGCAGCCCGGCAACTGACCGAAGAGATCGTCCTCAAAGGTAATCCAGAGCTGGCGCGCTTCGAGGCCCTCATCCAGGCGAGACGGGTGGGGGTCGAACTGGCAGGAAAGACGGTTTATCCCGATTTTACACTCGGCCTTGATTATCTCGCAACGGATAAACGCCCGGGGCCAATCGACAGCGGCAAAGATGCCCTGATGCCGATCCTCTCAATGACCCTCCCGATCCATAGGCAGAAGCAGCGGGCCATCGTCGAGGAAGCGGTATGGCAGCAATACAGTCTGGAAGCACAGCGTCGGGATAGCGCCGCGGTGCTAGCCTCAGACTTTGCCAGGGCACGGTTTGCGCTCCGCGATGCCGAGCGCAAGATTGCTCTCTTTACCCATACGCTGCTGCCCAAAGCAGAAGAGTCTATTGAAGCCAGCTTTACTGCCTATGAGAGTGGCGAGGCAGGCTTCTTGGAGGTGCTCGACTCAGGCCGGCGGTTGCTGGATTTCGAGCTGTCATTGAGCCGGGCTCGAACGGACCGAGCCATCGCCATGGCGAATCTTTTTATGCTGAGCGGTGGGTATAGCGATTTCCTCTCCGGTGGGGAGAGGGGAAGGTAAATCCAATGAAACATGTCAACGTTTTTATGCTGAGCGGTTTGCTCTTGTGTCTGACGATATTGACAGGGGTTGAGAAGAGTGTCGCTCAGCACGCAGGTCATGACACACGGGGACACGCCTCGCACACTATCGCCCCGCAGGGCGGAGAAGCAGAGACCTTCGGTCAGGAGATTCTGCTCAACGACACTGCCAGGCGCTTGGCCCAGCTTGAGACCACGCCGGTGGAGCGGAAATGGGTCGCCCGGGAGGTGCGGCTGGTCGGGAAGATTGATTATGACGAAACGCGGCTCAAGCATATTACTGCCTGGGTATCCGGGCGTGTGGATCGCCTGTACGTGAACTATACCGGGATTCGCGTCAACCAGGGCGACCATATGGTCTCTCTCTACAGCCCGGAGCTCCTGTCTGCTCAGGAAGAGCTGATTCAGGCGACCCGTTCACTCGACCGGCTGCGTGGGAGCACCAGTACCATTGTGAAACGTTCGTCGGAGCACTCGGTGCAAGCTGCCCGAGACAAGCTGCGCCTGCTGGGGCTGACGAGGACGCAGGTGGGTCAGATTGAGAAACGGGGGCGAGCCGATGAGCAGGTCACCATCTACGCTCCTATAGGCGGGATTGTGGTGGAGAAGCAGATCAACGAGGGCATGTATGTGGACACGGGTACCGAGATTTACACGATTGCCGACCTGTCGCGCCTGTGGCTGTATCTGGACGCCTACGAGTCTGATCTGCCCTGGCTTCGCTACGGGCAACAGGTGGCCTTTCGGGCCGAAGCATTTCCCGGAGAAGAGTTTCACGGAGTCGTCTCTTTCGTTCAACCCTTCCTGGACGAGAGAACCCGTACCGTCCGGGTGCGGGTGAACGTGGAAAACCCCGACCTCAGGCTGAAGCCCGGATTATTTGTCACCGCAACGATCCAGGCCCAGATTTCGGACCAGGGAACCGTCGTGGGACCTTCTTATACCGGTCAGTATATCTGCCCCATGCATCCGGAGGTGATACGCGAGGCGGCGGACAGTTGTCCCATTTGCGGCATGACCCTGGTCCTGGCCGACAGCCTTCCTCTGCTGGGCCACAGCCATGAACACCCGGCAGGGCCACCGCTGGTTATTCCGGCATCCGCGCCGCTCATTACGGGGAAGCGCGCCATTGTATACGTACAGAAACCGGATACCGGGATGTATGAGGGCCGAACTGTTACGCTCGGTCCGCGCGCGGGGGACTATTACGTGGTCAAAGCGGGCGTCCATGAAGGGGAGCAGGTCGTTTCAAGCGGCTCGTTCAAAATTGATGCAGACCTCCAGATTCGGGGTAAACGCAGCATGATGAATCCCCACGGCGGTCGGTCGGTCGGTGCACATGCCCACTGACATCCAAAGACATCCGGGAACGCAGCATGAATACCGCCATCCGCTTTTGTCTCGAAAATAAGCTGGTCGTTGCCCTCTTCATTGTCTTCATTACCGCGTGGGGCGTCATGGTCGCCCCGTTTGATTGGAAGCTTGATTTTCTCCCCCGGAATCCGGTCATGGTCGATGCCATTCCGGACATTAGCGAGAATCAGCAGATTGTCTTTACGAAGTGGCCGGGCCGATCCCCGCGTGATGTTGAGGATCAAATCAGCTATCCGCTGACCGTCTCTCTGCTGGGGATACCCGGTGTCAAAACCATCCGGAGCTTTTCGTATTTTGGATACTCCTCCATCTATGTCATTTTCAAGGATGACGTTGATTTCTACTGGTCCCGTTCCCGGGTGTTGGAGAAACTCTCCAGCCTCCCCCAGGGCATGTTGCCGGACGATGTCTCACCCGCCCTGGGGCCGGATGCGACCGCCCTGGGACAGATCTTCTGGTACACGCTCGAAGGCCGCGACCCTGATGGCAATCCAACTGGCGGCTGGAATCTGGACGAGATCCGTAGCGTCCAGGACTGGTACGTCCGCTATGCGTTGCAAGGGGCGGACGGCGTTGCCGAGGTAGCCTCTATCGGCGGGTTTGTCAAAGAATACCAAATCGACATCAACCCCGATGCGCTTCGGGCGTATGATGTCAGTCTTGCCCAGATCATTAACGCGGTTCGTCACTCCAATCTCGATGTCGGTGCGCGCACCATCGAGGTGAACCGGGTGGAATATATCGTCCGCGGTGTGGGCTTTATCCAGACCCTCCAGGACATCGAGGACATCGCTATCACCGTTCGGGAGAACAATATCCCGGTTCAGGTCAAAGATGTCGCGCGGGTGCGGCTCGGTCCGGCGCTGCGACGCGGGGCGCTTGACAAAGATGGAGCCGAGGTCGTGGGGGGAGTCGTGGTTGTCCGCTATGGCGAGAATCCTCTCACGACAATCCAGAACGTCCAAGCGAAGATCGACGAAATCTCTCCCGGCATGCCGGAAAAGACGCTTGCCGATGGCACGGTGTCAAAACTCACGATCGTGCCTTTCTATGACCGGACCGGGTTGATTCTTGAGACGCTCGGGACGCTCAGGGCCGCGCTCACGGAAGAAATCCTCGTGACCGGCATCGTGGTGGTCGTCATGGTCTTCCACCTGATGAGCGCCTTCCTGATTGCTCTGGTACTGCCCTTGGCCATCCTTATTGCCTTCATCCTTATGCAATCGTTCCAGGTGCCGGCCAATATTGTGGCGCTCTCTGGGATTGCCATTGCTATTGGCACTATGGTCGATATGGGCATTGTCCTGTGCGAAAATATCCTTTTCCATCTCAACACCGCTCCGCCTGGTAAGGGCCGTCTGGAGACAGTCTATGAGGCAACCGTCGAGGTTGCCGGGGCGGTGCGCACTGCGGTGCTGACAACGGTTGTGAGTTTTCTACCCGTATTTGCCCTTCAGGCCGCGGAAGGAAAACTGTTTACGCCGCTTGCCTACACCAAGACCTTTGCCCTTCTGGGGGCGCTGTTTGTTTCGCTCGTTGTGATCCCACCGGCGGCCTATCTCCTTTTTCGGGATTGGACGGAACGACGCAGACTGATGCAAGTATTATCTCTTGCGGAAGTTGTTGCGGGCTTCTTTCTGATTGGGACATACCATTTCCCCGGTCTCATCCTGATACTGCTAGGTGTCTATAACTTGGTGCGTGAGACATTTCTCTCGCATTATGCGTGGCTTTCCCGCTACGAACGTTACCTCGTGCCGGCTGGCATTATCGGCCTCACGCTGTTCTTTCTTGTCCGCTCTTGGCTCCCTCTTGGAGTCGGAACAGGGACACCCATCAACATGGTCTTTGTGGGAGTACTGATTGTCCTGTCGTTGACCTGTTTTAAGTTTTTTCAGGACGTGTACCCACGAATACTCGGCTGGTGCCTCCAACACAAACTCCTCTTCGCAGTCATTCCTCTCAGTGTGGTGGTAGCGGGTGGAGTGATCTGGTCTCGTATGGGCGAGGAATTTATGCCGCCGCTCGACGAGGGGTCGTTTCTGTATATGCCGACGACCATGCCGCATGCGTCTATTGGAGAAGCGCTGGAGGTGGTGAAGAATCTTGATAGGGCCGTTGCTGCGATTCCCGAGGTTGCATTGAGCGTGGGGAAACTGGGCCGAGTCGATTCTTCGCTCGACCCAGCTCCTATTTCCATGTTTGAGAACGTTATCAACTACAAGTCGGAGTACATCGTCGATGCCAGTGGATATCCAGTCTATTTTCGCTATGACTCAGCCATTGAGGAATTTGTCCGCGACACGCAGGGGCAGCTTATCCCTGACTGGAACGGGCGGCCGTATCGGCAGTGGCGAGCCCACATTCGGACTCCCGATGATATCTGGAATGAAATTGTCCGGGTCACCCAAATCCCAGGCGTCACGTCCGCGCCCAAGCTCCAACCCATCGCCGCTCGTATCGTCATGCTGCAATCCGGCATGCGTGCGCCCATGGGCGTCAAAGTGAAAGGGCCGACCCTGGAAACTATTGATACCACTGGGCAACAGATTGAAACTTGGCTGAAAGAGGTGCCGTCTATCGAACCGGCAACCGTTGTTGCGGATCGCGTCATTGGCAAGCCGTATCTGGAGATTCGGATTAACCGCACCCAGATCGCCCGCTACGGGCTGACGATCAAGGCTGTCCAGGACATTATCGAAGTCGCCGTTGGTGGCAAGCCGCTGACGCTGACGGTTGAAGGACGAGAGCGGTATCCGGTGCGGATTCGATACCTCCGAGAACTCCGAAACGACCTGGAAAGCTTGGGCGGGATTCTCATTCCCACACCCCTCGGCCAGCATATTCCGCTCCGCGAGCTGGCAGAGATTTCATTCGAACGCCGCGCGCAAGTGATCAAAAGCGAGGACACCTTCCTGACGAGCTATGTGGTCTTTGACAAAAAGCCCGGCTATGCCGAAATGGAAGTGGTTGAGGAAGCACAGGTGTATCTGCAAGACAAACTTGCGCGTGGTGAATGGCAGCTGCCAGCCGGGGTCAGCTATACATTTGCCGGGAGCTATGAGAATCAGCTCCGGGCAAAGAAGCGACTCAGTATTGTTATTCCACTCACCCTCCTTGTGATTTTTCTTATTCTGTATTTGCAATTCCGTTCAGTCACAACGACCTTTTTTATCTTCTCGGGTATCTTTGTCGCGTGGGCCGGCGGGTTTCTTATGCTGTGGCTGTACGCTCAGGACTGGTTTTTGAACGTTGGCCTAGGCGAGATCAATCTGCGTGACCTGTTCCAGGTCCGTCCCTTTAATTTGAGCGTAGCGGTATGGGTTGGCTTTATTGCGCTGTTTGGTATCGCGACGGATAACGGAGTCCTGATGGCAAGCTATCTCGAACAGCGGTTTGAAAAAGATGGACCCGGAACGAGAGAGGGAATTCGGGCTACGGTCCGATTGGCGGCCCAACGGCGTATACGGCCGGCATTGATGACTACGGCAACAACACTCTTGGCCCTCTTACCCGTGCTCACCTCGCGGGGCCGTGGGGCCGATATCATGGTGCCGATGGCTATCCCGTCTTTCGGCGGTATGGCTATCGCGCTGCTGACCGTATTTGTCGTGCCGGTCCTGTACTGCGGGGTCGCGGAGTTTCGAGCCCGCAGACAGGTTGAGGGCTGAGTCAGCAGTCGATCGGCAGGCCAGAGAGGAGAGTTCGATAAGTCAAACTAGAGCGTCAGGCAAACAGTCCCAGCCTCGATTTTTGTCCGGTACGTCGTGGCCTGGGCTGGCCGTCGACTCTGGCCGGTCCGGAGATCAAATCGCCAGCCGTGCATCGGACATTTGATACCGCCTTCGCTGTCTGTATAGCCGCGAATCAGGGGGCCCTTACGGTGAGGGCAGCGGTTGTTGATGGCAAAGACTGCTCTGTCGATATTGAAAAGCGCGATCTCCACGCCGTTGACTGTGACGAGCCTCCGTTCTCCTGGGGGAAGTTCGTCGATCTGGCAGACTGCCTGCCAGCCGCTTTTTGCCGGAGCGTGAGACGGCATAAAGCGGGCGTAATTCTAGGGCAGATATCCCCAGAGCTTGACCACCTCGTGCGTGCCGCTGTTGCTATAAGCTTGATATTTCAGCGGGGTATCGATGCCATCGCAGGTACGTTCCAGATTTGTCTCCATACCTGGAAAGTCACCCCAGCCGCGATCATTCTTATTGTCCAGAATCCAACTCAGGCCACGCACCACAGTCTCACGCTTGTGGGAGTCTTGCAGAATATGAGTCACCAGCATGAGCGACCGTGTACAGTCCATGGTGTGGTCAATATTCTCTTCGTCCCACGAGCCGGCTTGGGCCTGCCAGTCACACAACCGGGCGGCCCCTTTGGCGCACGCCTCGCGAACCCCGCTGACCTGTTGATCAAGAACGAGGGCGGCGACCAGTGCATCTTGGATTAAATGGGCAGTAATCTCTACGCCGTACGGATGAAATTCATCATCATACCAGCCCCCATCCGGGCTCTGGTTGTCGATGATAAAACACATGCCCTGCTGCCAGGCGTGCCGGACCTCTTGCTGCCTACGGGTTTCACCCAAGGCCATGACCACATTAAAGAAACTGACTGGATGACTGGTCGTATCCAGGTCGGCCCAGGCCGGGTCAACCCACCGACCGTCTTGGTGTTGGGTGTCAAGAAAATAATCGATGGCTTGTTGGACCGACTGGGTCAGCTGAGCGTGCCGAAGAAGCCGGTTGCCGCGAATAAGCATGAGGCCGCAGAACGCCGATACCCAGACCGTACTCTCGGTATCGGAAGAGAGCGGACTCCAGCCACCGTTCTCATTCTGGCAGGCCACGAGCGTGCGATAGTCGTCCAGGAAATCTGGAGTGGTGCGCGCGTGCAAGAGAACGCGTAGCGCGTGGGCGACGAGTTCCAGGTCCTGCGGACCGACGGTGAGGCTCCAGTTGTTCCGCTCGCGCAAGAAAAACGCGTATTCGTCTCTAATAAGCGTATTCATGTTTTGTCTGTTCATAGGGCGCCCTACCCGAGATCGTACCGCAAGCCTGGATGCTCGTACCAGCCATCTTGGAGCTAGTGAATTTTTGCCCAGGCACGTCGGTAATCTTCGAAGGTATCGATTTCAAGCCAACCTTTGTAAATGTCCACACAGGCGATATCGTGTTTGTGGTCAATGAGTTCTTGGAGCATGTCGGTGAAGGCTGCGGTTTCCAGGGTGCTCGCCTCATGGAAGCGATGTGCTGCATTAAGCGTCTGAAGCTCTTGATAGGTCGTCCGCAAGACCTGTGCTCCCGACGCGGAGAACATGGCGAGGCCAATAAATTCACCATCAGCATCCTGCGGCATAATCTCTTGGCCTATCTGCGCCAGCGTCGTGGTCTCGACGGTTGGGAGGTAGCGATAGCCCGTCTTGGGCGGTTGATGGGTGACCACCAGGTCCGGCTTCTTCCTCCGTACCTCTGCCCGTCCCGGTTCGTGATCGTTCCAGGCTCGGTCAACCACGATGCTGATATCAGCTTGAGACTTGAGCAATTTTTCGAGAATAGACGGATCGAGAAGAATGTCCGAATACAGAAAGAGAAAGCGGCCCGTCATCTCCGCCTCGGCCAGAAAGAGCGAGGCGAGCTCACCAGTCTCACGGAAGCGGTCGTTGTCATAACAGCGGATATTCGGCAGATTGATCTGTTCTTTGTGATAGCCTCGGACAACAACAATATCCTTGACCCCACACTCGTTCAGTACCTGAATCTGTCGCTCCAGAAGGGTCTTGCCCCTGATTTCAAGCATGGCTTTTGGGCGGTCCTCAATCAGGGGCAAGAGGTCTTCTTCAAAGCCGGCCGCAATAATAATTGCGGTCACCTCATGGCCGCCGGGGACGAGGAATTTCTTTTCGTTGACCTGAAGGTCCGAAACACCAACGAGGTCGTAGATTTCAGGTAATGTCACAATCTGCTCGTCAACCGCTGCCGGCCGGCCCTCCTGTTTGAGAGTCGCCAGTGCGTTTCGCATCCCGGCGACGGCGGCGCGCAAGGTCTGGTTGGCAAAAATGACGAGCTGAAAACCGGCGGCGGCAAGGTCGTGAGCAGTAATATCGGCATAGGTTGTTGGGACGGATACGAGCGGACAGGACATATCCCAGCTTGCCGCAAAATCTCTCAGTTCTTCATCAAACGTCGCCGCTTTAGAATGAATGAGGATGGCATCAGCGCCTGCCTCAACATAAGCGCGGGCTCGACGCAGTGCCTCATTTTTTCCCCAGCCGGCAATAAAAGCCTCTGTGCGAGCAATAATGACAAAGTCGGAATTCTGCCGTGCGGCCGTCGCGGCCTGGATTTTCCGGGCGTGCTCGTCAATCGGGACGAGTTCGCGCTGGACTCCGGCGTAAAAGCTGCACCGTTTGGGAAAGATATTATCTTCAATACAAATGCCGGCCGCCCCAGCATGCTCGTACTCGGTCACCGTGCGCATGACGTTAATGGCGTTGCCAAAGCCGTTATCACAGTCGGCAATCACCGGAATACTCACCGCGGCACTCATCCGCCGCACGGCCTCCAATGTCTCACTCATCGTGAGTATATTGGCATCCGGCATGGCGTTGGTGGCCGAGATGCCAAAACCGCTGGCCCAGATAGCATCAAATCCGGCCTCCTGGGCCAGTCGGGCAGACAGGGCGTCGTGGGCCCCCAGAACCAAAGCTGGACCGGGCTGCTTGAGTAATTCCTGCAGGCGTGCCGTTGCTGTCATGGTGGGCAAACTATAGGGGGCGGTCCGGCGGGTCGCAAGTCCCTAAAGATTCTCATGTTCTCCGCTGAGTCTCACGCACCCTCAATTCGTTGGAGGTCGCTCAGCGCTGTTTGAAGCTCGTCCAGTTGATTGCCGAGTGTCGACGGGGCACTAATCGGAAAAACGGCACTCCGTGCTTGCTCCGGGTTCCACAGCCAAGCGGAGAGAATCACACTGGCGTCAATTTCGTGAGGTCGTAAAGGGACATCACGATCTGTATCAAAATGTTCGTCCGCGAGGGTCGCTAAATAGTCCAGGTCGTCCAGACTGGAGACCGTGCGATTTTCGATCAGACGGCCGTTGAGGACAAGATAGGCCTGGGCCGTTCCAGTTTGGCGGCTGGGTAATAAGAGCAAGGCATTTGCCCGCGTCACGATCCAATGAAAGCGCTGATGCAGATGGAGGATATGATCGAGCAACTCGATATCCTGCTGGAGGCGGGCGGCCCCTTCGTATTGTAAATCCGCGGCCAGACGGTCACGTTTTCCTATTAACGTCTCTCGCAGTATTGGGACTTCACCGTTGAGAGCTGCGCTGAAACGCTGCACGTGCTCCCGGTATGCCGCGCGTGAGACCCACCCGACACACGGCGCGGTACAGGCACCAATCTGACCGCTCACGCAAGGTGAAGCCTCGGGAGCCGGTGAGAGGTTACCTGGGCAGGTTCTGAGGCCAAAAAGTCGAGCCAGGAGCCGCTGGGCTCGTTCAGCAAAGTCGCGATTGCGGAACGGGCCGATATACAGGGCGCGATCACTTCCTGGCTTTGTCGCGACCGACAGTCGGGGATAGGTATTCCTGACGCTGAGCTTGAGAAAAGCGACCCGAGGGAGATGCTTGGAAAGTCGATTGTATGGCGGTTTGAGGGTGCGAATCAGGTCAGCCTCACGTAACGACGCCTCAAGCTCCGAGCCGGTTTGTTCGTAGACAACGTCGCGTGCGTGGCGGACCAAGTCGAGGACCTTGTCACTATGGCCCGAGGAATTAGTGAAATAAGAGTTGACTCGACGATGAAGATTCTTGGCCTTGCCGACGTAGAGCAGCTTCCCCTCGGCGTCGAGCATCCGATACACTCCCGGGCTTGCCGGAACACTTGCTAGAGTCGAGCGGGGGACAAAACATTCAAAACGGCGGCCATCGCGGGCGCTATGTTGAAACTCGAGTAGCTGACCGAGCGTGGTGACCCCTTGTTGGGTGAGTCGTTCCAGAAAAATACAGAAAATCTCCGCCGTCACCCGCGCATCGGCCAAGGCACGATGTTGGGTCGGATACGAGACGCCGAGGTGGGCAGCGACCGCGTCGAGCGAACGAGACCGAATGCCAGATAGGAGTCGCCGGGCCAGCTTCAGGGTGCAGACTGAGGCATTTCGTAAAGGGGTGGCAACGAGACGCTGCGCGTCAAAGTTGAGGAAGCCAAGGTCAAAGCTGGCGTTATGGGCAACGATGACTGCCTGCCCGAGAAAATGCTGCAACTGAGGAAAGACCTCCTCAATCCGAGGCTGGTCCCTGAGCATGGTATCGGTGATGCCGGTCAAGCGGCTCACCACGGCTGGCACATGCCGGCCCGGATTGAGTAAGGTATGAAACTCCTCGCCAATCTTCCCGTGGCCGACTCGGACCGCGGCGATTTCAGTCATGGCTGCTTTACCGGGTTTGAGGCCGGTTGTTTCAAGATCGAGAACGACAAACTGAATATCGTGGAGTGGTCGGTTGAGGTGGGCATGGAGGGTGAGCGTCCAGCGGTCGGTTTTCGCATCGTAGGAACAGTGCTGATCCGCACCGAGGGCCGCATGGATGAGGCGGGTACCCAGTTCCGGATCACGTTGAGAAGGAAAGGGGGCAATCGCGTCCGAGACGAAAATCTCATGGAGCAACTCGGTCGAGGTTGCTCCGCTTGGCCGGTCCGCGAGATAGTCGTAGAGTTTTTGTCGCACGCGGAGCGTAACTTAGCGCCTTCCCGGGTATTTGACAAAAGGACGGTTATATTCCGGCAATCGTCATACGGGCAATTTTCACTGTTGGTGCGGAGATCGTCCCGCGCCGTTCTAAGTCGTTGCCTATGACCTCAATGTTTCTGAACATATCGAGCAGATTACCGGCGATAGTGATCTCCTCCACCGGATAGGCGATCTCTCCGCCTTCGATCCACAGCCCAACCGCTCCCCGCGAATAGTCGCCCGTCACGGGATTGACACCGAATCCGGACAGCTCGGTGACATATAAGCCGGACCGAACCGAACGAATAATATCCTCGGGTGGGGTTGCACCGGGCCGCAAGAAGAAATTCGTTGTGCTGGCTGCCGGAGTATCGGCAAAAGAACGGCTGGCGTTGCCCGTAGATTGGAGTCCGAGTTTACGTGCAGAATAGGTATCCAGGAGATAGCTCGTGAGCACTCCGTCCTCAACGACAATATTCTGGCGGGTCGGCAGCCCTTCTCCATCAAAAGGTTTTGAGCCTAAAGCGGAGGGTATGCGTGCGTGGTCTTCGACAAAGATCCCATCTGCCGCGATCTTCTGGCCGATTTTATCCAGGAGGAAAGAAGTTTTTCGATATAGGGCCGAGCCAGAAATCGCGCCGGCCAAGTGACGGAGTAAGCTGGCTGCCATTTCTGGCTCAAAGACGACCGGCGCTTCTTGAGTCTGGACTTGTTTTGCCCCAAGACGACGGACCGTCCGTTCGGCAGCTTTTTGGCCGACCGCTTTTGCCGCCT
>JAJDZM010000261.1:0-5000 GCA_022824615.1 Candidatus Binatia bacterium | reverse complement strand
AGGTGTGGGATATTCCAAATGGAGTATGCATTACCCAAATGAGGAGGGAATCAGAGCAAATATCGGGACCGCTTCGCACCAGTAGCATTAAACAGCTTGCTTTTTCACCTGATAGACAATACCTCGCTGCAACTGGCATGCGTGATGACACTGTTTTCATTTGGAAACCAGAAATTGGTGCAGCACATGCACAGTTTTACAATAAAGAAAGAGAACACCGTCGTCGTGTACTTGAACGACCTGTCGTTTTTTCACCAGACAGTCGTTTGCTGGCATGTACAGGGGCATTCGATAACTTTGATACCCAAGATATTATATTGGTGTGGGATGTTGTATCGGGTGAGTGTATCGCGAGTCTTACAGAGCAAATCAATTTTGTAAATAGTCTTTGTTTTTCTTCGTGTGGACAATACCTCGTCTCTGGAGGATATAATGGCACAGTTCAAGTGTGGAACACAAAAACATGGGAACAGAATAACACACCTCTGCAATTTGATGAAGCGCGCATGCAAGTTTGCTATTCGATGGAGGGTGTCCTACACGCTGTGGGGATATCAAAAGAAAGTGCTGTGGTATGGGACTTGGAACATAATGAAAAACGGTATACATACCGTGAAAAGGGTGGATACATCCAATACGCTCTCTTTTCAGAGCAATCGCATTTTATCGTTGCCGGGACAAGCACATGGACAGTGTGGACACCTGAAAACACTGAACCACGCAAGTATTCTCATTTACATCTCAGTAGTTTTCCTAATAGTGTTGCATTCTTGCAAGATGGGAAAACAATAGCATCAGGGACGCGTAGTTCCACTGCTGACAACGTCCGGTTTTGGGATATTGAAAAACCGTTGCAACTGCCAAAGTGTTTTCAACAGATCGGTGATGAACATGTTGTCTCTTTGTCAAACTTTGGGCAAATGCTTGTAACGAGTTATGAATATGATAGAAATAGTGTATGGGTCCAGAACATTTCTGAAAACACTCTACCAACTGAGTTCACCCATCCTGAGAAGAAGACAATCATTACCGCCGTATCACTCTCACCAACAGGTAATCTACTTGCATGTGGAGATAGTGAAGGCAGATCTTATGTGTGGGATATGACAAGTGGAGTCATACGAAATGTGTTCACGCACACCTTGGAAAACGGTAAGGATGATGATAAAGTTATGTCTCTTACGTTTAGCTACGATGATAAGTTCCTTGTAAGTATAAACGCTAATTCTTCCGTAGCGACAATGTGGAATTTGAATGGTGAGAAAAAGAACAACCGAATTCTTGGAAAGGGCATTCATAGAATCGCAGTTTCACCTATTGGAGATCTAATCGCTTGTGGTAAGATAAACGAAATTCAATTCTGTTCTGCCCTAACCTATCAGCCCTCTAAAATAATAGATTCTTCACAAGGGGTAAGTTATCCTTTCGCATTATCTTTTTCACCATGTGGACGCTATCTGGCTTCAGGAGAATGGTGGCAAGAATGGAGAATGAAAGTACCAATTAGATTATGGGAGGTGTCAAGTGGTAAGAATGTTACTACTTTCTGGGGACATCCTACAGATATTCAAGATCTTGCATTTTCACCAGATGGTAAACTCTTAGCAAGCGGCAGTTATGACGGCACTATCCTACTCTGGGATATGAAACCCTATATCAACCCTTAAAGCACTGTAACCATAATTAAACA
This sequence comes from Candidatus Binatia bacterium, assembly GCA_022824615.1. Lineage (GTDB taxonomy): Bacteria > Desulfobacterota > Binatia > Bin18 > Bin18 > Bin18. The sequence continues at coordinate 3,310 of JAJDZM010000261.1, read as the reverse complement.
TTTGCCTCGGTTTCTTCCTATGAGTTATACACTTCTCTTAAGCAATTTAATTATCTCATAGCAAAAACTGTGCACATTATCTATCCATTAGAAAAAGGAGACATTCATTATGGAAAATAGAATCACTTCAACCCCAGCACTTAGACCACTTACCGACACAGATGTAACAACTTGGGAACTTCCAGATGGTGCAATTGCCAGATTTGGACATGGATTACGACTTGATGTCCAATTCTCACATGATGCCAGATATCTTTCCGTTGCAACAAAAATCGGATTTTGGTTGTATGATACGGAGACACTTGCCCCTCGCGCACTATGGGGTACAGAGCGCGGCATGATGAATGTTGCTACCTTTTCACACGATTCACGTTGGATTGCCACAGGAGACCAAGACGGGATTCTCAAGGTGTGGGATACACAAAACGGTCAATGTGTTACAAAAACTGACTGGGGAGGCACTGAACGACGTAATGTCATCCTTCATGTCCACTTTTCACCGGATGATCAATATATCGCTGCTTCAGGTTTTGGACATAGTACCGTCTATGCATGGCGCGAAGAACACTTCGAACCCATCAAAAATTATAAACTTGAAAAGCCGAAATTAAATGATTATAGGAAAGAAGATACTGCATACGACAGACATTTTCCCACTGCTTTTTCACCCAACAGTAATCTATTTGCGTATGTGTCTTCACCAGAAGCTGTGATGATTTCTAATATAAATACAGGTGAAGACATAGCACACCTCACAGGACACACTGATCCCTTGCATACCCTCCTGTTTTCTCCATGTGGACAATACCTTGCAAGTGCAAGCCTTGGTGCTACCGTTCAAGTATGGGATATTCAAGATGAATCCTTAATTATGATACCTAAAAGTTATGAAGGAAACCGAGTAAGACTTACCTATACACCTGATGAAACACTACGAGTTGCAGACATCTTTGATGATAAAGTGATAATATGGGATGCTTCTCAGCACAAAAAGTTAGATACTTTTAATACAGTTAGCACCACAGCAGGTAACGCAAGGTTTTCAAAGGATGGAACAAAATTTGCGATTGGCTGTAGGAACCGCAGAATTCAAATATGGCAGGAAGATACATCTACTACAAGGTCATTCTTTTCTGGATATGGAAGTATTCCCTATTCGGTAGCATTTATGCAGGATAACAAAACATTGATCGGTGGTAACTATGGGGGAACTGGTAAGATATTTTGGGATATTGATAAACGGGAAGACCAGCGAATACTGCCTCCTTCAGGTAAACGCAGATCTCTAAAACAATGTATGGCTCTGTCTCCAGATGATCAACTCTTGGCTATTAATGCAGGAGACAATGATGTACAAATCTGGCATATTGCATCTGAAGAATTAGTCACAGAACTCACAGCACATGAACGCTATATCTATTCGCTGGCATTTTCTCCTAACGGGAAATTCCTCGTCAGCGGAGGATGGGGTGACGAATTAAATATTTGGGATGTTGCACGTTGGAAAAAACAGCACACACTGAAAGGACACAACAGTTCAATTGTAGCAATAGCATTTCATCCTGATGGAAAAAGGTTCGTTACCTCCTCCAGGGATGGAACCGCTTTGCTCTGGAATGTTGAAACTGGAGAACAAATATCACCACTTCCGCTACCAGACACCTTAGAGGATGCCTCTTTATATAGAGGCGAACCAGAGGAAATTGAGCGCGTTCTCAATGGTGGAAATCTTCAATGGAAGAAATATCAACACATGCAGTCAATCGTATTTTCGCCGTGTGGAAACTGGATTGCAGGCGGACTCGGGACTTGGAACGCAGACGGATTAAACAACGAAATCCGATTATGGGACACAGAAACCTTAGAAACACGCATGATATTCCTTCAACCTAATGGATGTATTCGTCCTTGGGCATTAGCATTTTCTCCTTGTGGAAATTATCTCGTTTCAGGTGCTTGGTGGAAATGGGGATTGGATAAAGCACCAATACATTTGTGGGAAATGTCGACCGGCAAAAACATCCATACTTTCTGGGGACATGCTTCTGATATACAAGATTTAGCCTTCTCACCAGATGGTAAATATCTGGCAAGTGGCAGTTACGATGGCACCATCCTTCTATGGGATATGAAATCAATTATTGGTTCATAGGGAGAGAAAGATGCGTTTGTAGCCGCACAATTCATTGCCAAATGTTCTTATGGCATTTGTCGCCTTTTACATTCAATCCAAACGGGAAATCATTTATAGAATTGATATTACTTACTGCTTCTACAATATATAGTCGCAACCACAGCAGTATCATGAACCTTGAATTCAGGAGCAGGATTTCCATTTTCCGACAACAGCCTTCTGGCAATCGGGATACCCATACCGAAACGCTGCACAAAACCTAAGGTTCGCATCGCTTCCGCTAAATTAGGGTTACGATAGTCGGTGAGTCCCAAGTCTCCAAAATTATCAGCGGTTACACCACCAAACACGCCTCCAGGACTTGAAATCTCAATTCGATCATTAAACCAAGTCACACGAACAGGAGCGTTTGTGCCTTCGTAAGTCCTGTGCATAATCGCATTACGAGTAATCTGCTGTAATGCCTCAATAGGATAAAGAGACGTTCGCTTTTCAACAGGTCCAGATAAGATATCCACAGCAACTCGGTTATGCGCAATGAGTTTATCATCTAAGCGGCGAATCTGGTCAGAAATCGCACCACGGATCTCCTCACTGTCAATAATCGGATCTGCTAATTCATCACCGTCAATTCTCAGAAACTGCACATAAGCACCATATAAGAAATCCTGTGGATTCTTTCCAATCGCAAGAATTCCAAGCACTGTAGGTGTTAGTTGATCTGCTGCAGTGATCATCTTCGTGGCTGCCAATTGTTCATTCAAACTTCGCTCGTTTTGTGCCAATATTTCTTCAGAAACAGCATGGGGCATATATTCATAATTGAATAACGTAATATTGAGATCGGATATATTAGCAGTTGGAACAGGATAAAGATCAAATGGTCTATCACCATACCGCTGTTTTTCGTTGAGTTTCCTTTCATCCTGTGTAGTGGCGATACCTCTACGTGGACCTATACGCACATGAATCGCACCTTTATACCGCACAGGGGGAGAATTGGAAGGTTCTACCACTATTACGGCTATTTCCTGTCCTTGTCATAGTACCCACTACCTAAAGGTAGGGGCTTGTGTTTCCTTGACAACAGCCGATCTGAGCTACGTGTTACGTTGTCTCCACTTTAGGCAGCTAAGCCTGCCTGTTTGATATTGATAGCAGCGTTTATGTCTCTGT
>JAJDZM010000195.1 GCA_022824615.1 Candidatus Binatia bacterium | reverse complement strand
GCTGATCTCTGATCGTGATGTGGAAGAATTATTTGGAAAACCCCAGAGTCTCGAATGGGGCAATATTGAAGATATCGAAGAGCTGGTAAAAAACGTCTCGTATCAAACCAATCCGTTTGGCTGGCTGTTTCGGGACGGGGCCTATTGGGGAGCGCTGCGCTACTCAGAACAAAAGGGTCAGAATTTCATGAAATATGCCATCTACGGTAAAGGTGGCGCGAGCTTTACCGAAGAGATGCGGCCTTTCCCCACCTGGATGAACAATATGGCTGTAGCCTCGCGTGGTTCCGACCATTTGAAGGGTATTGGCCTGATCGAGAAGTTTCAGCGCAAAGACCTCTCGAAAGCCTATTTCGGGACGCCAATTGCCGGTGACCCGACTGTTCCTGACCTGAAAGGGGCTTGTACGGCTGTGCTCGAAAATCAGGTTGCGCTCATTAATTCGTATGGCGTATGCCTCTTCCACTGGCTGCTTGACCCTCTCAGCTACGCGCCGGAGAGCTATTACGGCGAGGCTTATACGGCAGTGACCGGGATTGATCGGACGAAAGAAGAGCGCATGCTCGACGGTGAGCGCATCTGTAACCTGGAAAAGGCGTATAACTCTCGTCTTGGCCTGCGTCGTGAACACGACACGATCTGCGAGCGCTGGATGCACGAACCGTGCCCGGAAGGGCCGAATAAAGGGCGCGTTGCCGCTGATATGTTCGAGCAAGTGCTGGACGAATATTATGAATGGCGTGGCTGGGACAAAGAAACCGGTCTCCAGACGCGCAAGAAACTCGAAGAACTTGGGATGGAAGATGTTGCTGATGTGCTGGCCGCGGACAACGCCATTGCCGGTGAGAGTCGTTCCAGCCGTGCGGTCCACGTTGAGGTGAAAGCGTCTGACGACCCTGGTATACCGGACTAATTGAGAGGGAAGGAATACGCCGTGATTACAGTCCAAGCAGAGTATACGGCTCGTTTTAAGGAAATCACGCAAATTACGAGTGAGACCATCCAACTCGAACAGCCTCATATGGCTGAATTGGCACAGATCCTGACGACCAAGTATGGAGAACGGATGGAGGCCTTGCTCATTGACCCGAAAACCCAGGATCTGAATACCAACGGCACACTCTTTGTCGATTCCACAGGACGGCGGCTCTTTATTGATGATACCTTGGCGGACGGGGAAACTGTCTCCTTCATGGTTGGTATTGCCGGAGGCTAGACGATTCCTGAGGATCAGAACCATGGTTCAGGATGGGTAGGGGCGCAGTATGCTGCGCCCCTACGTTTTTGTGCGGCCCATCAGGAAGAATAAACGGATATGCCCGAATCTATCCCTGAGATCGATTGCGACGTAGCGGTCATAGGCGGCGGTATTGCCGGCCTTTCCGCTGCTATTAGCGCGATGGACGAAGGCGCCGAAGTCATCCTGCTCGAAAAGGCTCCCAAGCTGCAACGTGGCGGAAACTCTGCTATTGCCGATGCTCAAATCCGCTATCCTCATGAAGCGGATGAGTACTGTCCAACCCAACAAACCAAAGAGGACTTCTTTGACGCCTTTCTGCGGGTTTCGCGTGGGCGGGCGAACAAAGACCTGGTGCGCGTTGTGGTGGATAACGCGGCTGACGTGGTCGATTGGCTGACTGAGATGGGGATTGCATGGGAAAAGGGCTATCCCAATGTCGCCGGCTATCGACGTCAGCCTGTGGGCGGTGGCTGGCAACTGGTTGACACCCTCTATAAGCGTCTGGAGCGGGGTGGGGTACATGTTGCGTACGAGACCGCGGCTGAAACTCTCCTCACCAGCCGGAGTGGCCGCGTGGTTGGTGTGCGTGCGCTCGAACCCGAGGGCTATACCGATATTCAAGCCCGTGGCGGGGTCGTGATTGCCTGTGGCGGTTTCGAGGCCAACCCGGAAATGCGGGTCCGATATTTAGGACGGCATATGGATGGACTCATTCTGCGAGGCAGCCGGTATAATACCGGTGATGGGCTGCGTATGGCCCTGGCCATTGGGGCTATGCCGGCTGGCCAATGGGGCGATTTCCACTCTGCCGTGCTTGACGCACGTTCTACGCCTTTTGAGTGTGGGGTGACGGCGATCTATATCTTTCAGCTCGGTCTGTTCATTGACGAAGACGGCGAACGCTTTCTCGATGAAGGTGAAGACTTTCGCGATCAGACTTATGTGAAATTCAGCAAGGCCATTATGGCGCATAAAAGCGGGGTAGCCTTCAACGTCTTTGACAACAAGCCGCGGGCCGAAGACCCGGAAGCCTGGAAACGGGCAATTCGGACGGACGAAGAGGCGTTTGAAGCGCCGAGCATTCGGGAGTTGGCCGCGCGTATCGAGGTTCCGACTAATCGCATGGAGCGAACCATTGAGGAATACAACGCCGCCTGCCAAGCGGGGAGATTTGATCCGCTCACCCTCGACGGTCTGGCGACACATGGCTTGGCAGTCAATAAGACCAACTGGGCTCGGCCGCTCGACACGCCGCCCTATCTGGCCTATCCCGTGACCGGAGGCATTACGTTCACCTTTGGCGGCCTCAAATCCAACCCGCAAGCCCAAGTCATCCACTCCACAGGCCGCACCATTCCGGGTCTCTACGTCGCTGGCGAGCCAATGGGCGAGTTGTATTACTACAACTATATGGGCGCGACCTCGGTTTTACGAGGCGCGGTGTTTGGGCGTATTGCGGGGCGGGAAGCCGCTCGAAATACCTACTGATAGTCTCCGCTCGGGTTGAACCCGGCGTCTTTGGCCAATACACCCTTACCCGGAACGTAATTCACCTCGACCCGGATACCGTCCGGGTCCTCAAATAAGACCGAGTAGTAGCCCGGTGCCCATGAACCTTCTTGGGGAGGCGTGACGACGGTCGCGTTGAGTTCTTTCAGCAACTCATAGACCTGATCGACATCCTGCCTGGAACGAGCACGAAAACAGAAATGGTGTAGCCCGGTGCGCGTTTGAACGAAACGCTCGTCTTGGTGCTCGGGAGCGCAGCGCTGTATGCCGACACCCGTCCGGGCTCCGACATGGTAGCACATGTCTTCGCCGTCAAAGACCAGTTGGAGGCCAAGAAACGGCAGGAGCTTTTTATAGAACGCCTGGCATTCCTTGAACCGACTGACGGTCAGAATAATGTGCGCAATACCGTTCACTTCAATCATGACGAGATCCGATTTTTCTCTCTACGTGGGACAAGTATGAGAGGCTTCGGACGCAGATATCCGATTCGGATGTGAAGATTCATTGTCCATCACGACCGAGAGAAAAAATGTGCCGGAGTTTTGACCTGAGATAATATTTCGGCACCGGCTCCTCCTCATTTCTCCAGACTTTCCGGTTGGATGGATAAGCAGGTGCCGAGAAGGTAAGCGCGTCCTACAAAAATCATATAAAGGCCGGACGTGTTTACTTTCTCAATGCGTAACAACTATGCGGGTTGGGGTGGAGTGTCTCCTGTGAGACGTAAGGCTTCAAATTGACGAAGGGCGCGCTGGAACTCTCGTGTGGTGACCCGGAAACGTTGGAACAAACGACGTGCATCAACAAGGTCATGCGGCTGGCGCAATAGATGTTGGACTAACCGTTCGGCGGGGTCCTCCTGCGTGCCCGAAGATGATAGAGGCTGGTCAGGATCTGACATACATTACTCCTTCACTGTGTGTATTTTCTCCTATATGTGCTGATTTTACAAAAGTCGGCAAGACCCCCTGTAATACTTCCGTGGAAAGTCATTATTTCTCAGGAGGATCGGTGTTGTTGAACACTTCATCCGTATGCTCCCCTAACTGTGGGGCGCGAGATCGAAAATCCGGCCGTTGCCCGTCGATCGAAAAGGGGAGACCCATGACTTCAAGAGGAGAATCGGGCACCTCACGAATCATATCCATCGCCTTGGTTTGCGGCTGAGCAATCACCTCGGGAATGGTCAGGATCGGAGCACACGGAACGCCGACCGCTTCCAGGCGTTCCATCCACGTTTCTTTTGTCTCCTGAGCCATATGGGCAGCGATTTCTCGAATAAGATACTCCCGATGCTCCATGCGACTCGCGTTCGTTTGATAGCGGGGATCAGTGAGCCATTCGTCGCGGCCAAGGGCTTTGGCGAGTTTGAAAAACAGTCGACTGTTAGCCACACCCAGGACTAAGGGGCCGTTCCGTGTTTCAAAGGCGCCAAAGGCAACCTGACGTGGGCTGCCAGTGGCATGACGAGCAGGAGCTTTGCCGGTCTTTTTATATTGGATCAGCGCCGTACTGACATAGAAGACAGCGGTCTCAAAAAGCGATGTTGTAATCACGCAGCCGCGTCCGGTTTTGTCTCGTTTGCGCAGGGCCGCCAGCGCGGCAATGGCCGTCCACATGCCTGTGCCATAATCGACGACCGAGGTACCCATGCGCACCGGCGGGCCATTTTCCTGGCCAGTCATACTCATCAGCCCGCCGAAGGCTTGCAGCAGCACTTCGTAGCCGGGCTTATCCTTGAGCGGCCCGGTATGTCCAAAGGCCGTCACACCACAATAGACGAGTCTGGGATTATGAGACAGGAGGAGGTCTGCTTCCAGGCCGACTTGCTCGGCAACCCCGGGACGGAGGTTGTGGAGAAACACATCGGCTTGTTCGATAAGCTGATACAAACGCTCCATGTCTGCGGCATCTTTGAAGTTGATCACAACCGAGCGTTTGTTGCGGTTCATATTATGAAAGGGCAGGGAGGTATGCTCGACAAATGGCGGTCCCCAAGCCCTGGCGTCATCACCGGTCTCAGGCCGCTCGACCTTGATTACGTCAGCGCCGAGATCGGCCATAATAGCGCCGGCTAAGGGGCCGGCCAGGTTCATGCCAACCTCAACGATCTTTACTCCCGAGAGCGGCATCATCATCTCCGTTTTGCTGCCAGTAGGGACTGCTGTCTACCTCGTTTTTGAGCAATCTGGGGTTGGCACATACGTCTTGCTACCGTCCCCGAAAATGTGGCGGACGCTTGGCCAGAAACGCCGCCACGCCCTCACGAAAATCCTCGCTCATATAGGCCCGGACAATCAAGTCCTCTCCCAGAGTATCCGCGCCCACCGACCGCCGATGGTGCTGCAAACGCCGAATAGCCTCTTTGGTGACCTGGAGGGTCAAGGGGGCGTTTTGAGATATTTCCTCGGCTATCTGACGAACCCGCTGGCTAAGCTGGTCAGCCTCAAAAATTTCATTGACCAGACCGAGTTGCAGAGCCTCCTGAGCCTTGACAAGCCGGGCTCGAAACATCAGCTCCTTCGTCCTCGCCGGACCTATGGCGTCAACAATGCGGGAATGGATAGCCACGCTCAGGCAGTTTCCCAGGGTGCGGGCAATGGGAAACCCTATCCGACTCTCCGGGGTGCAGTAGCGCAGGTCGCTCACCAGAGCCAAAGCGGCTCCGGCCCCGACAGCAACGCCCTGAATGGCGGCAATAACCGGCTTTTTGACGTTTTCGAGGCGACTGATAAGCCGTTCGAGCTTACGCTCATACTCAATCGCGTCTGAGTCTTCCTTGAACGAGGTAAACTGGCTGATGTCCGTGCCGGAGACAAAGGCTTTATCTCCAGCTCCCTGCAGGACGAGCACTTTGATGGTGTCGTCCCGGTCAACGACCTCGCAGGCTTCCTCTAGCGCGGCGTACATATTCCAGGTGAGGGCGTTCCGCGCCTCGGGCCGGTTAAAGGTCACCGTCGCTATGGAGCCATCCGAGCCAGTGTGATCGAAAAGGAGTTCGCTCATAGGGGCCGGTCCCTTCCTGTGCTGCCGCCGTGGAGGGGGAGCGTGCTAGGCCGGTGGTTGAAGGGATAGCTGTTCGCCTTCACTCTTGGCCATCACGGTGGTGATCGCCAAGTCTCCGGTGACGTTCACCGCCGTCCGAAACATATCGAGAATCCGATCAACACCGAGGATCAATGCCAGCCCTACTGTCGGAATCCCGGTCGAAGTCAGGACGAGGGCCAGGGTGATAATCCCCGCTCCAGGAACACCCGCCGCACCAATCGAGGCCATGGTTGCAGCCAGCACAATACCGAGCTGGCTGCCGAACGACAGGTCGGTTTGGAAAACCTGGGCAATAAAAATTGCCGCAACGCCTTGATAGAGCGCCGTCCCGTCCATATTCACGGTAGAACCGAGAGGGAGGACAAAACTCGCGACCGGATTACTCACGCCGATATTCTTCTCGGCACACTCGATGGAAACGGGCAGGGTGGCTGACGAAGAAGAGGTTGAAAAAGCGATGAGTTGAGCCGGGCGGGCGGCCCGCATAAACGAGACCCATGACAGACGACTGAGCAGCCGCACCAGGCCTCCATAGACAACGCCGCCATGAATGGCCAAGCCAAGGACAACTGTAGCGCCGTATACGAGTAGGGCCGTCAACACGCTGATCCCGCTCGTCCCGATCACTTCGGCGATCAGGGCGGCAACGCCATACGGAGCCAAGGCCATAACCCAACCTATAATGACGATCATGGCGTTCTGAAGCTTCTCAAAGAGTGTGACCACACTCGCGTTTTCCTCAGGGCCCAGAGCGGTAATCGCGACCCCCAGGACAATAGCGAAGAAAATAATTTGGAGCATATTGCCGCTGGTGAGCGAGTCGATGGGATTCGTCGGGATAATATCAAGCAGGGTATCGACCATGGAGGGGGAAACGGCCGCGGCGGACATCCGGTCGCCCGCCGCGGCTCCGAACTGGGCGAGCAGTACGGTGCGGTCGGCCGGGTCAATAAACTGGCCGGGTTGGACGACGTAGGCACAGACGAGTCCGATGGAGACCGCGACGGCGGTTGTTCCCAGGTAGAGGCCCAGCGTTCGACTCCCCAGGCGTCCCAGTTTGCGAATATCGCCCAGGCTAGCCACACCTACAAGAAGTGAAGCGAAAACCAGGGGGACGACGACCATCTTGATTAGACGCATGAAAATCTGACCGATGGGACGGAGGATGGTGATCACCTGCTCGCCGAACTGGCTGATAGGCCGCGGGGAAAAAGCAAAGCCGCCTCCCTCCAATAGGGTCCTGGAGATTTGCAGCCAGCCTTCCACAGCGCCGCCCGGAGCAATCACGCCGAGTTGTTGGCGGATGCGGTCAGACTGGTCTGCCAGCGCCAGTCTCTGGCTAAAAGGAAACCGGACTTTTGCCCAAACGGGGACTTCCCTTTCCTGTCCAAGAAGATCGGGGTGTTGCTCAGACGTGGTCTCGAGCAGCCTCATCTGGATCGGGACACCAGCCGGCAGATGAACGCGAGAAGACGCATCAGCCAGGTTTTGCTGAAAGACGACCTGCGAGGCGTCGCGAATAGCATAGACGTCGTGCGTCAGAAAGAGGGAATTGGGGCCGAGCAAGAGACCGACTACCGCACCGACCGCCATCCCGATGAGAATTTTTGTATAGAGCTGCATGCGGGCCCTACGACTCGTTCGCGTCGTCCCAGGTGCCACGCACGGTTGTCTCCGTTTGTTGTTCGAGGGCTTTGATTGTCGCCAACACGTCCTCCTGGGCAAACCCACCCGACTGATAGGCTTTGAGCAGTCCTTGTGCGGCTGAGGCCATGGTTAGGGGCACGTCCAATTCTGTACCAAGATCAGTGGCGAGACCCATATCTTTGCAGGCGAGATCGATCGTAAATGTTGGTGCGAGCCGGTCGCGCAAAATGGCCCTGGTCCCGGACTGCCAGATAAAACTATTCCCGCTGCTGGCTTTGACGATTTTCCACAGCGCATTCGGATCAACTCCGGCTTTGGCTCCGAGGATGAGGGCTTCGGCGGCACCCATCATATGAATAAAGGCCAGCATATTGTTCACCAGCTTGGCGACGTTACCGGCACCAATATCTCCCACATGAAACACATTGCTGCCCATGCATTGCAGTACAGACTCACACGAATCGTACACGGCCTTGTCTCCACCAACCATGATGGCCAGCGTGCCTTTGCGCGCGCCGCGCACCCCACCGCTGACCGGCGCGTCAAGAAAATGCACCCCCTGGGCATTCACCTGTTCCGCCAGCCTTTGCACGACGGTTGGTGAATTCGTGCTCATATCGATAATGGTTTTTCCTTTGGCAATACCGGCCAAGGCTCCATTGTCAGCCAAGACGACTTCTTCGACATGTGTGGGCATGGGTAAAGAGAGACAGATGGCTTCTACACCGGTGGCTGCGGCCTTGGGACTCCCGACCCAGGTTGCGCCATCTTCGATAAGATTGCTGGCCGCCCCCTGTTTGATGTCGTACACCTGAAGGGAATGGCCGGCCTTCAGAAGGTTAAGCGCCATAGGGTTGCCCATATTGCCAACGCCAACAAATCCCAGCTTCATGCGGTCCTCCTTGTCTCGTGCGAGATGCTGGACACGTTTACTCTTTGGATGCTGTGAGGTCTATATGAATACGTAAGTCATCTGCAATACGGTCGAGTTGGTCTCTCAGGGCCGTCTCGGCAACGTCGCTTGGAACAGCCAGCGAGATCTGCATATGATAGATCACCGTACCGTGGCCAGGCTCTGGCTGAGTAGAGGTCTGCATATGCACAATATTCACTCCCTGTTCGGCCAGGTAGCGGGCCACACGAGCGACAATGCCGGCTTTATCCACACCGGTTGCTACCAGTTCATAGCTGCGTGTCTCGTCGTTGGCCCCATAGGGGAGGGGCTCTTCTTCAAGCGGACGAAAAAAGACGGTCAGCCGTTTTTCCCATTCGAGCCGTTTGCAGGCCGCCGAGAGCCGTTGCTGACAGTCCGGGCTCCGACCCGAGAGAAGGAGGAGCACGGCAAACTCACCCCCCAGCAGGGTCATGCTGGAATCTTCGAGGTTGCAATCACATTCGAAAATCAGCTCTGCCAAATCGGCGACGATACCGGGCCGGTCCCGACCAATGGCCGATAATGCGAACCACTGTTTCACTGGCAATTCCTTGGCGTCTGTACGCAGTAAAAATTATGAGCGTTGCGCTTTTACGGCTTCAACCAACTGACTGAGGATGGAAGCCGACGTTCCGCGCAGGCTCAGCGTACATAAGGGCGTTAATTCGCTTTCGTACAAATTGACCTCGATGAGCGTCCCGCCTTTCTGACTGACAGCAATAGGAAAGCCGGCGGCCGGATACACGGTCGCCGAGGTGCCGGCAACGATCATGCAGTCGCACAACTGCGTTTCGCTATAACACTGCTCAAGCGCGTCCTGCGGAATAGGCTCGCCAAACGATACGGTATCGCTTTTGAGAATGCCCGAACAGTTGGGACATTCCGGGGGTAACTGGTGCAGAGGGACCTCGGAGCCTGGAAAGCGGGCGTTGCAGGCAATGCAGCGCACCAGGGTGTAATTGCCGTGGATTTCAATGAGGTGCTGACTGCCGGCTCGACGGTGCAGGTTGTCGACGTTCTGCGTAATCATGCTGCGCAGGATGCCCATATTTTCCAGTTCAACCAATGCAGTATGGCCGGCATTCGGTTCTGCCGTACCCAGGGTCTGCCATATTTCCTTGCTTGGCCCTGAGGGCGATAAGCGCTCTTCCCAGGCTTTCTTCGGGTTTTGGAGAAACAACTCGTAGCCGTTCATGGGCGGCTCTCCATACTTTGTCCACAACCCGCCCGGCCCACGAAAGGGTGGAATCCCGCTTTCAACGGATATGCCGGCGCCTGTCATGGCCATGACATATTTGGCCGAAAGAAGGTGACGCGCGGCTTCCTGAATGATTTCAGATTCTGCCATATCTCACCTCTGGCCTGTTCCGGTGAACAGGCCCTGCTCACTTGGCCTGCCAATTAGGCGGCCGTTTTTCAGCAAAGGCGAGGGCGCCTTCGCGGGCATCCTCGGTCGCTTGCAGTTCATTATAGAGCGCGCGTTCTAATTTCAGCCCTTCCTCAAGTGACACATCCAGGCCGCGTAAGGAGGCCTGCTTGATGTGCTGTACGGCCAGCGGCGCGCTCTTACAAATCTCCTCGGCGATCTCTTCACACTTGCTCATAAGCTGATTCATGGGAACAAGGTGGTCGACCAGGCCCAGACGATAGGCTTCTTCGGCAGAAATACGGGCGCCGGTATACAGCAGCTCCAGGGCCCGGCCCAGAGAAATGATGCGGGGCAAGCGCTGCGTCCCCCCGCCGCCTGGCAGCCAGCCCAGGCGGACTTCACCAAACCCGAACTGGGCATGCTCCGCGGCTACGCGGATATCACACGCCAGGGCCTGCTCCAGGCCGCCGCCATTCGCGTGGCCGTTGATGGCGGCAATGATGGGTTTGTACAGGTCGAACAGCGTCGGGAAGAGATTGGTATTTTCGTTTTTCGGACGATTGACATAGTTGGCTTTGATATCACTCCCGGCACTAAACGCCCGCTCCCCGGTTCCGGTCATAATAGCGACCCGTAAGTTCGGGTCGTCTCGGAATTCAGTCCAGATATCGGCCAGCATATGATAGGTCTCAAAGTCACAGGCGTTGAGGCGTTCCGGGCGATTGATGGTCACATAGGCAATATGGCCTTTTTTCTCAAAAAGCACTTTCGACATGGTGCCCTCCTTCCCAATCGTCAGCTATCAGGTGAGAGGTTAGGGAGGCAAGGGGAATAGAGAGACCGAGACCGCCTTACCAAACGGTAGGTACTATCTCTGAGTGAATAAGGTTGTCGTCAGCGGTGACGAGTTTTGCGCCTGTGAGTATTGTGGTGGCAGCGATGATTCTATCCGCAGGATCGTTATTGATTCCTCGTCCAAGGCTCACGGAAAGTTCGGCTATTTCTGAAGAAATGGGCTGTACTGTAATTGTTCTCGATTGAAGATGCAGATTGATGAACGAAGAGACGGTCTCTTCGATTTCCAGTCTTTTCCTTGCGACGAGCATTGCGATTTCCCAAATGGATATATCGGAAATCATAAGTTCGTTGTCTGCTTCTGCAGCTCTCATCGCTCGTTTGGCTTTGGTGGTCAGCCGGTCCGCGTTGAGGGCGTCCCAGATGATGGCGCAGGTATCTAAAACAATCACTGCATCGCGTCCCATTGAACGCCTATTGGCGAGGTCACATCGTGAATCTTCGCGGTTTTCGCTAGTCTTTTGAGCTTGGTTTTCGCTCGCTGTTTTTGGTCAATTGGCGCGACAATGGTCGCGAGCCGTTGACCGTTTGAGGTCACCGTTATTTGCTCACCATGTTGAGCCTTGTTTAAGTATTTCAATAGGTTCGCTCTCAATTCGGTGATATTGACGCTTATCATGACCGGACACCTTTGCCTGTACAAATATATTGTACATAGTAAGGTAAGGAAGGTTATACGTCAATCAAGATTCAGGCTCGCCCTGGAGCGCTTCGGCTTGCTGCGCTTCCTGCCTGACTTGCTTCTCGGTCTTGACCTGAATGGCGGACGCCTCCGTGACCCGTCGGGCGACCACAATAAACCCCGTATGCGCGACCATGCGGTGTTCTGGTCGTATGGACCGGTCTTTGACATGCCAGAACCGCAGCATGTTTTCCATGACCTCCACGCAGGCAAATCCGGGGTCCGCGTGGAGCGCGTCTACCAGCGCTTTGACTTGCAGCACCGTGGGGAGATAACCCACGAGGACTCCGCCAGGCCGGACGACTTCTCGGGCATGAGGCACGACCTGCCACGGCTCGGGAAGGTCAATCAGGACGCGGTCAACCTTCCGAATCGGTAAGCCCTGATACGCATCGGTTTGGGCTATGATCCAGTTTGGCGCAGCGCCAAGAAAACGCCGGACGTTGTTGCGTGCCATCTTGCAATGGTCGGCCCGAATATCAACGGTGAGTAACTGTCCCGCTGGCCCTATGGCCCGTAGCAAAGCCATACTCAACGCGCCCGGACCTGATCCAACCTCAAGCACACGGGCGCCAGGGAATATATCTCCCCAGAGCAGGATAGGGCCAATATCTTTGGGATAGATCACCTGGGCCTGGCGCGGCAGGTTGGGAATCAAGCGCGCATACGTCGGCCGCAGGATACGGAATCTTTCGTCCTGACCAACTTGGACCAGGCTTCCTTCTGCAAGTCCGATAAATTGTTCAGCAGGAATATTCCCGCCACGCAGCGCAATGACACTGCCGGGGCGCAGGATACGTATATATTCGCGCTCTTTGTGGTCAATGAAGAGAACGCTGTCACCCGGCTGCAGGGTCGCTTGATCCGATGCGGACGGCGTCGTCATCCTTCCTCCCGTAAGGTCCGTACAGTTCCGTCATAAGAAATCATAAGTATTTGATTTTGAAGGACAATTTTAGCCATCATGGCGGCGACGGTACCATGCGTGTGAAAGACTGACAAGAACCCTTCACCCTTGACAGCCAGACGAGCAATCACCTATCCTAGCAGGAACAATCTCGGAGGAAAGAATATGGCAGAGAAAGCGAAAACCGCCCAAAGGGGACAAAAAACCGACTCTTCACAACAAATATGCCCAACATGCGGAGCGCAAAGCCGGGTCGTGCAGTTTGCCGGGTTCGGGAAAAAAGGGTTTTACTGGGTGTGTGAAAAGAACGTAGAACACGCCATCACCACAAGCTCAGTCCGGAGTTTGTAAATGCCGCGGGCGAAGCAAGCACATAAGACGCGTGCACCAGGGCTCTTTGACGAGGAAGAGCAAGGAGAAGACCTTGAGGAAGAGGAGCTGCCAAAAGACGAAGCTGGGCGACGCAAGATAAAGAAGCGCTATGAAGAACTCCTTGGGATTCGGGTCTCCAAGCTGCGCGGACGCGTGTTGAATCGGGAGCGGATCAATAAGACCATTGAAGGAATCTATTTTATTTGCGCCCGCTGCTCTCAAATCTGTCATAGCCTGGATGAAGGCATCGTCGAAGATCCCGATAATATTGAAAATCTGTGCGAATCGTGTGCGACGAGCACAGCGGACTGAACAACCGTAGAGCGTCCTGCCGTTCTTCCTGCCATAGTCTGACTGTTTATCCCTTGCACATTCCCGTGCAGTATACTAGCAAGAGTGCAGCGGCATCATGTAGCCTATCGGACGCCGCCAGTGTCTTGTCTTCCTTGTTCGTGTTTATCAGGGAAGCCTCAGGACTCCAGGAGGTCGTATGCGGCAGAACCAGACTTATCCTCCCTTATCGTTCCGGCCCCGTTCATCCTGGTCTGGTCTTCTCGCCGTCCTGTTCGTTTTTACTCTTTTTCTGCTCCTGCCCGGCCGCACTGCTGCTGTGTCTGCCGTCCCTGTTCAGGTCCATCATGTTGGATTT
>JAJDZM010000148.1 GCA_022824615.1 Candidatus Binatia bacterium | reverse complement strand
CCCTGCCGCCCTCTCCGCTGTGATTTCAATTTCGTCATACAGGCTGACGGGAGCCATCAGCGAGTCGAGCAAGTGGTAACCATCGGGCCGTTGACCAATAATGCGTAAGAAAAGATTCACCTTTGCGGGAGCAAGAACGCGCATGGTTTTCCTTTGCCCGGTTTGCTCGCATACCTTGCAGACCGGAGTTCCACTTGTCACAATACCAATGTGCACGACTTGATGACAGCCGCCCTAGAGGTTGCGCAGGCTATCGCGCAGCAGGCTGGAGAGTTACTCCAGGAAAACCGATTTAAGACCAAACAGGTCAGTGTGAAAACCGATATGGTCGATCTCGTCACCAATGTGGACCGAGCGGCCGATCGTCTGATTACTGAGCAGCTCCGTACCCATTTCCCCACACACACCATTATCGCCGAGGAGTCTGCTCAATCTGGTCCTCAAAGCCCATATTGCTGGTATATTGACCCCTTGGATGGCACGACAAATTTCGCACATACCTACCCGCACTTTGCTGTCTCTCTGGCTCTCACCCACGAATCCACAGCTATCGTCGGTGTTGTGCATGACCCCGTTCGGAACGAGACGTTTAGCGCACGGCGAGGAGGGGGGGCGCAGCTCAATGGAGACCCCATTCGTGTCTCCACAGCCTCCCGGCTCGATCAGAGTCTGCTGCTCACCGGATTCCCCTACGACCGCCGCAAGCACAGCGCGTTTTATGTGCAGTACTATGAAGCCTTTATGCTACGCACACAGGGGGTAAGACGGAGCGGGTCGGCCGCCCTGGACCTGTGCTATGTGGCCTGTGGTCGAGCCGACGCCTTTTGGGAATGGCGTCTCTATCCGTGGGATATTGCCGCAGGTACGTTGATTGTCGAAGAGGCGGGGGGACGGATCAGCGATTTCTCCGGCCATACGCTCGATCTGCATGGTGAACAAACCCTGGCCTCAAATGGCCACCTGCATGGAGCGATGCTGGACGTTCTGAAGCAACTCCCAAGCAGCCCGTCTTAAAGTCGTTCTGTTCTGAGGGCAGAAGTCGGCACGACTCAGGCTTGGGGTTGTACTCAATGAACAGTCGGGTTATCGATAGGGAAACCTCGATGTGGTAAGTGATGTGGTGATGAGGAAGCTGCTAATACTTCTTGTTCTCGTTCTTCTCTTTCCTACTGTCAGTCAGGCGCAAGATTTATACGTGAGTGACTATCGTGAGGTCATGGTACGGACAGGCCCGAGCCTGCGCAACAAAATCATTGCCGTACTCAAGACCGGTAATGCCGTTGAATTGGTCCGTGAAGCCGAAGAAGATTATTACCTCGTTGCCCTCCCCGACGGCCGTGAGGGCTATATTCTGAAAGGATACGTGACTGAGCAAATCCCTCCAGCACGTCAGGTGCAGCTTCTTGAGGATCAAATCGCCAAACAGAATCAGGAGTTAGATCGTCTTCTGAAGGAAAACACTCGGCTTCAGGCCGCGCAGGAAGAAATACAGCGCGATGAGGCGGCATATACCGACCAGCTACAGACCCTGACGCTGGAGCGGAACCAACTCCGGCGTGACGCCTCGGTATCGAGCTTTCTCGCCGGGGCAGGCGTGTTGCTTATTGGCTGGCTCTTGGGCTGGACCCGACTCCGGCTGCGGCGCAAATCGCAACGCCGGCCCGGATTGAACCTCTCTCTATAATACTCGCAGGCTTCCAAGAAGGGCAGCAAACGTCACACTGAAGCATATGCACGTGTGGCGCTTGCTGCGGGCATCCTTACGCGGCCCACTTCTCCGGCATGTCCTGAAACTCTTTTTTCAAATAGGGCATGACTTCAGTAGCAAAGAGTTCCATATTTTTGATCGTCCGGTGGTGCGGCATATCGCCAATTTGCAGCAGGGACAGTAAAATGCCATAGCCCAGCTTGCCGATTGATTCGACGAGTCTTTGCCTGACGGTTTCCACACTGCCAACCACGCAATAGCCCCGCGTATTGAAATCGTCAAAAGACATATTCGCATAGTCCAATTCGTCCGCAATATTGAGAATATGCCGCATGGATTGATGGGTCACATAGCCCGGTGGGAATAACATGTTAAGCGGGATGCGCAGCCCTCTGTGATAGAGCCACAGCACATGCTCCGCGGCTTCTTCCCGAGCGCGTTGATCTGTTTCCGCCACATAGATGGGCAGTAAATGGCCCATCTGGTAGGGCGAGGCGGTATAGCCGGATTCTTCCGCCGCGTCGCGGTACTGATCAAAATACATCTTGACCAGATCGTCAGACATATACACGGCCAGATAGGGGTATTTGCGGGCCGAGTCGGCACACCAGCCCATGGTCTCTTTACTCCCGAAACCGGGAATCCAGATTTGCGGATGCGGCTTTTGATACGGACGGGGCCAGACGTTCACGTAACGGACCTGGTAGTGCTCCCCATCAAAGTTAAACGGTCCCGTCTCGGTCCAGGCGCGAATAATCAAATCGTGTGCCTCGCGAAAGCGCGCAATCGAGTGGGTCGGATTGACTCCCATCGAATAATACTCACAGCCAATGCCGCGCACAAAGCCGGAGATGATCCGTCCCCCGCTCACCACATCCAGCATGGCGATTTCTTCGGCAACCCGGATGGGATGGTCCCGGAGCGGCAGTCCGTTGCCGACCATGGCAATTTTGACACGGTTGGTTCGCCGTGCCAGCAGCGCCCCAATGATATTCGGCGAGGGCATGGTGCCATAGGTGTTTTGATGGTGCTCGTTCACACATACGCCGTCGAAACCGAGGGTTTCTGCATACTCCAATTCGTCAAGATAGCGGTTATAGATGTCACGACCTTTATCCGGGTCATAGTGTTCATTCGAGAAGGTGACCCAGGCTGAGGGATATTTCGAGGTATCGTCAAAGTCTTCGGGAACGTGCGGCCACGGCATCAGATGAAAGTTAAAGAACTGCATACACTCATCCTCCTTTACAAATCTGCCCTGTACACCGGGGCAGCTTCCCCGAGATCATTGCTCGTTTCTCTGCATTACTGCTTTTCTGCGGTAGAGGTCAACTGGTCTGAAGGCTGACTTGCGGCACCGGCATCCGGGCAGTTCGCGTCGAGGATGGCAAAGTCAGGGCGAGCAACGCCGCAATCGTGCCGGTGCTCGTACTCGTCAGAAACGGTACGACATAATCCCCGAACTCGCTATACAAGAAGCCACCCATCATGCCGCCCGATCCCATACCTATGGACGCGACCATAAAGAACGCGCCTAAGATGGTCCCAATGGCCCGCGTGCCGAAATACTCCCGGAAGAGCATGGCATAGACCGGCATGGGGCCACCAAAACCCAGCCCGAACAAGATAGCCCACGAATAGAAAGAGGGAGCTTGGCGGGCTTCAATAAAAAACGGAATCATCACCGCCTGGAGACCGAGAAAGAGCGCAATGGCCCATTTCGCGCCAATTCGGTCGGCCAACAGACCGTTGATGATTTTCCCGACCATGCCAAACACGGCCATCAGCATGACGACCCGGGCCGCCACCGATTCCAACATGCCCACGTCAGTCATATGATTGAACCCGTGCAACAAGATGCACGAGTGGCACATGCAGCAGCCCAGCACCATGAGGTTCAGCGTCCAAAAGGCCCGTGTCCGCATGGCTTCACCTAGCGTCATGCCGGGGGCTGAAACATGTACTGGACCATGCTTGAGTGCTGAGCCTGACTTCTGAGCCTCAGTCGGTTCGACCTTTTTATCCCGCATGAGCATGGAGAGGGGCAGCACGATGAGGGTAATCACTCCGAGCCAGATATACGACCAGCGCCAGTCATTATGGGCGAGCAGGAAAACGGCCAGCGGAGCAAACACCGCCGAGCCTACATTTTGTGACTGGGCAATGGCCAGCGCCAACCCCTGGCGCTTCACGAACCATTTTGTCACCAGGGCCACCATCGGGACACCCGTCGCCGAGCGGCCGATCGCCAGCACCACCCCAAAATACACATAGAGTTGCCACAGGGATTGCACTTGGCTCATCAAAAACGTGCCAGCCACAAAGAACAGGCCGCCGGTAATAATCACCCATTTGGAACCGAAGCGATCACTCAGGCGGCCACAGATCAGGCTGGAGATACCAAAGCTGCTCCAGCTAATCATCGACGCAACCGAAACCGTGCCCCGATCCCAGGTAAACTGCTCGGCGATAGGCTTGAACATAATGGCGAAAGACTCGATGACGCCGTACATGCACAGGCTGATGATAAGTCCGGCAAAGACGATGACCCACCCATAGGAGGACTGTTCTTGTCCCACTCGTTCGGCTTGCGACATGCACCCTACTTTCTGCAATGGAGGAGCGACATTACTCCAGATACGCTGTGCACTTAATCTCGACCAAGAGCCCAGGCATCGCCAGCGCCGGAGTACCGATTCCCGTCCAGGTCGGGAGTCGGTCAAGATTCGTAATGTAGCGATCTTTGACATCAATAAAGAGTTGCAGGTCACGCAGGTCGGTATGGTAGGTGACCATCTCCACGACATCGTCAAACGTCGCTCCGGCTTCGGTCAGCACTTTTTTGACGTTTTCGAACGCCTGCACAAACTGCGCTTCCTTATCTGCCACAACCTGCAAGTTCTCATCCCGCCCGACTTGGCCGGCGATATACAAGAAATTCCCGGCCCTCACACCCGGAGAGTAGCGGAAGCGTTCTCTGATATTCCGCATCGCCGGTGGGGTAATGTCCGTACGCATAGTGCCCCTCCTTCCCGTCAGCCCTGCATACCAGTCAGGGCAACATAAAGATAGAGAATGTCCAGGGAGGGTTGAGACAAGAGGTGACTGTCAACGCTTGTAAAAGGGAAAGCTTGATTTGGCGTGTGTCTCCCTTCTCATTTCCTTTTGCCTTTGTTAGGAGGAGGTATCCGCACTGGAGGAATGTATTATGGCTGACCGACTCGCCCACCTCGATGCACTGGCGCAGGCCGACCTCGTCCGGACAGGACGAGCAACGCCGCTCGAACTGGTAGACGCCGCCATTACCCGTATTGAGCACGTCAACCCGCGGCTCAACGCCGTGATCACGCCTCTTTTTGAGAAAGCGCGCGACCAGGCAAAATCGGCTCAGCTACCCGACGGGCCGTTCACCGGCGTCCCGTTTCTCCTCAAGGACTTTGGCTGTCATTCCGCTGGCGACCCCTATCATCAAGGCAGCCGCTTTCTGAAAGAGCTTGGCTGGACCGCAAAAGAAGACACCTATATGGCTGCTAAACTCAGAGCCGCGGGCTTCATCTTCCTGGGTAAGACCAACACCCCCGAGTTTGCGACCATGCCGACGGCCGAACCGGATGCCTACGGCCCAAGTCGGAACCCCTGGAATACAGACCATTCCACCGGCGGTTCCAGCGGCGGCGCTGGCGCCGCCGTGGCCTCGGGCATGGTCCCGGCGGCCCATGCCAACGACGGTGGGGGTTCGACTCGGGTGCCGGCCAGCGAGTGCGGTCTGGTCGGGCTCAAATCCACCCGCGCACGCGCCTCTCTCGGACCGGAATACGGCGAGGTCTGGCAGGGTCTGGTCAACGAACACGTTGTAACACGGAGTGTCCGCGATACGGCCGCGGTTCTTGATGCGATTGCCGGTCCCATGCCGGGCGATCCGTATTTTGCCACCCCGCCGGCGCGCCCTTT
Source organism: Candidatus Binatia bacterium (assembly GCA_022824615.1). Taxonomy (GTDB): domain Bacteria; phylum Desulfobacterota; class Binatia; order Bin18; family Bin18; genus Bin18. Next base: position 46,548 of record JAJDZM010000148.1, on the reverse strand, counting down.
TCTTGAAGAGGTCGGTGCTGATCCGGGAGTATTGCGGATTGGCGCTCTGGCGGATTTCCCTGGGCAGGCAACCCCGCTGCATTCGGACTGTGTTGTAGCCGTCCAGGCTACAGCCCAGCTTCTGAGTTCACTCGGTCACACGGTTGAGGACTCCTACCCCAGTGCGCTGAACGACGAGCAAGAACGCCGCCGGCACGTGTGGGCAATTCTGACGAGCGCTATCGCCTCTCATATTGACACCTTGGGCAGACAGACGGGTAAAGCCGTCACCCAGGATGATGTGGAGATTCACACCTGGGCCATGGTCGAAGTCGGTCGCGCCCGTACCGCGACGCGCTATATCGAAGCCCTTGAGTGGCTCCAGGCCGACACGCGCCGGCTCGCCCACTGGTGGCAGCCCGAAGACGGCTCCGCCGGCTTTGACATCCTCGTCACCCCAACTATCGCCGAGCCCCCGCCCCGCTTGGGCGAGTTTGTCTCCACACCGGAGAATCCGCTTGGAGGGGCGCGGCGTTCGGCCACTCTCATGCCGTTTACCGTGCCGTTTAATGTCACCGGCCAGCCGGCCATCTCGCTGCCGCTGCATTGGAACAGCGCGGGACTGCCCATCGGCGTTCAGCTCGTGGCCGCCTACGGCCGAGAGAACATCCTGTTTCGCCTGGCCTCACAGCTTGAGCAGGCTAAGCCCTGGGCGGAGCAGTGGCCCTCGGTCCGGGCAGAATAGGCGACACTGTTACACAATAACCAGAGATTCGATTTTTCGGACGAGAGCACTGGGCTGACGAGGGAGCGGCCTAGCTGTTCCTCCAAGCGGCTGATAGCTCAGAGGGCAGTATGAGCGGGCCGCTTTTTGTTCTGTCGGTGGCACTGTTTGCCACTATGCTCGGCAACGGGTTGGTGATTCCCTTTATCCCCATCTACGCCCAGGAGTTTGGAGCGAGCGGCGTAGCGGTCGGCATCTTGTTCGGGGCACACTCGGCGTCTCGCACTTTTCTGCTACCCCTCATCGGTCGGGCCTCGGACCGACATGGCCGCAAGGCGTTTCTCCTCTGGGGGCTGTTCGGCTACGCCCTCAGCTCGGTTGCCTATCTGCTCGCCAACAGCCTGTTGACGCTCATCATAATCATGGCTCTCCAAGGGGTAGCCACCGCTATGGTTCAGCCGGTTTCCATGGCCTATGTGGGCGACCTGACCCCGAAAGGAAAGGAGGGCGCGTATGCCGGCTATGTCAATACGGCTTTTCTGGGCGGCGTGGCCGGGGGGCCGATCCTAGGCGGGGTGATTAAAGACCTGTTCAATATGCAGGCCAGCTTTATTCTCTTGGGTGTCCTGAGCTTGTTGTCTTTACTCCTGCTGCTCTTCTTCTTACCCGAAGTCCAGAAACAGCACGTTACAGAAAAAAGGGAGATCGCCCCCTGGCACACGGTCTTATCCTCGCGGCCCATTCTCGGCGTCGCCCTCTTTCGGGTGGTATATGCCTTGTCCAGCACCCTCATCTGGGTCTTCGTGCCCCTGCTGTCGGCCTCTCTGCTGCCGCTGACCACCTCGCAGGTAGGGGCGTTGATCTCTCTAAACGTCTTGATCAGCACCGTCCTTCAGTCCCCGTGCGGACGACTGTCCGATCGCATGAATAAGGCGGTCCTCATCGGTATCGGAAGCCTGATCAGCGCCATTGCCTTGGCTGGTTTTCCCTTGACCTCAACGTTTTGGCATTTACTCGTCCTGAATGCCCTGGTTGGTGCGGGGTTTGGGCTGGCCTATCCCGCTCACATGGCGCTGGCCATGGAGCATACGCCGGGTTCGAGTATGGGAACGGTGATGAGCACGCTCCTGACGGTCCATAGCTTTGGGATGACCATTGCTCCACCGGTTTTTGGTATTGTGGTCGATTATTATAATTTGAGCAGTATGTTCTATAGCGCGGGTCTGCTGTGTGTCCTGTGTACAGTCGCCTGCTATTACCTCACCCATGACGCTGACGTGCTTCTCCAGGCTGAGCGAGTTGTTGAAAAAGAGCCGGCTGTAGTAGATTAAAACCTGGCAGGAGAGAACAACCGTGCGCAAGGTGTGGATCTTTATCAGTGCGATATCCGTCTGGCTGGGCGTAGGGTGGACCCCAGCCTATACCCAGTCCGATCTGCTGAGTCTGCAGAAAGTCCAACTTTCGGTACAAGGAAATCGGCGCTCCGTCCTCTTTCAGTTCTCGCGTCCACCGGATACCGTCAATTCGTTTGCCCTCTCGTCTCCTTCCCGTTTGGTCATTGACGTACAGGGCCCGCGCCGGGGCACGCCAACAGCCGTGTACCAGGCGGATGACGAACTCCTTACCCAGGTTCGCCTTGGTACGCATCCGGGCCATCTCCGGCTTGTCCTGGACCTCAAACGGACCAGGATTCCGCCCTTTAGTGTAGAACAACGCGCCGACCGGGTGGCCATTGTCTTTGTCCACGAAAACGGGACTGCAGGAGAAGCCTACTCTCAGATCCTTTTCTCGCATACCAACAAGACGGCAAAAGCCGCGCCCAAGCGCGAAATTGCCCGCGCTCGCCCTGTCCGTCCAGCGACGCCCGCCCCGGCCGTACCCCCACCGCTGCCGACCCCAGCCCCGCAGCCTGCGACCGAGCCTCCCGCTCAACCGTCCGACCCGTTACCGCCGCGGTCTTTATCGTCCCAAGCCCTTCTTCACCTGCGGCAGGGGCAAGAGTTTTACGATACCGGCGACCTGAACGAGGCAATCGCTGAGTGGCGCGAAACGGTTCGTCTCGCGCCGACCAATGCCAAGGCCCACCACCTGCTCGGGCTGGCGCTTGGGGATCATGGCGCGCGTGATGAGGCGATTGACATGTTACAGGCGTCGCTGCGGCTCGACCCGAATAATGCAATGGCCCATGTGCATCTTGCCCGTACGCTCGAAGCCAACGGCGATACTCAAGAGGCCGTGGCCGCGTATCGCAAAGCCCTCCAACTCGTTCCCACCTCATCGTATATCCATGACCGCTTGGGCCATATTTTTGCCGCACAGGGCAAACACCAAGCTGCGGCGGACGAGTGGCAACAGGCGATCGCCTTAGACCCGGACTATGCCTATACCCATGCCAATCTGGGTGAGGCGCTGGAAAGCTTGGGGCAACCAACACAAGCACTTACGGCCTATGAACGCGCGATCGAGTTGGACCCACAGGCGTCTTTTGCGTCCGAGGTCCAGAGGCGGATAGACCGTCTCCGCGCCTCGGAAACATAGCTCGTTCTAGAACTGAAAGATCGCGCTGACAACACTCTCGTGGCGGCTGTCGCGGGGGCGACCGTACAGGTCCCCAATGCCCCAGGGACCGGGATCGTGTGAGCGGACCCGCCAGAAGAAATTCTGCTCGAACCGCAAGATGAAATAGTTTGACCACAGGTAGTCCATAGCGAATTTGTTATACGCCCCTGTGGAGAGCGGATCGAGCGCAAATACAAACAACGGCTGCCAGAGCCCGCCTGGCCCATAGCTGGTGGAAGCGGAAAAGGTAATAACAAACTCGTTCTGATCGACTTTGTCTCTATTCTTGCTGACGAATCGACCCGGTACGACCTCGCCGCCACTGTTGCGGGCACGAAGAACGGACGGAATGCCGCGGTAGAGCCGGCTGTAATCCAGATAGCGTCGCCAGAAGAACTGGGCGGAGAGAAAAAACGTCCGTATATCATTCAGTGGACGAATCCAGGTTGGGCGGTCAATAGCCAGCATGACGACCGAACGGTCAGCGGTGTCAAAGAGATTCCCATCCGGGTCGAGTCGGGTGAATGCCGCAGTCGGGTCAAGCGCGACAGGCACACCCGTGGTGAAAGTCGTTTCCACCCGGAAAACGGACTGTGTATATTTTTCCTCCGAATAGTTGGCCGCAATGCCGACAACGTGGGAGCGTGGATGCACGCGGTCGAGTACGGCGTGCAGGCAGCCTTGTGTAACGTTGGTAGCCTGGGTCGGGTCGCAGGACGGATACCTACGGTCGGGGCGGGCAGAGCGAGACTTGAAGCCAGGGTCGCCGGAAAAACCGTAGAAATAGTTGAGGCTGAAATCGATCCCACCCCAGATGGCCTTGAAGCGGACTCCGGCCTGGCCGTTCTTGAATTTTTTACTCGGCTTGTCATCCCTCACCATGAGGTTAAGGTCAAAGAGTTCATCCTCAACGATGGCGGAATTGGCAACTCTCGCAAGACCGTCGCCAATGAATCCCCACGGACGACGGGGGTCGGCGGCTACTTTATTGGGCTGGAAATCCCACGGAATCCAGACGGCCTCGACAAAAGATTCTTCGAGCGGGCCGAGTTTACCAATGTCGTAAATCGCCCGGGCCATCCACAGCGGGATGCGAATATCTTCCCAGGGCTCCCAGTTGGCGTGCCAGCGCAGGTCGAGCGGATTAATAACGTCCAGCGCCCGAAAATTATCGGTCTCTCCCCACACGACTTGCTGGCGACCCAGCCGGAGAGTGAACGGCGGCAGTACCATATCGACAAAGGCTTCGCGAAGTTTGTACTCAAACTGCCGGTTAAGTCGCTGATCCTTGCCGAACGCCTCGTTATACGTGTGTCGAATGTCGTAAATCGAGTCGTACACGCCGCGACCGATGAGGGTGAGTGTGGCCTCTTCCAACGGACCGGTCGAGAAACGACCAAAAGCCTGACTCTCACGCAGAAAATAATACTTGCCCTCCAGCTGCGCCGTATTCCGCTGCATGATGAATTCCGCATCTCGAAACATCGGGGTACGGATGATGTTTTGGGTTTTGACAAACCCTTCGAGTTCAACGTCATCGGTGACGGCAATGATGCCCCACGACGGTGCCGGCATCACAGCCAAGCCGAGGAAGAGGGCACACGAGGCGAGACAGATACGAAGGCGCATAGAATACTATCCTGAGGGCTAGCGCCGCCCACTGACCATATTGCGGACGGAATAGACTTGCTTGGCCCGCCCCGAGGAGAAATGTCTCGTCATGACATAACAGTGCGAGAAAGTCGCGTGCGGCTTTTTGGCGTTAATATCGGTCTCTCCCAGATGATAGAATAATCGCTGCCCGACATTATTTGAGAAATCCAGCTTCATATAGGGTGCTTGGTCAACCGTATCGTGGGCAAAGCTCTCGGAATACTTGAGAAAGTGCTGGTTCATACGCAGGAGTTGGTCGTCCTGGCGGTCGAAGCCGAACATCCACAGCGTCCAAAATGTCTCGGTGTCGATAAACACGATTTTATGGCTATAAGGGTGGTTGTCGGCTTTGGGATCGATCAGCAGCACGTGGGCCTCGCGTACCTCCCAGCGCGCGTTCTTTGGCACCCATAGATGCGGACCACCAGCTTCCGGGTTGGTCTCAACATTCATCGTAGCCAACAGCCGCCGTTTGCCCAGATAGCTCCAGGTGTGCTCATACACCTTGCCGCCAAAGCCCATGGCGTCTTCCATGGTGTAATCCATGCCCATGACCTCACTGGTGCGCTCGGAGGCCAACGTCCGGCGCGGCTTGCGCTGCGCGGGCATATACATCCAACCATTGTCCTCTTTGTAGTGATCCACATAGGTCTTGGTCAGCATCTTCGCCCCGGCCAAGTCACGCGGCGAGCGGAATTCCATCAACTGCTTGGTTTTTACTTCTTCATAGCCCGGCACCAGACAGTGGTCCCCCTGAGCGTAACGGGAAGCGACCGCGGTAAACTCAAACTGGCGGTCCAACTGTCCGTTCGGACTCCGCGACCACGCTACCATGGGCATGACATAGTCTTCGGCCCCAGGCCGCCACAACATATTCCAGATGACTTTCTGAGCGGCCTGTGGCTCGCTGGCACTGATATCCGGGAAGGGAAAGCCCCCACCCATGAAACCAATCAACACCCCCTGCTCATCCAGTTGGTACCCGGACGGGACATTCTGGCCCCAACCTTCCGGGGGCGGGTAGGTGCCGGTTTCCGTAATCTCCATATCCATGCCGTCATAGAAGTAGTATTCCCAGGCCGGCTGGGGAATGAATGATTCAAGGATGGCGCGGTCTTTGAGGCTGAGATGCTGTCCGGGAGTCAGATCGGTCTCCGGGCGGGAGTGCTCAATCCAGTGCCGCAACGTGTCATAGCTCTGGTCCTGGTTGGCAAGCGCCGTCATGGGTGACAGCCAGAGGCCGCTGAGCACCAGCGCCGAGGCGAGGAAGAGGGCACACGAGGCGAAACAGGTACGGAAACGCATATTTACATGATCCTTTCTCTAGCGTCGCCCGCTGACCATATTGCGGACGGAATAGACTTGCTTGGCCCGCCCCGAGGAGAAATGTCTCGTCATGACATAGCAGTGCATATACGTCGCGTGCGGTTTTTTGGCGTTAATATCGGTCTCCCCCAGATGGTAGAATATCCGCTGTCCGACATTATTCGAGTAGTCCAGCTTCATATAGGGCGATTGGGTGGCGGTCTCGTGGGCAAAGCTCTCGGAATACTTGAGAAAGTGCTGGTTCATACGTAAAAGGAGGTCGTCCTGCCGATCAAAAGCGAACATCCAGAGCGTCCAGAAGGTCTCGGTGTCGACAAAGACGATCTTGTGACTATACGGATGGTCGTCGGCCTTGGGATCAATCAAGAGCACATGCGCCTCGCGTACCTCCCAGCGCGCGTTCTTTGGCACCCACAGGTGCGGACCGCCGGCTTCCGGGTTGGTCTCGACATCCATCGTAGCCAACAGCCGCCGTTTGCCCAGATAGCTCCAGGTGTGCTCATACACCTTGCCGCCAAAACCCATGAAGTCTTCCATGATGAAATCCATGCCCATGACCTCGCTGGTACGCTCGGAGGCCAACGTCCGGCGCGGCTTGCGCTGCGCGGGCATATACATCCACCCATTGTCCTCTTTGTAGTGATCCACATAGGTCTTGGTCAGCATCTTCGCCCCGGCCATGTCGCGTGGCGAGCGGAATTCCATCAACTGCTTGAATTTCACTTCTTCATAGCCCGGCACCAGACAGTGGTCCCCCCGGGCATAACGGGAAGTGACCGCGGTAAACTCAAACTGGCGGTCCAACTGTCCGTTCGGACTCCGCGACCAGCCCACCATGGGCATGACGTAGTCTTCGGCCCCAGGCCGCCACATCATATTCCAGATGACTTTCTGAGCGGCTTGTGGGTCGTCTTCGTCGATATCCGGGAAGGGAAAGCCCCCGCCCTTAAATCCAACCAGCACCCCCTGCTCATCCAGTTGGTACCCGGACGGAACATTCTGGCCCCAGTCTTCCGGGGGCGGGTAGGTGCCGGTTTCCGTAATCTCCATATCCATGCCGTCGTAGAAATAGTATTCCCAGGCCGACTGAGGAATGAGCGGCTCAAGGATGGCGCGGTCTTCGAGAGTGAGATGCTGTCCGGGAGTCAGATCGGTCTCCGGGCGGGAGTGCTCAATCCAGTGCCGCAGCGTGTCATAGCTCTGGTCCCCCGCCGCCTGCACGGTCGTGGACGACGTACCGAGCCCCAGCACGGCTACCAGAAACACAAAACAGATCGATTTCGCCAGCGCGCGCCTCTTCATGAATGGTCCCTCCTTCTTCATGAATGGTTCCAACTTCATGAATGGTCCCAAGCTTGGACCTCTCTTGCTTCCGGGCAAAGAGAACTTTACTCTTGTGTAGATTTCTTTACTTAGGGTAAGTATTATTACATATCTTCTTTATCAGTCAAGCCAAAATCTTTGATCTTCAGCCCAGAGGCCGGGATGACAACAAAGCGCCAACTCGTAGAAGAAGAACTCCTGCGCACGGCCACGGAATGCTTTACCCAGCGCGGCTATAATGAAACCAAGCTGGACGACATCGTCGCCCAGGTCGGCATCTCCAGGGTGACCTTCTACACCTATTTTGAGGGCAAGGCCGCGCTGCTGACCGCCATCTTTACCCGTTCGCTGAAGAGCCATCGGGCCACCTTGGAGGAAATCCTGGCCCGACCGCTCTCCCGTCCGGAAAAGATTCGTCAGGTGATGGCGCATCAGATCGCCTCCATCACCACCGACCAATCGCTCTGTCTGCTGTTTCGCCAGGAAGCCAACCTGCCGCCGGAAACGGTCCAGGTCGTTGAAACCATGCAGCAGGAGATCGATCTGCTGATCGAGGACGAAATTCGTAGCGGCATCCAGCGGGGGGAGATCATTGACGAAAATCCCCGGCTGCTGATGCAGGCCTTCAGCGGTATGTGTAACTGGTTATACCGCTGGTATCAGCCCGGAGATGAGATTACGCCCGAGGAAATCGTGCGGGTCTTCAGCCGCCTGCTCGAATCCGGCGGGCTGACGCCCGAAACACGCCCGGACAGTGGGGGCATCGTGCGGGCGTTGCAACACGTCGAAGCTCAACTCGACGAGGTGCGCCAAGAGTTGATCACCGTCTCCCAGCGTCTGTGTCCCCGCACCGCCCCCCCAAACTCGAACGCCTGAGCGGCTGCGGCCGGGTAGGCACTGCCATGTCTAGCGTTGTCATGCAGAGAACACGCACCGACTTCAGCGCCGTGCGGATCAGTCTGGTTCTGTTCTGGCTCGTCTTGGGGACGCCCCTTGCCTTTTCCCAGTCCGCTCCGCTGCACTTGCAAGAAATACGTCTGACGACCGAGGGGGAGGCACGGACAGTCCTGTTTCAGTTTTCTCATCCGCCTGACTCCATCCGGTCTTTCTCTCTCTCATCGCCTTCACGCATCGTCATTGATGTGCATGGTCCGGTGCAAAACGTGCCGTCCCGTACCTATCAAGCCGATGATGCGCTCCTTACCCACGTCCGCCTCGGCTCGCATCCCCAACACCTGCGCCTTGTCCTGGACCTCAACGGCCAGACAGTGCCGGTGCATTCGGTTGAACACCGAGCCACCGAGGTTCTTGCCAAACTGGGGCAACAAGGCGGTGACTCTCCATCGGTGCAGACCCAGGTGCTTTTTTCGCGGTCTCAGACAACGCTGGCTTCCCAGCGTGCCCTCAAGAGCCCGGCTCCGATCATGGCTGCGGTCCCAACTCCGCCGTCCCCTTCTCCCCAGATTGAACCGGAGCAATCCGCTTCTCCACAGCCCTTATCGCAACAGGCCCGTTATCATCTGGAACAGGGACAGATTCTGTATGATGCCGGCAAAGTTGACGCGGCGGTCGCCGAGTGGCAAGAGACCCTGCGTCTCGCTCCGCAGACCGCCCAGGCGCATCATCTCTTAGGACTTGCCTTCCGAGACCAAAAGGATCACACCCAGGCAGCGGCCGCCTTTCAGCAGGCGCTTCGGCTTGAGCCGGATAATGCTACGGCCCACGTCCATCTTGCCCGCGCATTCGAAGCGTTGGGGAAGGAGCAAGAGGCGTTTGACACCTATCAAAAAGCCTTGCAGTTGGTTCCCTCCGCACCGTATGTCCACAATCGGCTGGGATATATACTCGCCGAGAGAGAGGATTGGCAGGGCGCGGCAAATGCCTGGTACCAGACCATACAGTTGGCCCCGCATTACGCCTATGCCTATGCCAACTACGGTGAAGCACTTGAGAAAATGGGTAGAGAGAAAGACGCTTTGTCTACATACAAGAACGCCGTACCAGTCTGCGTTCGTTTTACACAAGCGTTTGAGGAGAGTCGAAAAAAAAATAATGCCGAGGCCCTGTGTGCAGAGATACGCAAACGGGTCGCGCGTTTACGCGAGTCGTAGCTGAAAGACTTGAGCGATGAAGAAAAATGCCGCTCTCCTCTTATTCGTTGTGACGTGGACCGTGATGGGTCTGATAGCCCCTGGGCAGAGCGTCGCCCAATCTCTTGCCCGGCCTTCGGGGTTATATGTGGAGGAGATACAACTCGCTCAGGAGAAAAACCAACGGACGCTCAGCCTCCACTTCTCCCAGCCACCGGATTCTATCCGCGCCTTTACCTTACGCTCACCAGCCCGCTTAGTCATTGATGTCAGAGGAGAAGTCGAACGCTCAGCCTCGGCCACGCATCCCGCATCCGACGCGCTGATTACGCGGGTCCGGGTGGGCTCCCATCCCCACCACACCCGCTTCGTGCTTGACCTCAAAGCGGGGCAGTTCCCCCCTTTTTCAGTCCAACAACAGGCCCATGTGGTGACTGCCACTCTGGACGAGCGAGATGAAGTGGACAATTCTAACGCTGAACAGGGCAACACCCAAGTGCTCTTTGCACGCGTCCCAAAGGCGAATTCTCAGTCCGTTCCTCCCAGACCAGTCCAAGCGCCCGCGTCTTCCGCTCAGACGGTCTTAGCGAAAAAAGTGCCGAAAAAGGCCCCCTCGCCTCCACTTCGTCAAGCAACGCCGCCTGCCTCAACATCACGTGTGACGCCTGACAAAGAAGGTCCGCCGCGGACCACCCCCGTACCAGCGGCTGCCAAAGGACGGAAAGAGGCTACCCCGCTCAAGGCCCCACCGCTCTCAGCCCACGTGCCACCACCTGCTCCCGTCAGCCCATCTCAGGACACTCCGCAACTGCCGCCCATGTCTTCCGCTCCAACAGTCCTCGCAAAAAAAGAAACGAAAAAGTCTCCATCCCCACTCCCACTCCCTCAAGCAACCCCTCCTGTCTCCACACCACACGAGACGCCCCCCAGAGAAGGTCCGGCACCGGCCACTCCCTTACCATCGGCTGCTAAGGAACGGAAAGAGGCTGCCCCCCTCAAAGTCACTCCCCCATCCGCCCCTGAGTCGCTAGCGCCGGCCCCTACTATCTCGCCTCAGGACACCCCGCAATCGCCGCTCGTGTCTTCTGTTCCGAAAGTCTTGGCGAAGAAAGTGCCCAAAAACCCCCCTCCACTCCCGCTCCGTCAGGCAGCGCCTCCTGCTCCTACACCACAGGTGACGCCGGACAAAGAAGTTCCACTGCGGGCCACTCCCTTACCATCGGCTGCCAAGGAACGGAAAGAGGCTACCCCGCTCAAGGCTCCGCCAACCTCAGCCTCCCTGCCGCCAACGCCTGCTCCCGTCGCCTCATCTCAGGACACCCCTCCACAACCGCCGCCCGTCTCTCCCGCTCCGACGGTTTTAGCGAAGAAAGTGGTAAAAAAGGCCCCTTCGCCTCCACTCCGTCAAGCAACACCGTCTGCCTCCACACCACGTGTGACGCCGGACAGAGAAGTTCCGGCACAGGCCCCCTCCTTACCAGCGGCTCCTCAGGGGTTCAGAGCGGCTATCCCGCTCAAGGACACTCCTCCAGCCTCCAGACTGCCGGCGCCTACCCCCAGCATCTCATCTCCAGATACTTCGCAACCGCCGCCCGTGGCTGACACAGCCGCTCAGCATCTCAGGCAAGGCTATACCCTCTATAATCAAGGGAATGTAGACGGGGCGATTCGCCAGTGGCGTCAAGCCATAGATCAGGCCCCCAGCCATGCCGAGGCACATTATCGGATAGGGGTCGCACTCCAGGAACGCGGAGAGCTGCCGCAGGCAATGACAGCCTTGCGCGAGGCCACGCGTCTCAATCCAGACGATGCGACCATCCATATCCACCTTGCCCGCGCATGTGAGGCCGCGGGGAATACCAAAGACGCGCTGGCAGCCTATCGTAAAGCCTTACAGTTGGTCCCGACCTCAGCCCATGTGCACCATCGTATCGGGCACGTACTCGCGGCACAGGGCGATTTAGCGGGAGCCGTGCAGGCCTGGCGGCAGACGACCCATCTTCAGCCCGATTACGCCTATGCCTATGTAAGCCTCGGACGAGCCCTGGGGCAAACCGGCCAGAAGAATGAGGCTGTGACCGCCTATGAGCAGGCTCTTCAACTAGATCCCCGAGCGCCTTTTGTCGCCGAGGTGCGTCAGCAGATTGCCCGACTGCGGGCGGCTGAACCGTAATCCGTGCGGTTTCCGCGCGAGAGCCGCGTCAGGCTGAGAAAGACGAAGGGCAGCCTGAAAGTTCGGGATCGACAGAATACGCCCAACCGCGCGGCTGAGCGTCAGAGTGAGGGTATCGTCAGCCGTGCGATAGCGGTGTTGCGTGCCTCCTCGCGGCGGGTCGTGGATAACGTCCCAGACCCGCTCTTGCCACACAACCCGACCGGACGGCAGTTGATAGAGCGAGAGGCTGAGCGATACTCCCGCGCGTGTGGGTCCGCGTACCGGCAATTCGAGCCGACGCGACCCGACCCGGACTTGTTGATAGCGGCGCAGGCTGAACAGCGAAAACTCGTCTATCGTACAGCCCAGGGCATAGGTCGCCCGCTGATTGTCTGCCGCTAGCGGCTCCGGAAATGGAAACGGCAGCATTTCCGTTTCAATGCCAGCCTCACGAAAGTGCAAGGTCAGGGCGTATTGCACGGTCTCGGGGAGCCGGGCGAGGGTAAAGAAGGTCTTGGGGATATCCGGCAGATGCGGCATCCCCGCGTCCATGTGACGCAATGTGCCGAGATCGGGGACGCTTCCGGCCGGAGCGATGGTCACCTGTCCTTCCTCAAAATTCAGACCGGAGAATCCAATGAGAGCGCTCGGGGCGCCGGGCAGCGGAATGGTCTTCTGCCGGGTCTCGTGGATGTGCAGAGACGAACGGCGGTCAAGCGGCCGGAGGACGAGCACATACAGCGGTGGGAGCAGCGGGGGCTGCCGCCGCGTCAATCGAGGAATATACCCAACGCCAACGGGGTGGACTTTTGGTGGGCGCGAGACACGACGCGAGAGTTCCGTCAGCCATACGTCAGTCAGCGCCGTTCCAGAGCCACATCCAGCCAGACCCCCAACGAAGAGTAGGCCAAGGAGCAGCCACGAATAGAAACGTTGAAAAGGGAATAGAAGACCCGTGTACATTTTTTGGATTTCGATGCCCCGAGGCTGAGGACAGCCCAGGGACCACGTGCACGCACTGTACTATGCCTGTGCATCGGTCGCTAGGGGGAGGCAGAAACCAAGCGACACAAAACTGACGTCCTCTAGCGATCTGGTCGAGCGATCTCTCCCACTGGCATGTGGCATATAGTGTACACTGACAGACAGGAAGAAAGAGACGGAGGATTTCTCACATGCCACCTTCCCCTGTGACTGATCCGGTTGCAGATATCTTGAGTACCACGAACACCCACCGTGCCCAGCATAGCTGCGAGGCATATCCGTACGATAAGGGCGCATTACTCGGCGTCCTTACGGCGGCAGTCTAGGCGACACGAATTATCGAGGTGGGGACCGCCCTCGGTTACAGTGCCCTCTGGCTCGCCCACGGCGCTCCAAATGCGCAAGTCGATACTATCGAGAGCGATCCCGAGCACGTTCGTATCGCCCGTCAACACTGTATTGACTATCAGATGAGCAACCGCGTCCACATCCACCACGGCGATGCCCTGACAGTTCTCGACGGCCTTGACCCAAACGCTTACGATCTCGGATTCTTCGATGGCCTCGCGCCTACCCCACAGCTGGTCTCGGGTCTCTATCAACGGCTACGGACCGGCGGTGTTCTGGTGTGCGCGAATCTGACGCTCGGCCCTCACAACGCGGACGATCTGCTCGCTGATCCAGACGCCTGGCTGGCGCATTCGTTTGGTGAGACTGCCATTGCGGTAAAGCGTTGAGTGGAGGACTCGTGTGAGGCTGGGCGCTGACTCATTAGTAGCCACGCTCCCAGTCCAAGACATTCAGGAGGGATTGGCCGGTGACGTAACGCCGCAGGTTCTCGCAGAACAACTCCAGACCCTTGGCCTGCTGGACATCCGTTCCACCTGAAGTATGCGGAGTAATGACCACATTCGGTAGTTGCCAGAGTTCCTCCGGCGGCGGCCCCGTAAATTCTCCAGTGTAGACATCCAGACCAGCCCCAGCGATCCAGCCTGCCTGCAACGCCTTGATGAGTGCGGCTTGATCAATGATCTCACCTCGGGCCACGTTGATGAGATACGCGCTCGATTTCATCTGGTGCAGTTCGGCTTCACCAATGAGTCCATCCGTTTCCGGTGTCCATTGGCTGCTCACCACAACGAAATCACTCTGCTCAAGCAAAACCGCGAGTGCTGATGGTGGGAGGAGTTGGTCGACGCCCTGGGTCTGACTCTGCGGAGTCGCTACTGAGCGCCGGGTTGCCACCACCCACATGCCCACGGCTTTGGCGAGACGGGCAACGGCCTGCCCGATACCACCCAAGCCGATAATGCCAACGGTTTTTCCCCGGACCAATCTGGGCCGATAGGCTCGACGTTCAAATTCCTGATTGTGCTGATCGTGCAAAGCCTGAGGCAAGGACTTCGCAAAGAGAAAGATCAGAGACAGCACATATTCCGCAATGGGCAAAGCGTTATTCAGGCCGCGCGACGTGGTCACCATGACATCGCTGTCCCAGATGTCACTCATGCGCAGATTCGAGGCACCCGCCGGTGTTTGGTGGAGCCACTTGAGGCGGGGCGCCCGAGCACGCAGATCGAGCGGGAAAGGAAAGCGAATACAGATGACCTCGGCTTCGGCCAGCAGGGCATCCCGCTCGGCGCGGGTTGAGGTGTTTGCCGCGATGAGGGCTTGTGGGACGTAGCGCCGAACGGATTCCGCCGGCCAGGTCTCGGCGTATTCGGCCTCGAACTTTCCGCGTGCATCGGCAACCCGAATGCGGGGATCAACCGCCTCTATCTTTTCGATGACGGCGTCTCCCACCGCACCGATGAGCAGGACATTGAGAGGCTGGACCATGCGGGTTGCCGTCGGTCGGTCTATTCGGCTCCTATGGCATCGAGGGCGGCGCGGGCGCATTCGATGTCTTCATCCTCTGTTCCGCCGCTGGCGCCAACACCGCCGAGAAATTCACCGTTCACTGAGAGCGGCAGACCGCCTCCGGCCAATAATAACGGCCGTCCAACAATCTCAGACACACTCGCGAATAATTGCGAGCGGGATTCGGCCAGTTCTGCCACCTCGCGCGAAGTCCGCCGAAACGTCGCGGCGGTAAACGCCTTGCTCTGGGCCACGCCGGTTGTCAGCCAGCGAGCATTATCCATGCGGGCCAGGGCGACCAGATTGCCGGACGAGTCTGCGACCGCAAAGCTCATGTCCCAACCTTTCTCCTGGGCCTTGTGTTTGGCTGCGGTGATAAATTGTTCGGCCAGCGCTAAGGTGAGTGCCATAGCTTACTCCTTATAAATACGGACGGCGGAGGGGCGGCCCCGAGGGCTCCCTCCGGTCTTTTTTGATTGTGATTTCGAGCGGACCATCTAGCGCTGATGGTACAGCGGATGACCGGTGTAGGGCGTCTTGACACAACTGAAGTGATCGCCTTCGAGATTGGCGATATACAGCGTTTGCAAGTCCGGCCCGCCAAAAGCGCAGTTCGTCGGAAAGTTGAGCTTCTTTCCCTCAGCCGAATCGTCGACCAGCATGCTCCAGTTGCCGTTGGTATCAACCGCGATGACTTGGTGGGCCGGGACCATCTCCCCGCCCGTCACCACCGCCGGCAGCGTGACGTACATATTGCCGTCCACGTCAAAAGCCATGCCGTCTGGCAGGGCCGGAAAATCCTTGGAGTAGACCTCAGGCTTACCAAACGTGCCATCTTTCTTGATCTGAATGCGCAGACAGTCGTTGCGGGTGCTCTCCAGCACGTAGACCGCGTCTTCTTTCGGATCGATCGCGGTGCCGTTGGCCAGATAAATCCCCTCGGCCACGATCTCACTCTTCCCGTTCGGACGGATCACGACCAGCGCCCCTTTGGGTGAGGGAGTGGCTAATTCGGCCAGGACATTCTCAATGCTCGACGTACTCGAGTTCGAGACGTAGAGATTGCCTTCGGCGTCATAGCTGGCAAAGTTCGGGAGGGTCAGTTTGAGTGAGCCAACCTGGTCGGCAATCAGCGACACTTCTCCGCCCTGGGTGACGCGCATCATGGCCTGCTTGCCCAGATCGCAGTAGACCAGATCGCCGTTGCGGTCCATAGTCACCCCATTGGGGATGGAACCCTCGGGCAGTGTGACGACTTCACTCACCGTGCCATCGGGTGTGACCTTATACATAATGCCGTTGCGGCCACCGCCAAAGACGTTGCCCTCTTTGTCCACCACCACTCCCTCAGCCTGTAAGACGCCCTTGCCAAAAACATCAACCTGCTCAACCGAAAACGTTGCCATGGAGGGTCCTCCTTATTTCTCCAGATGTCAGAAACACTATGCCTCGACGCCGGCCGCCTCAGCGGTCTCCCTCTGTTTCGTAAACGTCACCTTGCCAACTTCCGATCCGCTCAGGACAACCAGCAGATGAGCTTCCTCATCGCCGACATTCCGAAATCCCTCTGGTGTTCCTGGCGGAAAGGAAATTGTGTCCCACGGTCCGAGGACAACCTCATTTTCACCCTTATCTCCCCAGAAAAAGGCGCAGGTGCCGGACAGCACCACAAACACCTCGGGTTTCGGATGGCTATGCAACGGAGCGCCTTTACCTGGACTGACCTTGTTAATAGCCATGGTAAAGCCGTGGTCGCCCTTAATTGGAGGACTGGTCTTGCCCGCCCGGCCAATCAGCGCATACCCCTGGGTGCCGTCGGGTTTGTAGTTCTTGATAAAGCTCGCGTAGTCAATCGGTTGCAGTTCTTCAAACCGGGCAACGCTCGTGTTCATATTTTTTTGTCCGTTTGCCATGGTGCCTCCTTTGTGGCTATCGGCTTAAATAATCCCCTCTTCTCTCCAACGTGTCAGGGCTGCTTCCGCATGGCCTAACCACTCGCCATACACCTCAGAGTTATGCTCTCCGGGTTGCGGAATCGGTCCGATTTTTCCGGGAGTGTCTGAGAACTTGACGGTCAGCCCCGGCACGTACGTCCGCCCTTTTTCGTGATCCTCAACTTCAACCATCATTTTCCGCTCCCACAGGTGAGGATCGCGGGCGGCTTGCGGAATGGTATGCACCGGCCCGACCGGAACCTCAGCCTGCTCCAGGGCTTGTACCACCTCTGCCACCGTCTTGTCCTTCACCCATTCATCAACCAGCGTGTTGACCTCGTCCGCGTGAGACGCCCGCCCCGCAATACTGGAGAAACGCTCGTCGTCTATCAAGTCCGCTCGGCCGATTCCGCGACAGAACCGCCCCCACATATGCTGGGGCACAGCCAGGATATAGACCCAGCCGTCTTTTGCCTGGTAGGTGTTGCCCGGGGCAATGCCGCCTGGGGTATTGCCCCGCCGCTGGGGTTCCTTGCCGCTGAGGAGATATTGGGCGATCGGGATCTCCATCAGCGTGTAGCCGGTGTCGAGCAGACATACGTCAAGGGATTGTCCCTCTCCGGTGACATCCCGGCGGTGGAGGGCACCCAGCGCTCCAATAGTGGCGTGCAAGGCCGTGATCCGATCGATGATGGGTGAGTTGGTCATGACCGGTGGACCGTCGGGAAACCCGGTAAAACCCATGAGGCCGGACATGGCTTGGCCAATCGGATCGTAGGCGGGTCGGTCCCGGTACGGCCCCTTCTGTCCGAAGCCGGAGACGTTGATGAGAATAAGCCCAGGGTTAAGCCGTTTGAGCGTCTCATATCCCAGTCCCATTTTATCCATGACCCCTGGCCGAAAATTCTGGAGCAGCATATCGACTTTGGGTACAAGCGCCTTGAGGAGGGCGATGCCCTGCTCGCTCCGCAGATTTAGCGTAATACTCTTCTTCCCGCGGTTGTACGCGGACCAGTAGACGCGGCCCAAGCCGCGTGACTCATCCCCACCCGGCGCTTCGACTTTAATGACCTCCGCGCCCAGGTCGCTGAGCACCATCGCACAGCGGGGGCCGGCCTGATAACGCCCGAGATCAAGAACTTTGATTCCGTCGAGACAGCCTGCCATGGCGTTCATTCCTTATGGAGCGCAAGCGCGTCTCTCTCTATGTATCAAGGCCGTATAATTGGGCCGCATTACCGGCCACCATCTGATAGACTTCGCCCTCTGGCACCCCGACAAAGTCTTTGGCGATCTGTTCGACCGAACGCGGGAACGTCCCCTCCGTGTGCGGATAGTCTGCACCCCACATCAATCGATCCACACCAAGGATATCGCGGGTCTGAATACCAGCCCGGTCATCCTCAAAGGTGGCCCAGAACTGACGTTTGAAATACGTACTCGGAGATTCCTCCAGCTTCGGCTCCATCCAGCGGCGGTGGTCGTTCCACCAGTGATCCATAAAGCTGAACATAGAGGCGATCCAGCCGACACCACCCTCGGCGATCACAAAACGCAGCTTGGGATAACGCTGTGGTACAGCACTCCACAGCAGGTCGACTAACCCTCGCATGGGCTGGAACATCTTCATTTCAACCACGGCCATGCCCGTGCCCATACGTTTGTATTTAGAATAAAACTCTTCGGCCGTTCCCGTGCCGGAATGGGTGGCAACCGGCAGCCCGATATCTTCGAGCGTGCTCCAGAGACGCTCATAGTCCGATGTCGCGTACGAACGGTCTGGAACATCGGCGGGAATCGTGAAGGTCCGCAGGCCCTGCTTGGCGCAACGCTCGGCTTCCTCGCACGCCCATTCGAGCGGGCCACGTACGGGCAGTAGGCCCGCCCCAAGCAGTCGATCCGGCGCGGCGGCACAGAATTCACTCAGCCAGTCGTTATAGACCCGCATGGCTTCGCGCTGGTATTCGGCATCTTGAAGCGTGAAGAATTGGAGTCCAAACGCTCCCGCGTAAATCACCTCAGCCCGGACATGGTCCAGGTCCTGGTCAAGCAGGCGCTGTTGTGGGTCCCATGCCCCTGGCCGTGTATCAGCGTGCCGACTCGCCATGGTCTCGATGTTGCCGGCGAGCTTGTCTTCCATGGTGGCACCTTCGAGCCCGACCGGAAACGGCGTCAGCCCATCAATAATGTAGTAGTCGGCATCCTCGCGCGCTTCGACCCGTGGGGCACGGTCACGAAAGCGTTTGTCCATGCGCGTGGTCCACAGGTCTGCCGGCTCAACAACATGACCGTCCGCAGACACATAGCCTTGGGTGCTTACCTCCATCGTTCCTCCTTGTTCCCTCGGTTCAACTCGTTTCCTGCTCAATTATTGCACGGCGAGCCCATACAGCTGCGCCGCATTACCCGTCACCATCTGATACACCTCAGCTTCCGGCACGCCCATAAAATCCCGCATGATCTGCTCCTGGGAGTAGGGAAAGGTTCCTTCCGTATGCGGATAGTCCGAGCCCCACATGAGACGATCAACGCCGACCAGTTCGCGAGTCAGAATGCCGGCCCGATCATCCTCGAACGTCGCCCAGAACTGACGCTTGAAATAGGTGCTCGGAGCTTCGTCAAGCTTCGGCTCCATCCAGAGGCGATGATCGTTCCACCAGTGGTCCATGAAGCCGAGCAGCGAGGCCACCCAGCCAACGCCGCCTTCGACTATCACAAAGCGCAGTTGCGGATAGCGTTGCGGGACAGCCCCCCAGATGAGATCCGCCATGGCGCGCATCGGCTGCAAGACCTTGTTGTCGGTCACGCCGAGCCCTGTGCCGAGGCGCGCCATCTTGGCAAAAATAGCTTCGCCTGTTCCGGTTCCGGAGTGGGTCGCCACCGGGAGCCTGATGTCCTGCAAGGCGTCCCACATGGGATTATAATCGGCGTGGGCATACGAGCGTTCCACCTCGGCCGGGATCAGAACCGTGCTGATGCCCTTCAGCTTGGCGATGCGCTCGGCTTCCTCAACCGCCCACTCGACCGGACCCCGCATGGGCAGCAGGGCCGCTCCCAGCAGGCGGTCCGGTGCCGCCGAGCAAAACTCACTGATCCAGTCGTTATAGACCCGAATGATTTCGCGCTGATATTCAGCGTCCTGAACGTGGAAGAACTGGAGGCCGAACCCACCCGGATAAATCACCTCGGCCCGGAGATGATCGCGCTCCTGATCGACCAGACGCGGCTGCGGGTCCCACGCGCCTGGTCGCGTTTCGGCATGCCGACGGCCTTTGGGGGTAGTGACTTGACCCTGTATTTTCTCCTCCATGGTGACGCCTTCAAGGCCCACCGGGAACTCGGTCAGCCCTTCTATAATGTAGTAGTCAGCCTCCTCGCGAGATTCGACCCGCGGGGCGCGATCACGAAACCGTTTGTCCATCCGGGTTGTCCACAAATCCGCCGGCTCAACCACGTGACCATCAGCAGAAACATACCCATTCGTGCGTATCTCCATCTTGAATCCCTCCTTTATGGATACAGAGCACACAAAAAAACGGGGAGCCGGAGAGCAGTTCTCCGGTTCCCCGTTAGTTGTTTCCGATACTCGGGCGAACGCGCTCGGCGGGTTGCCTAGCGGGCCACGCCGTTACGGAGGAGTGTACCCGAGGTATTCCCGGTGCACTCACCATCCTGGAAGGTCTCTTCCCCGTTCACCAGAATGTGCTTATAGCCCTCGGCTTTTTGGACGCGCCGCCACTCGTTCGCCGGCAGGTCGTGAGCAATCTCACCCGGCAGAGCCTTCACGGTGTTGATATCGTAGACCACGATGTCAGCCGCTTGGCCTTCACGCAACGTCCCGCGGTCCTTAATGCCCGCGGCCCAAGCCATGATCCCGCTCAGGCGGAAGTGTGCTTCTTCCAGGCTCATGACGCCCTGCTCGCGGACCAGCCAGGACAGGACTTCGGTCGGATAGATGGCCGGGGTAATGAACTTCACGTGCGCCCCACCATCCGACACACCCGGCAGGGTATACGGTGAGCTCATCAGTTCCCGGTAGCCCTCAATGTTGGCGTTGGACACCGGGCCAGCCCACTCGGTGCGCAGATCGTCAGCCACGGACAGGTCAAGCATGGCGTCGATGACGTGCTTACCTTCCTTCTCGGCAATCTGCTGCACGGACATGCCCTCGTATTGGAGTTTGAGTTCAGTATTGCGAACCTTGCGCGCAATAAACTTGTCAAACTCACCAAAGACGACATTCATGGTTTCCATGCCGCCCTGGTCGTAGTCTTCGCGCATTTCCTTGCGCAGTTCCGGCTTCGACAGTTTGGCTTTACGCTCTTCGACCGTTCCAAGCGTGGCTTCCTTCCAGGCCGGAATGCCATCAAACAGGTTCCAGTCTTCCAGGGTCATGCGGACCGGAGCCCGAGCAGTGACGCCCTGTCCGAACACCCGAGCGCCGCGTTCGTTCGCTTCATTGACCCAATTCAACTGGGCCTGATGAGACTCGGGATGCTTATCACTGATTAACATGGCGTTGTACAGCAGCGGCTGACCGGCTGTCTTGGTCATCTTTTCCAGGAATCTGAAATCATCATCGACACCAAAGGTGCTTTCACTCGCACCGGACTGGGTAAACTGGATACAGCCTTCACCCACTTCGTTCATGGCTTTGGCCATTTCCATATAGAACTCATCCGGCAGGATGTCGGTGATCATCGGCGTGCCATCATAGTCGCGCTGCACGGACACTCGGCTCTCGGGCACCAGACGCTGGGCGGACCAGCCCGCGGCGCCAGCCTTCACGGCTTCCTTATACAAGCCGGTGATGGTTGCCATCTCTTCTGCGTTGGGGAAGCGCTTCTTGGCGTCGTCAAAGCCACCCATCACATACGCCACGGCCGGGGCGAGCGGGAAGAGATGAGAAACATTGACGCCCAAAGGCATACGGGACAGGCGATCCATGTATTGCGGGAAGGTCTCCCAGTCCACCTTCATCGACACTCGCATGGGCTCCAGCGGAATCGCCTCGGTACGGGACAAGGCCAGCATGGCTCGGTCGGCGTCTTGCTGCCGCAGCGGAGCAAAACCAAACCCGCAATTCCCAATGGTAACGGTGGTCACCCCGTGCCAACTGCCGATCGTGCAGTACGGGTCCCAGTGCAACTGGGCATCATAGTGGGTGTGCAGATCGATGAATCCCGGAGCAACGATCTGCCCGCTGGCGTCGATCTCTTTTTTGGCGTCGCTGCTGCTGATTTTCCCAATCTCAGCAACCTTACCGTCCTTGATACCAAGGTCGGCCTGGTAACGCGGCACCTTCGTCCCGTCGACGACCGTCCCGTTTTTAATCACTGTATCAAATTGTGGCATACTCCCCTCCTTTGTGATTTTACAAATGCTCTACCATCGCCATACTCTCGGAGAAATCTGCTGTCAACCTTCGGACAGAAAAAAATAATTTTCTTGCCCGGAGGGGCTCTGCCGTGACAGTCGATTGCCATATCTTTCACCTTCTCGGTAGGTTTCACATACTGACTGGTCTCCTCATGAACGAAAATGCGGCATGACTTCCTGAGCAAACAATTCAAGGCACTCGGTCACCTTATCCAGTGCGAGTCCTGGCAGATGCATGCCCATGGCCAAATGGGTCACCCGCGTTTCGTCCTGGTAGCGTTGCAGGGCCTGAATGCAATCGTCCGGGGTTCCCACAATGGGTGCTCCGCCCGGAATAGTAGGGTCAATGTTGCGCAGTTCCTCAACGCTTGGCACTCGATCCATGGCTCGGTCGGCTCGCAGGTCTCCGGCTTCTTTGAGCAACGGAAAGGCAGAGGAAAAGAGATAATGCATATGCTCACCAACGAGGTCCCAGGCTTTATCCCGACTCTCGGCGACATAGACCCAGCGCAGTTGGGCTAAGTAGTAATCTTTCGGATTCCGGCCGCAGCGTTCCAACTCATCATCGTAGGCACGCTGCTGGGCAACCTCCCCCGTACCCATCAGGTGAAACCCCATCCGGGCCGCTCGCTGCACGGCTCTCTTACCACGGGCGCCGATCCAAATCGGCGGATGTGGCTGCTGAACGGGGCGGGGGGTGAGACAGACATCGGAGAGATGATAATAGTCCCCGTCAAAAGAGAAGGAGTCATTTGTCCAGAGTCCCTGAATAATAGCGAGGTCTTCTTCCAAGCGCGCGTCGCGCTCCTCACGGGGAAAGCCGAAGGCATTAAATTCCTTGTTGCGATAGCCTTTACCCACCCCAAGGTCAAATCGTCCATTGGACAGAATATCCACGGTTATGGAATCCTCGGCCACGCGTAGGGCATGTTGAAAGGGCAGAATTAAGATAAACGTGCCAATCCGGATGCGGGTCGTGCGGGTGGCAATGCCGGCAGCGAGAGGCAACAGCGCAGGCGACCAGCCATCCGTATCGAAGTGGTGCTCGGTCAGCCAGATATTGTCGTAGCCAAGTTCCTCGACCCTGACGATTTGGTCCAGCAGGTTCTGATACAGTTCAGGAAAAGGCCGCTCCCAGCGCGCCGGATTCCAAAACGGCATAAGCAGACCAAATTTCATATTACTCCTCCTATATAAAAGGCCTAGCAGACGTAGAGGAATTATTCAAAGCCAATTTTCCTTTTTTCTTCCGCCTGTTACCACTCTTTGTCGAATGAAGGTTCGTTCAGTGCGGTTCAGCGAGTTTCGTTCACTATGGTACTATGGTGAATCCGTAGCTGATCTTTTATCAAAGGCTCTGAGCGGAGGATTGGGGCGTATTAGGAATACGGTCAGGAGTAGCTAACGCTTCCCTTAGCGACGGTCGTATAGCGGGTGTCCCTTTCTCCCGAGGTGGACTTTCGCAACGTGGTCGGCTTCGAGATGGGCGATATACAGATCGTCAAAATTCGGCCCGCCAAAGGCGCAGTTGGTCGGTCCCTGCGTTTTTGTCCCGTCTGGATCATCAAGAAGCACGGACAGGTGTCCATTCGGATCGAGCACCACCAAGCGGTTCACCATGGGTAGGGTAATAATAAGATACTCTTCGGCATCAAAGGCCATCCCATCGGGCAGTGCCCCTAAGTCTTCACCAAACACTTCGGAGCTGCCATGAGTCCCGTCCTTATGCATGGCAATCCGGATGCAGTTGTTCTGGCTCGATTGCAGCACGTATACGGCCTGTTCTTGGGGATCGATCGCCGTCCCGTTTGCGAAGTAGATGCCAGTCGTCACGACTTCCCCACGGCCATCCGGTCGCAGGCGGACGAGCGCCCCTTTCGGTGATGGATTACGCAACTCTTCCATCAACTTGTCAAAGTTGCCAAAGGTCAGATCGGTCGAGTTGGACACATACAGGTTTCCCTCGGCGTCGAAAACCGGGAAATTCGGCAGGGTGAGTTTGATATCGCCAACCTGATCGGCAAACAGACTGACCTGGCCGTCCGGCGTGACTTTGAGCACTGCGGCCTTGCCAGGGTCACACACAAAGAGATTGCCCTGTTGGTCGAGGGCCATCCCGGCTGGTCGCCCGCCCGTGCGTGCGCATTCCGTGACGGTTCCATCCGGCGCCAGCTTGCGGATCACACCGTCCGTTCCCCCGCCATAGACATTCCCTTCACGATCAACGACCACGCCCTCCGGACCTTTGAATCCAATCGCCGCGGTTTCCACCTGGTCCAGACTGAGTTGTTGGTAGGCCATGGTATGCCTCCTGTGTAGTTCTCGTTAAAGAGCAGGGGTTGCTATCTCCCCATCTTGAGTCGATTCTCTTGCGCCCAGCCCTCTTTGAAAGGAACGGTAAAATACGGGGTGAGCGACATCTTCTTAAATTTCCACTCGCCGTTCTGTCTGACATACTCGTCGTCATAGCGAGCGGCCACGAAGTACGCCTCCCCTTTTGAGATAGTCTTTGCTTCGAGGTAGGCATAGCCCTTTCCCGTATCCCCCTGCACCTCAACCGCATGGTTATGCATAAACTGTTTCACAAAGGACAGCAGACTTTCGACTCCTTGAAAGAACTTCGTCAGCTCGGCCCGACCGGTAGCTTTACCCAGATAGTCAAAATTGAGGATAGCATCCTCAGTGAACAGATCGGGAATAGCTTCCAATTCCCCCCCGTTGATGCACTCGTGATAACGAAACCGTAGCGAGCGAACGGCTTCACGGTCACTCAAATCCTGAATCTTTGCTTCCAGTGCCTGCAAACGGGCTTCGATATCCTGAGACATTGTTTCCTCCCTTTTATCCTTGTTCTTTCGGTTCCAAACTTTCAAACCACGGCAACACCAGGGTTTCATTGATGGTGTAGGTCAAAGCGTGGCTCCAGTCGGGCAGCTCGGTGTACTTCACCTTGTAGCCGATGTGTTCGAGCAGTTCATTCGATGAGCGAATGGCTTCGACCGGAAAGATGAAGTCATGCACACCGTGAATCACATGGATCGGCGTATCGATACCCCGCTTCTGTCGCAGCATCCCATCGGTGGCAGGGCTTAGTTCACCCGCAATGGGCGCTATCCCGGCAAAGAGTTCGGCCTGGTCCAGGCCCAGCAGATAGGTATAGGTTCCACCATCAGACAGACCGGACAGATATACCCGCGAACGATCAACCTGGTAGGTCTCACACACGGTGTCAAACATGGCCCGGATTGACCGGCTGTCAACCGGCGGTTGCAGGACGGACCACGTCGGCCCTAGGGATTTAGGCGATAGCAGCAGATAGCCCTTGCTCTTGGCGGGTCGCAGCCAGGTCCAGATGTAGTCATCGCCCCGGCCATACCCACCGTGGAGGCAGACGATGAGCGGCCAGTCTGTGTCAGGGCTATAGTATTCCGGGATATACAATGAGTACTCGGCATGTTCCTGAGTCTGCGTCTGATGGATCATGCCGACCGGCACCGCCACACCGTCAGCCCGCGTCTCCAAGGCGTCGCGCCGGGACGCAGCCTCCGGCAGCAGCCAGTATTGGGAGAGCGTCGGGAGATGCGCGCGTTGGTTGTACAGCAGATCCAGTCCTCGACACAGCGAGAAGCGGCTATTGACAAACGCCCCACCAAAATTCGGCCCGGGCACCCCGCCAAGAAAAGCCGTGCTGCAATTGTTGAGATGCGTCAGCGCGGCAGCGAAGGCCGCGTGAAACCCGGTGAGCTCTTCGGGCGGTTCGAGGCTGGCAGCGCTGGAGAGTGCGGTTTCAAAAAAGTCACCAAGAGTGTCTCGCACCCGTCCCTGCGCCTCCGGTATCTTCCCGAAGTGCATATTCTCCTGAACGTCTTCAAACGTTCGCAAAAAGAGCAGGATTTTTTCTTCCAGCGGCCGAATAGACTCCTGGTACTGTTCCTGGCTCAGCATGCTTCTCTTGGCCCCCTTTCGTGTCTCCCTCCCGGCGTCTTTCCCCGTACGCGCCGCCTTTGTACAATCCTTTGCATCTGCTTGCAAATTGCCCTATCGTACGCAGGAGTTGGCTGACACAAAAGGAGGGGATTATGAGCACAGCAACGGCCCAGAGTGTCCCGCAGAGTACACATGAATTGGCCGAGCGCTTTGGCGACCCGGATCAACTCGCCGTCAAGCATAAGCTGCCCTATATCGACGAGGCTGCCGCGCGGTTTCTTGAGCAGTGTCCGTTTGTGATCGTCTCGACAGCAGACACTCAAGGGCGGTGCGACGCCTCGCCCAAGGGCGACCCGCCGGGCTTTATCAAAATCGCAGACAAGCAAACCCTCTACCTCCCGGATCGAGCCGGTAACAAAATGTTTCAGAGTATCAGCAATATTCTGGAGAACCCGCACG
The DNA here is from genome assembly GCA_022824615.1 of Candidatus Binatia bacterium. Classification (GTDB taxonomy): domain Bacteria; phylum Desulfobacterota; class Binatia; order Bin18; family Bin18; genus Bin18. Next base: position 20,196 of record JAJDZM010000148.1, on the reverse strand, counting down.
TCGGCCTGCTCTTTCTCATTCCGGGCGAGGAATGGACCATGCGTATCAACGGTCGCGCTCGTATTGCCGACGAGCCACAGCTCCTGGAAAAACTCAGCGCCAGGGGTCGTCCAGCTCAGCTTGCCATCGAAGTCACCGTCGAGGAATGCTACTTCCACTGTCCCAAGTCGTTCAAACGCGCCGAGCTATGGAATGCGGACAAATTCCACAGCTACCAAGGCGACTCGTGGGGTGTCATCCTGGCGCAACGGACGGAGATGGAAAAAAGAAAAGCAGTGGAGCTGGATGATATGATCGAAGAGGCGGTCAAGAATTTGTAGCGGCCATCGACCTGATTCGTGAGGATAGCATGCCAACGCTGCGTATCGATGAATCCCTCGATCTGTACTACGAACTCGACGATTTTACCGATCCCTGGATCGCCTCGGAAACCATTCTGCTCGTGCATGGTGTTGCCGATACGAGCCAAGCTTGGTTTGCCTGGGTGCCACGTCTGGCCCGACAATTTCGGGTGCTGCGGCCGGACCTGAGGGGTTTCGGGCGCTCTTCTGTTCCGCCAGCGGACTATGGCTGGTCTCTGCAGGGCTTTGCCCAAGACCTCCGGACTCTGCTCGATCGGCTGGAGATTACGGCCGTTCACGTGGTGGGACAGCGTGTGGGTGGAAGCGTCGTCATGCAATTCGCGCATGACTATCCCGACCGGGTCAAAAGCCTGACCGTCATTGGTGGGCCGGCGACGCTCTCCAAAAGCGCGCTCAACCCGGACGCCTGGCTCACGCAGGTTCAACAGGACGGGGTCGAAGCCTGGGCGCGTAGCACAATGGATCGTCGTTTGGGCCCTGTGAGCCCGGCGATGAAGGAGTGGTGGATTAGCGCCATGGGCAAGGCATCACCCGAGGTGATATCCGGCATCTTTCGCTATGTCGGGAATATGGACATCACTGCCCTGCTGCCCCAGATCCAGGCTCCAACCCTGGTGATCACCAGCGACCAGAGTGCGCTGGCTCCAGTCGAAACCGTGCGTGATTGGCAGACGCGGATTCCCAACTCGCAGCTTCTGGTTTTACCCAGCGCAGCCTATCATCTTGCGGCGGCGCTGCCGGAAGAATGTGCAGCGGCAACGCTCAGGTTTATTGCCAGCCTCACCGATTGAATACTTTTCTCCACCTGTGCTGACAGACTACCGTCTGCGGCACATTCTCCAGCGCTACATGTAAGGCGGCCAGGGTGAGGCCCTGGCCCTTCTCAGTATTACTGTAGGGGCGAGAAGCTGGCCGGGGTCAGGATCTTGTTGTACTGGCTGACAACCATGCCTTGGGCCTTGGGACGGAACGCTTGCATCGCAGGGTCTGCTCCCTGGGCTGCGCGGGCTTGCGCTCGATGATTCATATCCTCATAGGCCCAAATGTGGACGACCTCGTTTAACGGGCCGACCTCGGTTGACCACCAGCCGACCAGTTTGGAGTATTTGCTGATGACCGGCAGTCCTTCTTTTTCTATGAGCGCCTGAAACTCCGGCACCTTCCCCGGTTGCAGCGTATACACACGCATCTCATATACCATAGTCTGATCCTCCCTGTTTTTAAGATTTTCAACTCCCAACGTTTGTGCAAAAAATTATATACACTTCTAATCGCGATAGGGACAGAAGGAGGACACAACGGAGTTGGGCGACACGCTGACCCTCATTCAGACGATGACCGGCCTCATTGGGGTTCTCGCTATTCTATGGGGACTGACCCAGATACAGCGGGCTGGCCGGCGGCGAGATAAGGAGATTGACGTCATGACGGAGACGTTGCGGGAGAGCACGGAGCGGCAGGCCCAAACACTGTCTGAGGTCGGCCGGGCCCTCGAACGCCAGGGTGAGGCGTTAGCAGAGCTACTCCGTCGCAGCGCGTGACCACAGGAGTAATAGTTCGTACATATAGATATGGCAAAGGAGACGCCTGGGCTATGAAGCTCGGATATTATCAGTGAGTCGAAGTCGAAAAAGTGGATAATCTGGTGTTACCCAAACTGCTCTCTCCCAGGCATTAAGGTCGTCGGGGTTAGGACGTATCTGCTTATTGTTTTGAACTTGGTGCGGTCCCTGTAAGAAAACTTCCTTGAGGTTTTGTGCTAAAAAAACCGCGTCGGCAAGCCACGCTTCCAGGTCAGCCTTTGGCAAGTTTTGGTCATCGGTGTAAATGACAAGTATCACGCGCATGTCCGTAGCACACCGTGCTAATTTCTGGTCCTTCTTCCTTATTGCCTCCTGTAACCGGTTAATTAGCTCATCTTTAGACCATTGTGACTTCTCATAATTTCTGCGGTGATTATCCTGTTGAAGCTGTAAAAATTCCTCTTTCGTTAGTTCCCTGCCCTCACCCTTTCGCTTAGCTTTGTAGTATTCCTTCTTGTTGTCCTCCCAAACCTCAGATTTTACTATCCGAGTGATTTCAATGCCGAGGATGTTCCCGTTTTCCTCTGCTAAACAGTCCGGGGGGTCCTGAGCGTTACTACGGATATTGGTGATGTTCTTTCCACATTGTCTGTCATAGGCGTCGGCGAATCTACAGGCAACGGTTACTTCTTCCAACTCCTTATTATCAGGAATAACACTGTCGGCCCCTGGTCCCAAAACATTTTGCTCTTTGATTATCTCATTTGCTTTTTCTACTATCTCCTTATCGATTCCCATTTACCTTTTCCTTCTGGCTGGATAGTCAAGCCTGACTACTTCGTCCTCGTCCTATGCGTCGCTGTCCACTCGCGTGCCAAGCGCTGAGCTTCGGCAAGCTGTGCTGGCGTCATTTGCTTTGCAACGTTGTCACGTGCTTCACGCGCAAGTTCATTAAATGTGCTCGTCCCAGCGAGATTGAACCACATATGGGCTAGAGTGTAATCCTGTGGGACGCCTTTACCATTGTAGTATGCGATCCCGAGATTGTACTGTGCCCCGTCATCTCCCTGTTCGGCGGCGCGGTGATACCACGCTACCGCCTGGGTATAATCCTGTAGAACACCCTCGCCCCAGTAGTACTGGAGACCCAGCTTGAATTGCCCCTCCGCGTCTCCCTGCTCGGCAGCAAGACGAAACCACGCCGTTGCCTCAGCCTCATTCACTGGTACGCCGTTGCCCCGCTCGTACATGAAGCCGAGTTGGATCTGCGCCTTAGCATCTCCTTGTTTAGCGGCGCGGCGATACCATTTCATCGCTTCGGCATAGTTCCCTTCCCAATCGTACCTGAAACCGAGTGCAAACTGCACATTCGCGTTTCCGCTTTCAGCGGCAACTCGGCACGCGGCAATCTGCTCTGGTTCTGTGGATAACACCAGATCGGTGAAGCTGGTGAAGCTACAATCCACAGGATCAGCGTCTTCCGCCATAACAGAGCGGTCTCCTACACAGACCCACAACAAGGCAATACAAAGGAGAAGCCGAAAAACAGGTCGCATGGTGACGCTTTTCCTTCTTCACTGAATTAGAAGCGAAGAGGCCTGAAGGGTATTACGCAAACTCCGGGGCGACCTTGGTGGCGAACAGCTCGATGTCTTCGAGGAGTTGGTCTTGGGGTTCGAGACCGTTGTAGGCGACCAGGGAAAAATACTCGAACGGAATCTCCTCGTAGACCTCGGCCACCTGCCGTTTGACATCATCGACCGTGCCCGCCACGATCAGCCCCGTGTTGAGCACCCGCTCAAGCATGGACCCACTGCCTTCGCTGAGTAAAACCGGGAAGAAGTGCGAGGCAAATTCCGAGAAAAACGGCACGATGCATTTTTCCACTTTCTCGTAGGCCGCCTCTCGCGTCTTTCCGACATACAAGAAGCGCAACAAGCCCTGCCCCTGTCCGGGGCTGAGTGTCTGCCCGCGCTGGGCCGCGCCTTCCCGGTAGGCAACGTCCTGGACACGTGCCCCGGCCATGGGCGCAAAATAGCAACAAGTAAAGTCCTGCTCGCCCGACCAACGCGCCGAGTCCGCACTGCCTGATGAACTAATAAAGACGGGTGGATGTGGCCGTTGGTAGGGCGCCGGCACCACGCTGATCCGACTGACGCGGTTGTGCTCGTCAATCTCTCCAGGCGCGCCATACTCCCGGGCACACGGATAGGCCGGATAGTCTTCGATGCCTTCGTGCGGGAACGGCACTTTGAAGAACTCGCCGTTGTACGAAAAGCTCGGCTCGGTCCAGGCTTTTTTGACAATGGTGACCATCTCACGAAAGATTTCCTGGTTGACATCGTCGGCCGTGGCCTGTTGCTCAGACTCGCGGTTCGACAGGGTTGGCAGCGTGTTGTACTGCTGCCCGAGCGTTCTGACCCACCGGGCTTGATAGCCGCGGGCAAAGCCGACAAAGAACCGACCCTTGAGAATATGGTCCAGCACTGCGGTCTCTTCCGCAACGCGCAAAGGATTTTGCGTGCCCATGACATAGCCTAACTGCCCCATCCGCATTTGTTTGGCATACGGGCCCAACCAAGCGTTCATCAATCCGGGAGTGGGCAGCATTTCAAATCCCTCAGAGTGGAAATGGTGCTCAATAAAACTCATGCCCCAATAGCCCAGCGTATCTGCGGCTTTCACGATATCGACCATGCCGTCAATGATCTGGGCATAGCGTTCAACGTTGCGTCCAACGGGTCGCAACTGGCGTCGTTCTTCGTTGGAGCGTACCGGCATTGAGGGAACCATCTGAATCATCGTTTTCATTAACACGTCCTCCTGATTGCCTCTCCTGCCTTATCCGCCGGTATCCGCTTTCGTCAAGCGTCCAGACGGCAGACGACTTGCACTCTCACCCAGGCTTCGACTACGCTCCGAGCCGGAGGGCCACCGTATGGGGCTTCAGGAACTGTGTGACACCGTCTGTATTGTTGGTGTGGGTGATACCAAACAAGGCGCAGTCCCGGACAAGACTGGCGACGAGTTAGCCATAGAGGCGGCGCGGGCAGCGTTAGAAGATTGCGGCCTAAAAAAAGACGATATTGACGGCTTATTTGTGCAGCCCAGCTACGGGAGGCAAGGCGATTATCTTAAAGTTGGGCTGATGCTCGGTCTCAATCCCAGGGTCGGTGGCGCGGTCGAGGCATCAGGGGCAACCGGCTGTTATATGATTCAGCACGCCGCCCTGCTGCTCAACGCCGGCATGGCTCAGTACATCCTGCTGGTATACGGCACGAACCAGAAGACGAATCGGAATAGATTCGGTGGGGCCCTGCTCGAAGAACACGCCCCCTACGGCGCCTTTAATCCATCCGGACCGTTCGCGTTTGCCTTTCGGCGGCACATGCATTTGTACGGGACAACCGAAGAGCAGCTCGCCACGATTGCGATTAATCAGCGCGCGCATGCCAGGCTGAACCCCAAAGCCGTCCAGCAAACACCGATCACGCTCAACGACTATATGAGTGCCCGTTACATTGTGGAGCCCCTCAGATTATTTGACTATTGCTATATCACCGACGGCGGGCACGCCTTTATCCTGACAACGGCGGACCGCGCGGCAGATCTGAAAAAGCCACCAGTCTATATCCGAGGGATGGGTCGCCAAGAGGCTTTTCGCGCGTATGAAACGCCCGACCTGGTGATGCAGAGTTTTCAACAGGAAGCGGTCGCCAAGATGGTCTTTGATATGGCTGGCTGCACGCCACAGGACATGCAAGCCTTATATGTCCAAGACGCATACAGCCCGGCCGTGATCGCAGCCTTGGAAAATTACGGCTTTTGTCCACGGGGCGAATCTGGCCGCTGGATTCAAGACGGGCGGATCGCTCTGGGCGGCGAACTACCGCTGAACGTCAACGGTGGACAATTGTCTGAAACCTATATGGTTGGCTGGCAAAACACCTGTGACGCCGTGCGACAGTTGCGAGGAGAATGCGGCGCGCGGCAGATCAAGGGTGTGGAACGCCTCATGTGTACATACACCGGCGGCTTGCGTGAGCATGCCGGCGCATTGATTTTACGAAGCTAAACCGGAGAAAGGCCCATGCCCGACTACAACAAGCCCTTGCCCGTGATCGAAAAATGGAACGAACCGTATTGGCAAGCCGCCAAACGTCATGAGTTCGTTGCCCAACAGTGCACAGCCTGCGACTATATCCACCTGCCACCCGGACCGGCCTGTACGAACTGTCTCAGCCCGGACCAGGACTGGGTTCAACTCAGCGGCAAGGGCACAATCTACGCGTATGGCATTTACCATCAGCAATGGCACCTCGGCTTTGCCGACGACATCCCCTACAACGTCGCGCTTATCGATCTGGATGAAGGACTCCAGATTATGAGCCAAGTCGTTGAGTGTGAGAATGATGCACTTGGCTGTGGTCGGCGAGTTGAAGTCACCTTTGATGATGTCACTCCAGAAATTACGTTACCAAAATTCCGTCTCGTAGGGACGAAGCAATCCTGACTGCCGGACCTTAACTAAAGCGCATTTGGGAGGCGGCTCGGAGAAGACGACGGGCCTCCCTCTTGCAAAAAGGAGGAATCACATGCGCATAGGATTTATTGGACTCGGCAATATGGGCGGCCCGATGGCCTCGCATATCATCGCGGCCGGACATGACGTCACCGTCTATGATGTCCGTCGCGAAGCAGCGCAACCCCACTTGCAGCGCGGTGCCGAGTGGGTCGATAGCCCCCGCGCGGTTGCCGCCAGCAGTGAAATTACTTTTACTTCTCTGCCAGGCCCGAAAGAGGTCGAGGCGGTAGCACTGGGCGAGGGCGGCATTCTCCAAGGCGCACAACCGGACTCGGTCTACATAGACCTGTCAACGAGTTCACCAACCCTCATCCGAGCAATCCAAGCTGCATATCAAGAGAAAAAAGTACACGTATTAGACGCGCCCGTCAGCGGTGGGCCGGTCGGCGCTCAAGCCGCCACGCTGGCGGTCATGGTCGGCGGTGACCCCGCCATCTATGAGCGGGTCAAACCGGTCCTCGACGCGATTGGCAACAAGGTCTCTTACCTGGGCGGAATCGGCTGCGGTGAGATTGCCAAAATCGTTCACAATATGATTGGCATCTGCTTCCAGTCTCTACTCGCCGAGGGGTTCACTCTTGGGGTCAAAGCTGGTGTTGAACCCGAGGCATTACTCAAGGCGGTTGCCGATGGGGCAGTAGGTCAGGGCTTGATGCTGAACTATATGGTTCCCGAAGTCATCTTCAAAGGCGACTACGATACGGTTCGCTTCGCGCTGCGGGGGGCGCGCAAGGACTTGGGCTTGGCCACCGAACTGGGTCGTGAGTGTGAAGTACCGCTCAAAGTCGCCAGTATCGTGGAGCAGGAATTCATCGAAGGTCTGGCGCGTGGCTGGGCAGAGCGCGACTCGACCGCTCCGTTCGCGCTGCAAGAAGAACGTGCTGGCGTAACCGTACGAGCACCGAAAGCCTAGTCTGGGAATTGCAAACGGAGGCAAGGACATGCGAGTGGGATTTATCGGCTTGGGGAATATGGGCGGCCCGATGGCCTCACATATCATTGCGGCTGGACACGAGGTGACCGTACACGACCTGCGTCAAGAAGCCGCGCAGACCCAGCTTGAACACGGGGCCAAGTGGGCCAACAGTCCTAAGGCCGTTGCGGCTGCGAGTGAGGTGACCTTCACCTCGCTGCCAGGCCCGACTGAGGTGGAAGCGGTCGCTTTAGGAGAAGAAGGAATCCTGAGCGGGTCGTATCCCAACTCCGTCTATATCGATCTCTCGACCAGTTCGCCGACACTCATTCGAGAGATTCACGTCGCCTACCAGGAGCAAAACGTCCATGTCCTTGATGCCCCCGTCAGCGGTGGGCCGGTCGGCGCCCAAGCCGCCACGCTGGCGGTCATGGTCGGCGGTGACCCCGCCATCTATGAGCGGGTCAAACCGGTCCTCGACGCGATTGGCAATAAGGTCTCCTACATCGGCGGTATTGGCTGTGGTCTGATTGCCAAGATTGTCCATAATATGGTCAGCAACGGGTTTCGCGCCCTCCTGGCGGAGGGACTGACTGTCGGCGTGAAGGCTGGGGTTGCACCCGAGGCGCTCCGCCGCGCCATTGCAGACGGTGCTATGGGCCAAGGACTCACCCTGAACCACACCCTGCCACAACGCATCTTCAAGGGCGATTTCGATACCGTCCGCTTTGCCTTGCGTCTCGCCCGCAAGGATATTGGGCTCGCTACAAGCCTGGGCCGGGAGTTTCATGTACCAATGAAGATGGCCAACCTGTTGGAGCAGGAGTTCATCGAAGCCCTCGCCCGCGGCTGGGGCGAGCGTGACTCGACCTCGGTATTCTTATTGCAAGAGGAGCGGGCAGACGTAAAAGTCCGCTCCTCTTGAAGCTTACTCCGCCCCTATGGCGTCCAGACCAACTTGGGCACAGTCTATGTCCTCAGCCTCAGTACCGCCACTCGCCCCAACGCCGCCGAGCAAGGTGCCATCAATAATAATCGGCAGGCCTCCACCGGCGAGCAGCATGGGTTCATTAATCAGCTGAGTCAGACTCTGAAATAAGTCCGGGCGTTGCTCTGCCAGCTCTTCCACCGCCGCTGACGGACGCCGAAACGTTGCCGCAGTAAAGGCTTTTGCCTGGGCTACCTGGGTCGTCATCCAACGGGCTCCATCCATACGGATGAGCGCCACCTGGCGTCCATTCACATCGACGACGGCAAAGCTCATGGTCCAGCCCTGTTTGAGTGCTTCTGCCTTGGCAGCGTCCAGAAACTGCTCGGCCAGGGCCAACGTCAGGACTGGCGGTTGTTGTTCTTGTTCCGCTTGCCCCGTCTGCTCAGCGGCTTCCATCGCCTCCTGGCCGGACGGTGGCGCGGCAGCTTCAGCCGCCGCGACGGCGTCTCCCGGTTGTTGCTCTTGTGCCTGAACCCAAATGGTCGTCAGGCCCATGCTCAATATCAGACCCAGAACGACACCGGCTCTTCGTGCATCCACTTTACCCATCTCTCCCCCTCCTTCTACCTCGCACTGGCCGCAAACAGGCCTAGAATATCTATATTATTAACGCTTCCGCTTGAGTAAGCAACACGGCAGTCAGTTGTTCCTCTTCTCATCCTGTTTTACTGGCCTTATTGCCGGGCTGCCCCCTCGTGTCTGCACCTGGTATGCCACCCTCCAAAGAATGGGCAATGTCGTGTTGACAGCCATAGTCGGCCTATGGCATGGTTCGGTGGAGACTGAGTGAACGTTCAATTTTTTCGACCGATAAGGGAGGACAGCTATGGCTGAATATGACGTACTTATCCAAGGCGGTACCATTGTTGATGGTTCCCGCACTCCTCGCTTTATGGGGGACGTTGGCATTAAAGACGGCAAAATTGCGAAGATCGAGCCGAATGGCAAGCTCAATCCGAGCGATGCGGCCAAAACGCTGGACGCGAATGGCCTGGTCGTTGCGCCGGGCTTTATCGATCTCCATACTCACTACGATGCCCAGATTAACTGGGATCCCTATGTCACGCTGTCTGGCTGGCACGGGGTCACCTCGATCGTGCTCGGCAACTGTGGATTTGGTTTCGCGCCGGTGAAACCTGAGATGCGTGATCGTGCCATGCTGACCATGTCTCGCGTCGAAGCTATTCCGTACGAGTCCATGAAAGCCGGCATGAAATGGGAATGGGAGACCTTCCCCGAATGGCTGGACTTTCTTGACCGCACGCCCAAAGGGATCAACGTCCTGAGCTTTGTTCCCATTGCGCCGATTATGATCTGGACCATGGGGCTCGAAGCGGCCAAGAGTCGTCCGGCCACAGACAAAGAGAAAGAGACCATGTGCCAGATTCTGAGTGAATCCCTGGATGTAGGTGGCTGTGGATTCTCGGCCCAGCGTTTGGGAGATGGCTTTGTTTCTGTCCAGCGCGACTACGACGGAACACCGATGGTGACGGACACCATGGCTGACGAGGACGTGCTCGCTTTTGGCCGGGTATTGAAGGAACGGGGAGAAGGCTTTATCCAGCTCACCCAATCCAGCCCGGACTTTGAAGCCGATATGAGATTCTACGATCGTTTGGCCGACGAGTGTGGCCGACCGATTCTGTTTAACGCCACGGCGACGCGTGACGACCGGCCGAGTATCCATCGCCGTATCCTGCGTTGGATGGAAAAGACCAACAAAGCCGGGCGCAAGATCTACAACCAGACCGCGACATTCCGTCAAGGGCTGTACTTCAGTTTTGCCGATATGTCAGGATTGTTCGACGGCAATGATGTCCTGCGTGAAGTGACCATGGGCACGCCAGCCGAACGGCTTGAAAAGCTCAAAAATCCTGCCATTCGCCAGGCTTTGGTCGCAGAATATGATACCGGACATACGCCGGTCGTGACCGGCTCGCTCAAAGACTTCACGGTTGAAACCGTGAAGAGCAAGAAGTTCGAAAAGTTCATTGGCAAGACGGTCGAAGAAGTCGCCCAGATGGAGAACAAGCACGTTATAGACGCGATGTTCGATATTGCGGTTGAGGAAAATCTGGAGACCGAATTCTATACTCCCGCTCGCAACGTCCGTGAGGAATATGTATCCGAGCTGATGTCTTCTCCGTACAGCATGGCCGGGGTGTCAGACGGCGGTGCGCATACCAAGTTCATCACCATTGGTGCTTATCCAACCGACCTGCTGACGTGGATGGTGCGCGACGCTGGCTTTATGAGCCTCGAAGAGGCTCACTATCGCCTGAGCGGCATGCCTGCCCAGTGCGCCGGCTTCCAGAATCGCGGCGTCCTGCAAGAAGGTGCCCGAGCGGATGTGGTCGTCTACGATCTTGAGAACTTGAAGCTCACCCCCGAGAAGCCAAAGGTCGTTCACGACTTTCCGGGTGGCGAGTGGCGGCGCGTCCAGTACGCCGAAGGCTATCGCTGGATCATGGTGAACGGCGACGTTACCTTTGAAGACGGCAACTGCACCGGCGCAACCCCAGGCCACCTGCTGCGCCACGGCAGAGACTAAGCCATATATACTTCTCAGGTGCTAACCAAAAAGGGGGCAGGCTTTTCCTGCCCCCTTTTCTTTTGATTTTTCAGGCAACACTCTGCTGGATATGAGTTCTAATTCCCCGGTGACTGAGACGGCCGCGGAAACCCCTGAATAGCAACCACCGTCCTGTCCGCGTCCTGCCACCGCGAATGAGCAAAACCCAGATTCGCCACATAGAGTACACCGGCATGGATCACCAGGCTGGCATTGCCGTCCAGCGGCGCGGATTGCTTATTCGCAACCACCACTCGCCGCCTGCCGTCGGGGGACAGGCCAATAATCTCGTTCCGAAAAATCTCTGAAACGTAGATATTCCCCTCTTCGTCTAAGGCAATGCCATCGAGGAGGCTATGGCCGCGGGATACGACAATCGGCTCGCCCGCACTGCCATCCGACTGAATCGGAATCCGCAGCACGAGCGGGTCGCCGCTGGTGGCCGCATAAATATTTCGCTGCCCCGCATCAAGGGCAAGGACATTCACCCCAAGCGGGAAACCGGAATATGGCGTCGCCGACCAGTGAAGTAGCGGGTGCTCTGACCACAAGGCGACTCTCCCGTCCAGCGTAATTTTCCAAATCCCCGCATAGGTCAAATCGGCCAAATAGATATTCCCCACATCGTCAATGGCCACATCGTCGGGAAAGCAAAACGGCCAGCCATCCCCGCGGGTGGCCACGGGCGTGACCTCGCGTGTTTCGGCATCAATCCGATAGACCCCACTCGTCACATCGGTTGCATCCCGACAGGCAGGGTGGCGTGGGTCGCCGACCCGGTCGTACTTGGAGCGGGCCTTATAGGCCACATATAAGTTGTCATCTTTGTCCGAGGCAAGACCAAGAACGTGACCCTTCCCGCTGTCGGCTTCGGCGGGAACCCAGGCAATGTGAACGTATTGCCCGTCCTCTTTGAGCTGCACGATCTCACCGGTATTGAACAGCGAGGCATACAGGTTGCCTTGGCTGTCCACCCCGATGCCCTCCGGGGTATCGGGTAACTGCGCATAGACCCGGGCACTAAAGGCTTCGGCCGGCGTTTCCTCCGGCGCAACCTGCGGCATACCTTCTGCCTCCGCTTGCCCTTCTTGGATTTCCTGTCCTCCTGAATCTCCCGTTTGGCTCTCTTGGATTTCCCGTGCTCCCAAGTCTTCCTCTTTGATTGCCTGTGCCATGACGGCGTGAGCGGTAATCCCGACTCCCAGCAGCAGTGTGCTCAGTATACCCAGTGTCTTTTGCATTGTGGTGTATTGCCTCTCAATCGTTATACCAATTCGGCAAGCAGGGCTTGGGCAGCCTGAAAGTCCCGCGTTTCACGCCCTTCAGTAAACCAATCGGTGGTCTCTGTCAGCACCCGCCGTGCACTCTCTTGTTTGTCCTGTTTGCACCACTGCTGGGCCAGGCTCGTCGCAGCGCGCAACTCCCACGACTTGGCACCTTGTTGACGGGCAACAAACAGGGCCTTTTGAAAACAACCTTCCGCCTCACTGTTTGACCTGGGAGTGCCCGTCTGCGCGGGGAGCCTGTTTGCATCCCGCACCAGCAGCAACTCTCCCCGCAATCGGTACAGCTCCGCTTCCGAGAAACGCTCCGCGCTGGTGTTGACGACTGCCAGCGCCTCATCAAGGAGGGCTAAACCCTTTTCACTCCGTCCGATCTTTCCGTACTGCTCGGCCAAAAGCCCGAGGAAGTAGGGGCGGAGGAGCTCCGCTCCAGAGGCACACCAAGCGGTTATCACCTTTTGCAATTGCTCAACAGGCATTTCGTTGTGCGATTGCGCGGCCGTGGCCCAGTCTCGGAAGATCGTCCCGATCATCTCCCAATCGGGGAACCCGCACCGCTGCGCAAGGGCAATTCCGGCTACGGCACGCTCATAGGTCACCTCTACTTCGCCGCGAAGTTGATGCAGCAGGCCAGTCCAACTCAAAGCAGCCGCAAGACTGAGACTATGCTGGTGGGGCCCCTCTTCCGCCCGTGCCAGCGCTTCCCGACTCTGCTGCAGGGCCTGTTCCGGATAGCCCAGAACCCATAGGGCCAGCGTCTCATATAACAAGCAGACGGTCCGTGGGTCTGTACCGTATTGAAACGCCAAGGCTTTATGCTGTTCCGGGTTATGCAACGCCAGGGCTTTTTGCAGGTGCTCTCGCGCATGGGCAAACTCACCGATCCACAACAAGGTATTACCCAAGGCTCGATGCACCTCTATAAGCAGATCGGGATCATCCAGGTGTTGAGCCAGAGCGAGTAATTGCTCACCCAGCTTCCGAGCCGTTCTGAGTTCGGCCCGCATCTCGTGGACGACCCACAGGCCGCGGAGCACCTGAAAAGAATGCGGAGTTTCTCCAAGCTGCTGACACAGCTCCTGCGCGCGGGCATACGCGCGTTCTACCTCCGGGGCGGCGTAGCCCTTGGTCGCCATAAGACTTGGACCCAGGCGGGTCTGGATGGTCAACTCCCGGTGGGTCCGGTCGGGCGTCTCCGGCAGTTCGTTGAGAAGCGCCAGCCCCTTGAGAAAATGGCCGATGCCCTCACGGTGCGCCGAGCGTTGCACGGCCTGCTCTCCAGCGTACTGCCAGAATCCAATAGCCTGATCGAGCAAGCCGGCTTCGGTGTAGTGGTGGGCGACTAATTCCGGTTGCTGGTGTCTGATATCGGAGAACTGCTTGACGAGAACATCGGCGACCTGGTGATGAATCTGCTGGCGTCTGCTCTTGAGCACAGACTGATACGCCGTGTCTTGGAGCATAGCATGCTTGAAGACCCAGCGGGCCTGGGGCAGCATCCCTTTTTGAAAGATCAACTCGGCCTCTACGAGTTGCGCCAGCCCCCGCGTGAGCCGCTGCTCATCGGACGGCCAGACCGCCCGGATCAGGGCATACGAAAAGGCGCGGCCGAGGACGGCGCCGATTTGGGCGACGTCCCGGGCGGTCCTGCTGAGCTGGTCAAGCCGAGCCATTAATGAATCCTGAAGCGTGGCAGGAATCGTGTGGGGAGCCCCTTCCCCTCCGTTTTCAGGCACGCCAGCCTCGATAATGGTTTTCGTCAGCTCTTCAACAAAGAGTGGAACGCCATCGGTCTGCGCCGCGATATGTTCCACCAGGTGTTGAGGCAGCCGTTGGCCTTGGGCGACATGAGCAATGAGATCCTCAATCGATTGACGCTCCAGACGATTCAGGGTCAGCAAGTGGACGGGTGGTCGCGAGGGCCAGGGAGGAGTAAATTCCGACGAACGAAAAACCAGGAGGACAAAGAGGTGAAGCGGAGCAATCCGCTCAATAAGCATCTGCACCAGATCGAGCGTCGAAGGATCGACCCAATGCAGATCTTCCCAAACGATGAGGAGGAGCCGCTCTTCTGCTTCTTCGGCCAGCCAGGCGACCAAGGCTTCCTGCGTCTTTTGTCGCTGTCGCTCTGGACTCAGCTTGAGCGGAGCAAAGCGTTCAGGCAACGGTAGGGACAATAAGGAGGCAAAGAGGGCTATACTCCCCTCCGGCAAATGGCGATAACCTTCCAGGACGGTCTCTAAACGGCGAAATTTTTCATCTGCGGGTTCATCGCCTTGAAACTGCAACCAGCGTTGGAGATGGTCAATCACCGAGTAAAAGGCCGTGTTGCGCGCATAGGACGAACAGCGGAATTCTCGGCGTGCCTCGCCCGCCTTGGCGACCTGCTCCTTGAGTTCCTGGACCAGGCGGGACTTGCCAATACCCGGCTCGCCACCCAGCAGCACGACTTGTCCCGCTTGGACCTTGGCCGCCTCCCACTGTTGCTGCAAGAACGCGAGTTCTTCCGTTCGTCCAACCAGAGGAGACAAACCGGCTTCAAGCGCCACCTCAAACCGGCTCTGCGCGCCTTCTTCCCCAATGACCTGGTAGACCGAGATGGGTGTCGCCTTACCTTTGAGCGCGTGTGGCCCAAGCGTCTGACACTCAAAAAAACCTTCAACGAGTCGGTAGACTGCGGCACTCATCACAACCGTATCGGCCTTGGCAATAGCCTGAAGGCGCGCCGCAATATTAGGGGTGTCACCGAGTGCGAGGTGCTCGCGCCGCTCACCGGCACCCATGTCGCCCACCACCACCTGTCCGGTGTGAATGCCGATTCGTAGCCGAATCCGCGGCGTGTCTTTTGTACTCAGACGGAAAGACGACTGACGCTCGGTCTGCCGGAGCTGGTTGTTCATTTGATTCAGCTGAGCAAGAATACCCAAGCCTGTTTTCACGGCCCGTACTGCGGCATCCTCATGGGCGATCGGATAGCCGAAATAGACCAAGATCCCATCGCCAAGATATTGGGCGATATAGCCACCAAAACGTTGAATGACGCCAGCACAGGTCTCTTGATACGTCCGAACGATATCCCGCCACTCCTCGGGATCAAGTCGGCCGGCAAGGGCCGTTGATCCCACAATGTCGCAGAACATGACGGTCAACTGCCGCCGTCCGGTAGGCGCGTGCGCCGGCGCAGGCGCGGGTGACCGATGTGGCTCTGGTGTTGACCGAGCTGACGGCACAGGGGCGGACTCATCAACCGGACGGACAAGGAGAGGCGTTCCACATTCGTCACAAAACTTTGCTCCCGTCCGATTGGCTTGCCCACAATTCGGGCACGACATAGGCAGGCTCCCCTGTCCCCGGCTTCTTCTGGTTTATCATGGGAAGCTGGCGAAGCTTCAGCCTCCCTTACCACTCGATGGTCGATGGGTTTCCCTTATACAGGGTGCGAACATAGGCGATGACTTTCCAGGCTTCCTCCTCGGTGATCACCCCATCGTAACCGGGCATTTTATTGCGCCCGGTCATAACCTGGTCCATCACCCGGGTGTCATCACCTGTACCCTCTTTCCATTCTTCATCCGTTAAGTCGGGCCCCATGCCTCCTCCGCCACGTAAGCCGTGACAGCTATAGCAATTCAGGAGCTTGTAGAGCTCTTCGCCCTCGATGATCGCCTCTGGATTGCCCGTATACGGATTGAGCTTTACCAGTCCGTTGGCCGCTGCTTGTCCAGCCTCACCACGAGACGCAGTCGGCTGCTCGTCGGAAGCTTGGGACGCTTGTGGGTCGGACGCTCCCGTGTCTTGTTGAGGACCGGGAGACCCGGTCGGGTGGGGGGCAATACCGGGAATACCGTAGTCGACCAAGATCTGCTGGATTTCTGCTGCGTGCTGCGTCAACAGGCCATTGAGCGTGTTTTTCAGCGCCTCGTCGCTTCTGCGGACGCCGAGCGCAATATCGTAGGCAAGGAGGAGGGAGGGTGACTCGTCCTCGGACACTACGGGCACCACACGGAGTGAGACGGCTTGCCGTTGGGCGAAATAGCCGCCAATCGGTCCCCACACAATAGCCGCATCAATCTCGTTGTTGGCGACGGCCTCGATGATTTTTCCCGGCGGATTAGGATCGGCATAATTGCCGAAGACGCTGTAGCCGACCACATTATCCACAATCCCGCGCTTGCTCAGCGCATGGGCCGGCGGACTGTTGGTATAGTCATCACCGATCAGGTGCACGCCGATTTTCAATTCTTTGAGGACGGGGTCATCAAAAGAGGAGAGGTCGTATGGCGTATCTTCGGGATAGACAAAAGCGTAGACCGAACGGTAATACGGCTGCGTCGTTAAGACCATATCAATGGCGACCGGCAGACCCATGACCACGTCACACTGACCAGCGTTAAGCGTGCTGCGCAGGAAGCCCCGACGCTGGGGCCACCACGTATAGGTAACTGCTTGGCCCAATCCACGAGCCAGGACTTCGGCGATTTTATTCTCAAACCCTTCTTGCTGCCGGTTGGAAAACGGCAAATTATTAGGGTCCGCGCAGACACGAAACGATTTGGTCGCCTCCGCAGTCTCGGTTGCCCAGGCGACAACCAAGAAGAGCGAGGCAGACAGGAGCAGGAGGAGGGCAAGACAGGCGGAAGCGTGGGGGGCAGCTCGTCGTCCCCCCTCAGTTTGGTTGAGCATAAGAGGCTTTACAACGGGTCAAGAGCGCCCATTTACTCAAGCGCAAAGACGTAGAGCATCCCACCTTTATTCGTATCTTTTCCGAGATCGGCAAAGGCGCCGACCGCGCCAAGGGCTGCGGTAGGATCATCCGTTGACAGGTCGCCGGCGACGACGAGGCCGGACCAACCGCCGATCCCGGACATGATCGCTACGTACTGCTTGCCGTCCGGTCCAAGATAGGTCATGGGCGCGCCGATAATGCCCGAGCCGGCTTTGAACTTCCACAGTTCTTCGCCAGTCGAGGCGTGGACCGCTTTGAACCAGCCGTCCATGGTCCCGTAAAACACCACATCACCGCCGGTCGAAAGCGCCCCGCTCCAGGCCGACCATTTTTCCTTAATACCCCATTTTTTTTCACCGGCAACCGGATCCCAGGCAATGAATTCCCCTCTGTGCCCGCCAGGTCCGGGGAACATTTTGACAATAGCGCCAACGTAGGGCACGCCAGCAATATAGCGGACTTTCGTCCCCTCGTAATCCATGCACAGATGGTTGGTCGGCACATAAAAAAGCTTGGTTCTGGGTGAATACGACACGGGCTGTTGGTCCTTGGTGCCCATGGCACCAGGGCAGATACCTTCCGTATTCACCCCTTCTTTGGTCCGCTTGTCCGGGTTTTCGACGGGCAGACCGGTTTCGAGGTTAATCTCTTTGGCCCAGTTCACTTCGCCAAATTTATCCGCGGCCAGAACCTTGCCCGAAGTCCGGTCAACCTTGTAGGCGAAGCCGTTCCGGTCAAAGTGAACCAAGACTTTCTGGACTTTTCCATCCCCATTGGCCGGCAGGTCAATCAAGACGTTTTCGTTAATCCCGTCATAGTCCCAGGCGTCGTGTGGGGTCATTTGATACGCCCACTTGGCCTGGCCCGTGTCCGGGTTGCGAGCAAACAATGTCATGGACCATTTATTATCACCCGGCCGCTGATCAGGATTCCAGGCACCCGGATTCCCGGTCCCATAGTAGAACAGGTCAAGTTCGGGGTCGTAGCTATACCAGCCCCAGGTCGTACCACCGCCCCGCTTCCACTCTTCGCCTTTCCAGGTTGAGACTCCCAGATCCTTGCCTTGGTGCGAGTCATACGGGGAGGAAAAATCTTCGCCAATCAACACCTCGGAATCCGGTCCGGTGCTGTACGCGCGCCAGACCTGCTCACCCGTGTCGATGTGATTGGCGGTGACAAACCCGCGCACGCCAAACTCACCTCCGCTTATGCCAGTGATGACCTTGTCGCGTACAACCAGCGGCACCATGGTAATGGTCTGGCCCTGTTTGATGTCGCCCTGCTTGACCTTCCACAGCTCTTTCCCGGTCTCAGCATCAAGGGCAATCGTGTGCGCGTCGAGCTGATTAAAAAATATCTTGCCCGCGGCATAGGCCGCGCCCCGATTCACCACATCGCAACAGGCGATCGGAATGGCGTCCTCGCTTTGGACAGGCGCATATTTCCACTTAATGGCATGATTTGGGTCCGCCAGATCAATGGCATACACGATATTGGGAAAGGGAGTCACAATATACATGGTGTCGCCGATAACCAGCGGCGTGCCTTCGTGTCCGCGCAGGACGCCGGTCGAAAACGTCCAGGCGACCCGCAGGTCCTTCGCGTTCTGCGTGGAAATCTGGTCCAGGCTGCTATAGCGAGTGAGGGCGTAGTCCCGGCCCGAGGTTACCCACTGACCGTGGTTTTGTTGCATATCGAGCAGCTCCTGCGAAGCCTGCCCAGGTTGAGAAAAAAGCGGTAAGAGTAACAGTCCGGCAACGAGCAGTATCGTCTGCCCCCCAACAGCAAGCCCTCTGAGAAATCGAGTCTTCATAATACCCTCCTTAGCCTACTCTCCAGGAATCTGAAACGCATGCTCACTCTTCGAGTCCACCCCTCTCGCTCCGCTCATAGAGCGGGGGCGTGAGCCCTTCCCATCAAGAGAAAGCTACTCTGGGAAGGCTGGCTTTGTCAATCGTGATTCCCTCCGCAATCGGCCTCCGCTGTGAGGAAGAGGCAGGTGTAGGCTGTGCCCAGGAAGGCCGCTTCAGCCAGAATTTTCAAGCCTTCCTCAACACCGCCGAGCCATTTTCCCAGGCTGGCACTTCCCTCCTGACTGATGCCCATGAAGAGAAACACATCGGGACGATTCACCAGAGCGTCAAGCAACCCCATAAAGAGGAACAGGACAAATCCGCATACCACCAGGGGGAGGACCGTTCGATAAGAGATAAGTTCGGAGCGGTAGGCGTACAGCACAGCCACTCCGACCAGCCCATACCCCAGCAAAATCGCGTCATCGAGTCGGTCAGTTAGGGCGGTCTCCGGGCGTTGCAGGAGCCGGTGCACAAAACGGTCCAGGGATTCATGGATCTTGGCGACTTCGTCGACTGCCAGGAAAAGAAATCCAAGGGCAATCAGCAGCCAGACAAAAGCCGGCTGACGCCACGCCACCGGGTCTAAACGGCCACCCGTCCGACAGTAGAATACACCGCCAGCAAGACTGCCGGTCACGAGTAGATGCGCAAACGACAGCCATGTGATCGGGTCGCCTTCACCGGTATACGCGGTGGGGTTCTGATGCCAGGCAAAGCCAAGACCGAGAGCAAGCAGGACAGCCAGAAAGTCTACGTAGACCAGGGAGAGCAGGAAGGTCGGGGGGGCGCAGGGAAAGAGCGTCCGATTCACGTCGTCACAGTCCTCTCCGGGCAACCGCGCCGGGCGGCTTTTATTTTATGGCATAGGCATTTGCCGGGGAGCCAACCCCGCCGGGCAGATTGAGCGGAATCGCAGCCAGCATGAATGCATAGCTCCCGTCCTGCGCGAGTGTCGTCTGCTATGTTCTTGTCCACCGTTTTATCGGAGATAATGGAGTGGACAATGCCACCAATGCTACTCGTCTGCCTCGTCTGGGTAAACCGCTTGGAATCCTCATTCCAAAGGAATGAGGATTCCTGGCTTCTACCTAATTTTCTGGTATAGGTGCCATGAAGGAAAGAGGAGTCATCGCGGGAAAGTACTATGGCAGGATACTATAAAGGGGCTGGAGTAGGAACCCATTGGCAAGTTCCTAACAATGATGCCAGAGCCGCAGGACTCACGGCAACTAATTTCCCTCTAACGTAGGAGATAAATCATGTCGGTTTTTTGTTTTGCCTTTCGTTTCTTAAAGAGCTTAGCCAAGCATTGCAAAGCCTATGGAGCGGGGGCGGCCATCAGTGCTTTTTTTCTATTAGGGCAATCCTGGGCAGCAGATGATGCG
>JAJDZM010000110.1 GCA_022824615.1 Candidatus Binatia bacterium | reverse complement strand
GAGGTGAAGAAGCTTATTCAGCAGGCCAACGGGAAGGACCCCAGGGGACTAACAATCGATTACAATAGCTGTCTTCCCTGTGGGAAAGCCCTTATCAAAGTTGGACGAGATACCGTGGAGGTCCCCTGCTTCTACCTCTTTGCCCTACTGAGCAACGATAGTTCCTCGATAGTCACCTCTATCCTCATGGATGGTGATTTTCTCAATTATGATTTTGATCTGCACAAGGACGCAAAGTACGCAAATCAAAGCGAGTACGACCACGGTCCATATGGAGAAGGTTCCGTCCGACACCGACGAATGTACACGTATCCGAATCCACTCAATTACAAACTGAATTTCTTTCACCTCCGCCATATACTCGTCGTCAAGCAACACGATTTGGCTGCCCTCGCCGCACGGGATGCCCTCTGCACGGACCTTATTGTCAGGGATGATAAGTATCAGAATTCTTTTCACTATATCGTGATAGACAACTCTACGAGACGCTCACTCGCTCTCGGTCAACTACCGGCTCGACGAGACATCTTTCGAGACTGTAAGTCTCGACAGCCACGAGAGCGGATAGCCTCCATGCCCCAACTACCAGAATAATTTCATGCCAAAGCTTATAGAGAACGACTTTCCGTTTGCGGAACTCTCACTCATAGCCGAGCGAGAATCCTGGCGGAAAGAGGTTTATCGCCCTGTCTATTATCTCCATAAGTGGTGGGCTCGAAGGCTCGGCTCGGTCTTTCGTGGAATACTGCTCGGCTCGTGGTTAGGGGATAGTGAGGATTTCTGGGAGTGCTTTTACAAGAAGAATACCTTTGAGAATACCGTTGTCTTCGATCCTTTTATGGGAAGTGGGGTTACTGTCGGTGAAGCCGTCAAACTTGGCTGTAAAGCTGCGGGGCGCGACGTCAACCCAGTCGCATATCTTGCCTGCCGCGCCGCACTTTCCCGATATACTGATGCTGAGGTTCTCTCTACATATCGATGTTTGGAACAGACTCTTGCTCCGAGACTTCTCAGTTACTTCCAAACCAGAACGAGGATTGGTCAGCCTGCGATCGTTTTATACTATTTCCTTGTTAAAGTGGTCTCTTGCCCGGAATGTGGAAAAGAGATTGACCTTTTCAAAACACGAATCTTCTCCAAAAACGCGACTCCTCAGAAGGACTCTTCGGCGCGTGCTCTCTGTCCTGGCTGTGGCGCTGTGAACTTTACCGTTTACGATGCCGAATTCGTCAGTTGTCCAGAATGTTCGCTGACGTATAACCCTCGGCACGGGAATGTCAGCGGAGCGGAAGTCCGTTGTGACGGCTGTCAACATGCTTTCCGCCTTACCGATAGGATGAAGTCTCTTGAAGGCCCTTTACCCTCTCGGCGCTATGCAAAGATGATTCTGACAGAGGACGGGGAGAAACTATATGAACCAATGAACGAATTCGACGGGAAGATTGAGCGCCAAATAGCAGAAGAGTTTGCTACGATTTCAAGCAGTTTCCCCGTTGTGGACATTAAGCCCGGCTACAACACCAACCAGATGCTGAACCACAACTACCGGCATTGGCATGAGCTATTCTCCGATAGGCAACTCGTCTGTATCAGGCATCTTATTGAGGTAATCAAAGGTATCGAAGACCCAGACTTGAAGCTCCTTTTTTCGTGTCTTTTCTCTGGAACCTTAGAATTCAACAACCTGTTCACTTCTTTTAAGGGCGAAGGTACAGGGGCCGTACGGCATATGTTCTCTCACCATGTCTTAAAGCCGGAGATGATGCCGCTTGAGGCGAATATCTGGGGAACGCCCAAGTCTTCCGGCGCGTTTTCAGGTTTGTTCCGGTCTCGCGTTGAGAAGGCGCTTGCCTATAAAGCTGATCCGTCTGAACTTAGACTTCATTCATCAAAAAGTATGAAGGTTAGGGGTATCAATCAGCCTCTCTCTGTAGAGATAACGGATAGCTTTACGCAGTTCGCCTCACAGCCGAAAACAGCTTATCTCACCCTGGGAGATTCCAGTTGTATCGACATCCCTGATAAGAGCATCGATATCGTCGTTACAGACCCGCCCTTTTTTGACAATGTTCATTATTCCCAGCTTGCCGATTTCTTTTACTATTGGCTCAATCAAGCCCTGGAATTTTCCGCCACGACAACTACGAGATGTGCGGAGGAGGTACAAGACACCGACCCTGCACTCTTCACTGGGAAACTCACCTCAGTTTTCGTCGAGTGCAGCCGTGTCCTCAATGATAAGGGCTTGCTTGTTTTTAGCTATCATCATGCCCGCCACGAAGGCTGGACCGCCGTCCACCGAGCAATCAGACATGCCGGACTTGTCTGCACGCGCGGATATCCGATAAAGGCCGAGATGTCCGTTTCAATGCCGCTGCAACAGGCCGCATCTCCCATCCACTTAGACCTCATTCTTGTCTGTCGTAAGGATAAGAAAGTAAAGAGAAATGGCCGAGTGAGTTATCCGTTACGTCCAGCGGTCAATATGGCGAAGGATCAGGTATCCAAACTGAAGTCGGCTGGCATAAAGGTGTCGCTCGGAGATGCAAAAGTGATCCTCATGGGTTGCCTGCTGTGCGAAGCCCACAAGATGAACAATCTCGACCGGGAGGAGAGATTCCTGGAGGAGGTGGAACAGAACCTCGACACTTATGTCGCTCAGGTCATCTCTGCAAAAGGGGAAGTCCTCTACCAAGCTGAGGAAACCGAACAACTACGGCTGTTTGAAGAAATGGAGAAATACTTGGCAAGTAAAGAGAGAGGCGGCATCTTAACCTCGGTGGCTCGCCCCCGGTCAGCGTCGGTCGGATGAACGCAGCGTAATCCGCCATCGTGCCTTCACCGCCGCACCCCCGGTGTTTCTACCGGCAAGCCGCGGCCGCGCCAGGCCATATACAATTCCAGATTCACGTAGTCGTTGGCCCCATAGGCCAGGGGTTGGGCGCGGATCGCGGTGTTGCACCAGGCAAACATGCGGTGCGTTGACCCCAGCGTTTGCCAGCTTAGCCGATAGACGGGGAAGCCGTTGGTCTGTCCCTGGCTGACGACCTCACCCCGCAGGCGTTGTCCGGCATACTCGTCGTGGCAATGGCTGCACGCCATATCGAGTTGGCCGCGGCGGCGCATAAAGAACGCTTTACCCGCCTCGAAAAACGGCGCGGCCGGCCCTTCGATGTCCACACTCAGCGGTATCCCGTGTGACTGAGAACCCACAAACGCACTGAGCGCCAACAGGGCTTCGGATTCATACGGATAGGCTTCGGCCCGGAGCTGCTCCGTACGACAGCGGTTAATCCGTTGCTCCAGGTTGATGAGTTTTTCTGTGCGCGGATCGAATTGCGGATAGCGGACACGCACCCCGCGCATGCTTGTTGCCGCGTCTCCATGACAACTGGCACATGCCTGTTGGTTGTCGCCTTGGGTCCGGTCCCATAACGCGCGGCCACGCTCGACCCATAACATCCCCGGATTGCCAAACGTATCATCCTGCAACTGTCGGTGTTCCTCCGACAGATAGGTATAGCCGGAGCGACGGCCTTTGACGCGGTATGGGGAAGTCTCGTGCCGTGAACTGCTTGGAGTTTGGCCGGCCTTTGTAGCCTGTGAAGCTTCATTGCGAAGCGTTAGGAGATACGCCACGACATCTTCGATTTCCTGTGCAGTGAGGATCGGCTTGCCCCGGTAGGCTTCGAGTACGGAATGCAGGCCCGCCACCGTATGATACGCCGGCATGATGGAGTGCGGGTTCAGCGCTTTGGGGTCCAGCAGTTGGAGGCGCAACTCAGCCGCGGTATAGCGCTTCCCGATGTTGTCCAAAGGCAGTCCTACCGTGCCGTGGAAGCGGCGTTCGGGCAAAAGAGCAAACCTGTCAACATCTGCCTGCTTATTGGAAGACAGGTTTGCTCTTTGCGGCAAGGCATGGCACACTACGCAATCGCCGCGTTCCCGGTCGAGTATAATGCGCCGTCCCCGTTCCGCGTTGCCGGGCCGGTCGGTCAACGCGGTGGGAATCTCTTCAGGCCGGGTCTGCGGACCGTCGTCCTGCTGATTCCCCTGAGCGTAAGGAGCGCTCAGCACAAGAAGCCCGATCCACACCTGAATGACAAAAGCTGTCCAATAGCTTCCGTACATTGTCGCGTCGCCTTCACCCAAACGTATCGGCTGTAATATTTGCGTACCACGAGCGGGTGTAGGCCGCTTCGAGCGCACGGGTTGTCTCCGACGCGTCAAGCGGACTTGTACCGCTCGACCCTGGGACAACCTGTATCGTGTCGTTTTCAACGGCATACACCGCACTGATAGAGATGCCGTAGTCGGGCGCAACCAGGCTGTAACAGGTATTCATCAATACCGGTCGTGCAACCGGCTCACCCCGGAGCAGGGCTACAATGGCCGCGGCGCAGACCTTGGCCTGATTATTGGCGCTAAAGGCGGATTTGGGCATGGGACTAGCGATTGCCGCGTCGCCAATAATATGAATGTTGGCGTGCACGCGAGATTCGAATGTGCCGCCGTGCACGGAGCACCAGCCCATGCCAGCGTCGAGGCCGCCCGCCCGCGCAATCGCTGCCGCGCGTTGCGGGGCAACAATGTTCGCTACTGCGGGTGTATATTCGTCAAACTCCGTGCGGACGATGCCGGTGCGGGTATCGACCTGGGTGACCCGTCCGCCCTGCGCGCCGGGCACCCATTCGAGCAGGTTCGGATACAGCCGCTTCCACGCGGCCAGAAACAGTCTGTCCTTGGTAAAGCTGTCCTTGGCGTCAAGCAGCAGTACTTTTGATTTTGGCTTGTGGGTTTTGAGATAGTGGGCAATCAAGCTGGCCCGTTCATACGGTCCCGGCGGACAGCGGTAGGGCGTCTCCGGTGCGCTCATCACCACCAGCCCGCCGTCTTCCATGGCTTCCAGTTGGCGTCGTAGCAGCAGCGTTTGCGAACCGGCCTGCCAGGCGTGCGGGAACACCGTACTGGCTTCGGCGTCGTAACCTTCTATTACGTCCCAGCGCAGTTCAACACCGGGGGATAAAACAAGTTTGTCATAGGCCAATGTACTACCATCACTGAGCGTGATTCTCTGCGCGATCGGATCGATCTCCCGCGCTTGGGCATGGACAATCTGTACGCCATAGCATTCCCGGAGCCGTTGATAGGTATAGGTCAACGAGGCGAGCGGACGCAGACCGACCAGGGCCGCGTTGCTGAATGGACAGGTGACAAACTGACGTTGCGGGGTTACCAGCGTAACGTCAAGGCTTGGGCCGGCCAGACGTAAATACTTTGCGCAGGCCGCCCCGCCAAAACCGCCACCGACAACGACGACCCTGGCCTGTGTGCTCGCCCGTGCCCGGCCGGTCAGTAGGCGAGCGAAAGGGAGGCTTCCGGCCAGGCTGAAGAATTGACGGCGAGTGAGATATGAAGGCATCAGTCAAACGTCAAACGTTGCAGGTCAAGCGTCGCGGGGGCAACCACGGGGGGTTGCCCCTACATTGCTCAACGTGCCTGCACTCTTGCAAAATACGCCACCACGGCCTCAACGTCCGCCTCACTCAGCCCTTTGGCAATCTGATTCATCACCGTCCCCTGACGCTCTTCGGTCCGAAACGCCCGCATGGCCGCTCTGAAGTCCTCGGGTGACAGCTTGTTAAGCGCGGGAATGGCGCCCTGACTCTGCCCGTCAGGGCCATGACAGGCCGCACACGCCTGAGCCCAGGCCACACCGCGTGTCGGGATTGGGGCTGCGCTCACCAGGGCAGGAGCTGCCAGCAGTCCTGCCAGCAGGACGAAGAGCCGTTGCATATGGCGCAGGACAAGCGCCTGTCTCATTCGCTGACCGTGAGCGCTGCGCGCTCGGATGTCGTGACTCCGGCGTCGTCTGTCCACACACACTCCAACTCACCCGACCCTTCGGCTGTGGTAAAAAACGAGAAATACGGATTGGCGGCAATGCCGGGAAAGAGTTCCGCGTGGAAAACCTCCGCCCCGTTGTACATGCACCGGACGGTATGCACGATGTTTTTGGGAATTTTCTGGCCCACGTTGTTATACCGGAAGCCCGTCTCCATAGGATGGCGGATGAGCAAACGCACCTCAAAGACCGCTCCGCGCTTGACAACCTCAGGGACTTTGATCCTCGCCTTGGCCATGCCACATGCCGTCCGCTCAGCTTCCCTCGACACAGGCCGCGGCGGTGACAACGACTTCCGCGCCGGCCATCCAGGCCGTGCCGTCGTTCATGACCGCAACCGCAACAACCCGCTGGGTGCCGGCCAGTCGAATCCGGGTGTGGACCTCGGCCCGTCCGGCCCGCGGCCCCAGCGAGAAGCGGGCAATAACCGGTCTGGGATTTTTTTCCGAAAAAATGTGAATGTTCTTCACATGGGCCTGTGGTGTCATGGGACTCTCGACCCGGACCCGTAGCCGAACGGAATGCCCGCTTTCGGCCAGGGTGGGCAGGATAAGTGAGACACGGCCGACTTGGGGCAGCATCCCTCCGGCTGCCTGGCGGATGAGCGGCACGAGCTTCTCGGGAATAGCGTCTGCCGAACGCGCCCTCCCGAGCGGTACGAGCAGACAGCCCAGCAGACCGACGAGCACATGCCGCCGTGACAGGCGATTAGGCTGGGCGCAAATCATGATTCTTTAACGGCAACGAACGGATACGCTTGCCAGTTGCCGCAAAGATGGCATTGCACAGGGCCGGTGCAAGCGGGGCCATGCCCGGCTCGCCCACGCCACCCCAAAAACCGCCGGTCGGCTTGAGGACCACCTCAACCGGGGGCATCTCGGCTATCCGCATCATCCGGTAGTCATGAAAATTCGACTGTTCAACGCGGCCCTCCTTAATGGTGATCTCGCCGTACAGCGCGGCGGTCAGGCCGTAGACGACGCTGCCTTCGAGCTGAGCTCGGACCGAGTCGGGATTGGCTACATACCCACAATCAATACCGACAACCACGCGATGGATAGTCAACTCACCCGTGCCATTGACCGAGGCCTCAATCACTGCCGCAGTATAGCTCCCGTAGGAGTCCTGTACGGCAATCCCGCGCTGGACGCCTTCCGGCAGCGGGCTGTTCCATCCGGCTGCCTCGGCGACCGCGTCCAGAATGGCCAGGTCCTTCGACGCCTGGGAGGTCTGGAGGAGTGCGCGCCGGAATTGGTACGGGTCCTGCCCGGCCGCATGGGCTAACTCATCAATAAAACTCTCCCGAAAGAATGGATTATGGGTATGTGCCACCGCCCGCCACGGCCCTGGTGGCACGTGGGTGTTGCGCATGGCGTATTCCATATGCATGTTCGGAAAGGCATACGGCGCGTCGGCAAAAGTCCGCACACCGACGATATCAACCCCGTCCCGAATCAGATGGGGGCGGACTTCACTGAAAATCGACTGTTCGGCCTGGCGTACAGTCCAGGCGGTTGGTTCCCCGGACGCGTCGAGCGCGGCTCTCATGCGAACCAGGGCCACCGGCCGATAGCGGCCGTGCTGGATATCCTCTTCTCTGGACCAGATTAATTGCACCGGCGTGCCGGGCATGGTTTTGGCAACCCTGACAGCCTGGCGCACAAATTCAATATGCAGCCCACGCCGCCCAAATCCTCCTCCGAGATGGACCTTGTGGACCTCGACCCGACTCACCGGAACGTCCGCGGTTTCAGCGGTTACGGCTGCGGTGGCCTCGCTGTTCTGGGCTGGTGCCCAGACGTCAACCCGCTGCTCCGTATACAGGGCCGTACAGTTCTGCGGTTCCATGGTGGCGTGCTCAAGATAGGGGGCATAATAGTCGGCTTCGAGCGTTGTGGCCGCGCTGGCAAACGCGCTGTCGATATCGCCCTCCTGACGTGAGACCGGCGCCTTTTCGAGTTGGATGCCCTCACGCAGAAACTCCAGGATGCTGTCGCTGCTGACGTGGGCGTGCGAACCGAAATCCCACTCAATAGGAAGCGCACGAAGTGCCTGCTGCGCATTCCACCAGCTCTCTTTGGCAACGACGACGACCGCGTCTTCCAGGGGGACGACTTTGACCACCCCGCGCATGTCGGCAATTTTTTTGGCAGCTACGCTTTTCAGGCTGCCGCCGAACACCGGACACTGGGCAATCGCGGCATAGACCATACCGGGCAGCCGGGTATCAATGGCAAACGCGGTCTTGCCCGTCACCTTATCCGGGATGTCAAACCGCTCGGCCGGTTGGCCCAAAAGGGTCCAGGCTGCGGGGTCTTTGAGCGGTGGATTTTCGGGAATATCGAGCGTGGCCGCCTCAGCCGCCACCGCTCCGAAGCTGACTTGTCGCTGGGTTGGGGTATGGGTGATGAGACTGTTCTCGGCAACACATTCGGTGACCGGCACACTCCAGCGCCGCGCGGCCGCGGTGGTCAGCATCAGGCGGGCCGCGGCCCCGGCGGTGCGCAAATACTCCTGGCTGTCACGGATTGACCGGCTGCCGCCGGTGAGCATGGTCCGGAAAATCCGATTGCGTCGCAGGTGTTCGCTCGTTGACGCATACTCGGCCTGGACCTTGCTCCAGTCACAGGCCAACTCTTCGGCAACCAGCATGGGCAGGCCGGTAAAATTGCCCTGGCCCATTTCCACCCGCGCGACGCGAATGAAGATGGTGTCATCCGACCGAATCAGAACCCAGGCGGTCACCTCAGGACTGGTTTCCGCTTGAGAACTCGCCTGTTCAGCCTCTGCCACAGCAGACTTGGGAAGCGTCACTTCCAGTAACAGTCCGCCCCCGACCGCGGCCGAGCGTAACAAAAACGAACGCCGGGACATATTCACTCTCTGTTTCATCGCCGCGTCCTTCTCTTCTCTGCTTTCCACTCTTCACCAGCCACTAGTCACTCCCCACCAGCCACTTTCCTTGCCGCCGTATGAATGGCGGCCCGAATACGCGTATACGTCCCGCACCGGCAGATATTCGTCATGGCTTCGTTGATGTCGGCATCGGTTGGCTGGGGCTTTTTCTTCAGCAGCGCCGCGGCTGACATAATCATGCCGGTCTGACAATAGCCGCACTGCGGCACTTGATGCGCAATCCAGGCCTGCTGTAAGGGGTGACTGCCAGCCGTGGAGAGTCCTTCTATAGTCGTAATTTTCTTGCCCGCGGCTATGGAGACCGGCATGACGCACGAGCGCACCGGTTCGCCATCCAGATGGACGGTGCAGGCCCCACACACGGACATGCCACAGCCGAATTTCGTTCCGGTCAGCCCCAGGATATCGCGCAAAACCCACAGCAGCCGCATGTCCGAGCTGACATCAACGCTGTGCTCCGTTCCGTTCACGGTCAGTGCAATCATGCTGTCCCCTTTTCCCCGTAAGTACGATTTACCGCATAGCTTGGAAGACCACAAAGCGTCTGTCAAGCATATCTTTTTAGATCATGAGCGTTCCAGCACGAACAGGATTTGCTGATAGCCTTCCGCGTCCTTCAGTACGACACCTCTGGCCTCACGGAATTCGTTGCGAAAGTACAGGGCGACTTCACTGTCCACTCGATTCCTTCCCCGCGGACGGTGTTAATGCTAATAAAACGTCAACGGAGTAGGAAGGCTGGCATGGGATGACAGGGGACACAAGGTCCGCAGAGGTCAGCATAGACTGCCAGCGTAACGAAGCCTACAATAAAACTCGCGAGATTCACCATGATTCGTACTATTGAAGCTACAATCGATAAAGACGGGAGCGTTCACTTGTCGGAGCCGGTGCAGCTTCCTGAAGCTCGGCGTGCGATAGTGACTATTCTTGAAGAGGAGCCGCACACAATCCCATCAGCGGCACTACTCAGCGAAGAATCACTTGCCAAAGACTGGAACCGGCCGGAAGAAGATGAAGCGTGGAGCCACTTAGACCAAGCTCAGTAGTCATTGTCAGATTCCCGTTTTCTGACCTTTCCGCCTCAAAACTTCGGCCGGCTCTTGTTATCGCAATCCTGGATCGTGACGATCTGATTCTTGGTCAAATTACGAGCAAAGCGTATTCAGATCCGCTGGCTATAGAGATCAGTGGCACGGACTTCGAGTCTGGCTCACTCAATAGAACCAGCTATATTCGTCCGGGTAAGATATTCACTGCGAGTAGGTCGATTGTGTCGAACAACATTGGTGAATTGAATTCGCGGGTTTTTGAATCTGTACGACAAGCAATCACGAAGATTGTGAATGGTGCACCTGCTGGGTAGTCACTGTTTCACTCCTCCGAACGATGGCCAACCTTCTTACATGCGTGTGGACTCGGCGGCACGTCCAGGGCCGGGCTGCGTTCAAAAAAGCCCACCGGCATCAGACTGAAGCCGGCATACTCGACCGGCATCACCGGCCAATCCTCGGGTCGCGGAATATGGGTGAGGCCAAAGGTATGCCAGACAACGATATCGGTATTCTCGATATTGCGGCCGCGTGAATAGCTGAGCAGACCCTCACCGCCGGGGCTCTGGAGCGTGATGTCGCCGGCCGCGCTGAGTTCGTCCGGCGCAAACGCGGTGACCCATAGATTATGCTGGGCAAATCCGGCCCGTTGCCCCACGTAGGAGTCTGCCTGGGCAAACAGGGTTGGCGTTGCGCCGGCAAGCAGCTTATAGCCGACCGGCACCCCCAAACGGTTTGTCCTTTGCGGGTTGACGATCTTCCAGCTCCGGCTGGCCCGTGGCTCAACGTCCCGCCGGGCAGCATCCTCGGATGCCAGGAGCGTCGTCTTGGCGCGAAACTGGGTCCCGTGGGGATTGTCCGGCCCGTGCGGAACGGGTTCGACATCGACCTCGTAGACCGAGTTGGGCTCGCCGTCCACATCAAAATCGAGCCGGAAACAGAACAGATGCTGGTGAATCGGGGAGGCCAGGTTGGGCGCAATCAGCGGGGCGAACTCGGGCTGCTCGGCTCCGGTTGCAATCGCGCTGACACCGACGATACCGGTCAGCTTGACCTCCATCTGAATCGTGCCGTCCAGATACAGATACCAGAAGAAACCGTACTCATAGTTCCCGACCGTGAAGAACGAGCTGATCACCAAACGCCGCGAGCGCCGGACTTCCGTGGTTGCGGACAGCAGGTCCCGGTGCTTCCACAGCACGCCGTAATCTTCTTCGTGCATGCAGATGGCGTTTTCGATTGTATAGACGGAACCGTCGGCCAACAGCGTGGGCATATCAAAATAATGGATTTCACCCAGGCAGTCGCAGCCCAGGGTGAGCGAATTGGCCAGATTGCCCACACTCGCCTCGCTGGCATCAAGCACATGCTTCCAGGTGTGCATGGGGTCGCGGTCGCCATAGGGCACCACCATGTCCGCCAGCGAGGCTCGATACAGAATGGACCGCCGCTCCCCGGCATCGTCATAACTCAGGGTATGCAGAACCAGGCCGTGCTGGGGATGCATGCCGACCCGGAACGACCATTTCTGCCATTCCACCGCGTAGCCATTGACGCGAAAACTCGGCCCCTCGGGCTGGGTAATGGAAATGGGTTTCAGGTCGGTCCGTAGCGAAGGCTGATGGCTGGCCTCATACCGCCCACTCTCCGGTGGCAGAGGGGTCACGCCGTGATCTTCCAGATGGACCACCCGGCCCGCGGTCAGGTCCACGTGGGCAATCAGACCCTGGAGCGGCCGGGCATAACCGTTGTCGGTCTCGTCTTCACGCACAAAGGCAATCGTCCGGGCCAGACGCTGGGTCGGGTCCACGCCGCCGGGGAGCGGACCACTGCCCGGCCACATATCGATTTGCACCCGGCGCATATCCTCGACGCCACGCCGTCTCACCGCGGCCTGCCAGGCCGGGTCGGCTTTGGTGAGCTTGATCGATTGTACCAAGTCCCGTCCCCCAAATGGGGCCTGTCCGCCGCTGAGGCGCTGCACCTCAAGCAGCTCTCCGGTCGTGATATTGACCCGTGCGTCAAAACTGCCCGCCCGCCTCCCGTTGGCAGATTCGTCCACCCCCAGAAAGCGCAGCACCCGAGTAAACGGCGCGCCTGGGGTAAAGGTCTTGACCTCATCTTTGGGCGGCTCTACCAGACTGACGCTGGAAAAGGCGAACTGGCCGCTCAGTTCGCCCGAGCCGGTGAGGATGGCTACGCCGCGCTCAATCTCGCTCCGACTCAGCGGCTCCAGGGGATGCGTCGGGAGGGTCTGCGTGTGGTCTGTCTGTATGTCCTGTATGGCGCTGGTCATGCGGGTTTCTCCTTTGTCTATCTACATGCCATCAGGGCGACCCGTTCAGCGTCCGCCTGAAATATCGTAGATCGTGGTAGTGACATACGAGGCCTCATCCGTGCAGATCCACACCACCAGATTGGCCACCTCTTCGGGTTCGCAGATACGCCCCAGGACCGTCTGTGCTTTGGCAATGGCTTCGGCCCGCTCAATGCCGATACTCGCTTCAAAAATTTCCGTCCGGGTAATTCCGGGCCGCACGCAACAGACCCGAATCCCCTCGGGCCCGACTTCCCTGGACAGGCCCATGGTAAAGGAATCAAGCGCGCCCTTGCTTGAGGCATAGACCACGTCGCCGGGCAGCCCGCCGTACCGCGAGGAAATAGAGCCGACGTTGACGATCACGCCGCCGGCGCCACCCCGTTTGGTGGACATGCGTTTAATGGCCTCGCGGGCGCTGACGAACACGCCGAAGATATTGAGATTATACACCCCCTGGATACGCTCCAGCTTGGCGTCGACGACTGCGGTCTCATAGTCGATTGCGGCATTATTCACCAGAGCGGTGACCGGGCCGAGTTCGGTATCGGTCCGGCGAAACAGCTCAACAACACCCTCTTCCGTTCCCACATCGGCTTGCACGGCAATCGCCCGTTGCCCGGCCTGGGTCACGTCGTGGACTACCTCTTCGGCGCGGTCCTTGGCGCGCGCATAGTTAACGCACACGTCAAACCCGGCCCGCGCCGCTCGCCGTGAAATAGCGGCTCCAATGCCGCGACTTCCGCCCGTCACGATCATGACACCCAACATCCTGTCTCCTTCTGTTAGAGGGCGATCGTCAGCAGCGAGCTGCCGTCGGCCTGGACGGTCAGCCGGTCAGCCGGGTTGACGACCACCGTGGTGGTGGCGAACTCAACGATGGCCGGGCCGGTCAGCCGGTCACCCGCCGCCAGCGCGTCGCCCTGATACACCTCGGTTTCCACCTCGGCATTGACCCCGGCCATATAGGCCATGCGCCGGCTGGTCGGCTGTGGTCGACCCGCAGACTGTGTGGCCAGCCGACCTTCAGGGGCGGAGCGGTTGCCCGTGGCGGCGATCCGCCAGTGCAGGCACTCAATGGGCTGGTCGCGCATCGAATAGGTAAATCGCCGCTCGTGCTCGTCATGAAAATCGGCTTCGAGTCGACGCAAGAGGGCAGCGTCAATGGGTCCTTCGGGCAGCGGTACGGTCAGGTTATGAACCTGGCCAGGATAGCGTCCCTCCAGGTGACGGGCAAATCGAATCTCTTCGGGCTTAAAGCCTTCCTCCTCAAGATGGGCGCCGCCCTCGGCGATCAAGCCGTCAAACACCCGGGCAATATCTGTGGCCGCGCCTGACTGATTCGTATAGCAGTGGTGGAGGCGCACATAGTCGTGCCGCACCGGCGTGACCGCCATACCGAACGCGCACAGCCCACCCGCGGAGCGCGGAATCAGCACCTCGCCGATCTCAAGCATGCGGGCCAGTTCGGCCGCGTGCAGGCCACCCGCACCGCCGCCCGCGACCATGACATAGTCACGAGGATCGATGCCGCGCTCAATCGAGACCGCTCGTATGGCCGAGGCCATATTCGAGTTCACGATGGTCAGGATGCCGGCCGCTGCCTCGCGGACGGACAGTCCCAACGGCGTGGCAATATGTTCGGCAATGGCCCGGCGCGCCAGGTGCTCGTCGAGAGAACGCCGTCCGCCCAGAAACGCACCGGGCGACATTCGCCCGACGGCCAGGTTGGCGTCGGTGACCGCGGGTGCGCGGCCTCCCCGGCCGTAACAGGCCGGACCCGGCTGGGAACCCGCACTCTGCGGACCGACCCGCAGCGCCTTGCCGCTGTCGAGCCAGGCAATGGAACCGCCGCCGGCGCCGATCGACAGCACCTCGACCCCGTTCACCCCAATAGGCTGGTGGGCAACCTTGATATCGGTTGACATGACCGGCTCGCTGTCGCGTAGCATACAGACGTCGAAGCTGGTCCCGCCCATGTCGATGATGATCAGCCGGTCGGGCGCTTTGGTATCCGAGGCGTAGTGCGCACCCGCGGCCGGCCCGGCCGCGGGACCCGAGGCGACCGCGTTGACGGGTCGGGCCAAAAGGTCCGGCACGGATGCACAGCCGCCGTTGACCTGCATAATCTGCGGCGGATGGGGCAGGCCGCCAGCCGCCATCTCTTTCTCAAAGGCGCGCAGATAGTCGCCGATAATAGGCGCGATATAGGCGGACAGTACGGTTGCCGAGGTACGCTCCCATTCGCGAATCTCCGGTAGAACATCGCAGGAGCACAGCACATCGACGCCGGGCATCTCCTCGCGCACGATCTCGGCGGTGCGTTTTTCGTGACTCGGATCGACGATGGACCACAGATAGGCCACCGCCACCGCTTTGACGCCGTGGGCGCCGAGTTGCCGGGCTGCGACGCGGACCGCCTCTTCATCAAGCGGCAGGACCTCGGAACCGTCCGCCCCGGTGCGCTCGGGAATACCCAGACGCAAATAGCGCGGAATAAAGTCCTCGGGCTTCTGGAGGTGGATGTTGAACCGCTCGGGCTTACCGCCCCGGCCCAGATACATGATATCCCGGAGTCCCTGGGTGCATAGCAGGCCGATGACCGGGCCGTTGCGCTGGATCAGAGCGTTGGTCGCCATGGTCTGGCCATGAACCAGAAATTCCGTCTCACGCAGCAGTTCTGCGACCGTGGTTCCTGCTTCCTCGGCCATGCCGTTGAGCCCCCGCGTAATCGCCAGCAGGGGTTGGTCAGGAGTCGAGTCTTCTTTGTAGACGTGGAATCTGCCGTCGTCACGCAGCAGGACCACATCGGTGAAGGTGCCGCCGATATCGATACCGACCCGATGCCCCATGTTTACGTCTCCTGCGGCGTAGTGCTGAAGTTTCGGGCGATGGTCGGGGCTTCGAGATAGCGATCACCGGGACGCATATTCTGCTGCGTCCAGGTGCCGGCCGCCGGCGTGGTGGGCTCGATCATCGGGCGCTCGTTCTGACGCAGTTCGGCCCGGAGATTGTCGGTCGCGGCCACGTCGAGGCTGCGCTCAAGATCGTTCTTGACGACCACGCCAAACACGTTGCGGGCCGTGTCTTCGCTGATCCACTCGTCCCGCAGGTCGCGACGCACCTGTTCCGGGTCGCGGTCGAGTGGGTTGCCCCAGCCGCCGCCGCCCGCGGATACCCCGTTCCAGGTCTCGCCTTCGCGAATCAGCAGTTGTCCCGCGGAGGAGGTAAACGTCCGGCTGCCATCCGCGTGCTCAATATAAATGCCGCCGCCTGGGCTCATGGTGCCGCCGTTCACTCCGTGTGGCGGGTTCTTCAGTCCCTCGCCAAAGCCGACACACTCCATGTCACCGGCAATCGGTCGATAGCGGGTGCGCAGTCCGGGGCCGCCGATCCATTGGCCCATGCCCAGGGCGTCAGTTTCGATTTCGTTCTGCTCAACGCGGATCGGATACAGCAACTCCAACTGCTCGATTGAGGCCGAGGTGAGCCCTCCCATGCCGGCGATGGTGCACAGCACCGGCCACCCATCGGCGTTCTTTGCCGCGCCCTGGCCTCCGCCACTGTTGAACAGCATGCAGCCCCACTCCTTACCGGTTCTCGAATCAACCCCGTTGAAGTTCGGGATGTGGGCGGTGTGCGCCCCGCCCGCGGGCACGCGCTCGGGGATGGCCTCGGCCATGGCGATATTGATCACCTCGTGCATGGGATCGGCCGGATTCTGGGTTGCCCCAGCCACCGCGGCCGGCCACTTGGCCAGGCAGATGGTGTTGTCGTCGGCGTCGGCGCTGATGTGTTGCAGCACGCCGTGATTATGTGGAATGTCCGAGTCAATATAGTACAGGAAAGGGATCGTCGAGGTCGCCATCATGACCGCATAGGTGGCGTTGAACGAGCCAGTGGACGGTGGCCCACCGCTGTAGTGGACGTGGATATCGGCCCCCTTCTTGGTGATGGTGGCCCGAATCGGAATATCGATGGCCCCGTTGCCGTCGGTGTCGGTCCAGGTCTCACCGTGGTAGACGCCGTCGGGAATCGAGAGAAACTCCTCTGATGCGCGCTGGTCGGCGTAGTCCATCAGCCCGTCGCTATAGCGCACCACCTCGTCGCGGCCGTACTGCTCACACAGCTCGATCAGACCTTTGCGGGCCACACCACAGGCTCCGAGTTGGGCGCGCAGGTCACCGTGCAGGGCGTCCCGATAGCGCACATTGGCAAGATACAGCTCGACAATATCGTGGCGTTCGACCCCGCGGTCAATCAGCTTGGTCGGCGGAATGACAATGCCTTCCTGAAAAATGGTCTTGGCCGCGGGCACGATGCTTGACGCCTCGATAGCGCCGGTATCGAGCTGGTGGCCACGCGCTACGGTCCAGAACACCTGCTTGCCGTCCACAAAGACCGGCTGGGCCGTCACCAGGTCCGGGATATGGGTATTGCCCCGGTAGGGATCGTTCGACATATACACATCGCCGTCGTGGATGTCGTCTCCAAACACGGAGACGATTTCCATCAGCAGGGTCCGAATGCTGTTGCAGTGGATGGGCAGGCAATCGGCCATGGTGACCTGACGCGGCCCGCTGGAGTGGGCGTCGTAGATCATGCACGAGTAGTCGCGGGCCAGGGCAATGACCGAGGTCCAGGCCGTCTGCTCCATGGCCAGGGTCATCTC
>JAJDZM010000097.1 GCA_022824615.1 Candidatus Binatia bacterium | reverse complement strand
ACCAGGCTTCGACGCCGGCTCTGACCTCGGACACACTGCCGTACAGCGTGACCTGACTCAGCCAGCGGTCAGACATGAGGGACGGAATCTTCTCGTCTTCCTTATTGGCCACAGCCTGCTGGATGGCCCGCATTTCCTCTTCGTAGCCGGCTTCGATCCAGTACTGCTGGTAGTTGGGTAAGCGGACATAGGTGCTGAGTGTCCGCCGGTGGACTTTCGCGGCCGCCTCTTTATCGTCCGAAATAACGGTCGGAATCATATTACCGACAAAAAACCCGTCATCCTGCATTTTCTCCTGAGGCAGAAAGCTCAGCGATGTGGCCATATGCGACCGGGCCGCATTGGCCCAGACTGCACCCTGAGAAATCTCGGCCGACAGTTTGACCATGGCCTTGCGTAAGGTGGCCAGGATGATGGGCGGCAGCGCATCCTTTCGGCCAACACTGGCGTGCAGGTCGGAGACAAATTGACGCATATCGGCCAACGGCTTTCCGGCCTTTACCTTCAGGCGGTTCAGCATCGGGCCGTGACTCACACCGACGCCAAACCGGAAGCGTCCGCCCGAGACCTCATGAATAAGGGCCGCAGTTTGGGCAAAATCATACGGATGGCGGGTATACATATTGGCAATGCTGGTCCCGAACGGAATCTCGTTGGTGGCAAAGGCCAGGGCCTCACACAGGCCAATACAGTCGCCGACACTCTGACAGTAAATGCCACTGAAGCCTTCCTGCTCGATTTGGGTTGCCACTTCCAGGGTTTGTTTTCTTCGTCCAGCAACGGCGACTAAGGCGATGGCCGGTTTTTGCGTCATAAAGCCTCCTTCTCAGGTTTCAAAGCCGCCAGATTGTAGCTGG
The DNA here is from genome assembly GCA_022824615.1 of Candidatus Binatia bacterium. Taxonomy (GTDB): domain Bacteria; phylum Desulfobacterota; class Binatia; order Bin18; family Bin18; genus Bin18. Next base: position 8,033 of record JAJDZM010000097.1, on the reverse strand, counting down.
TGTGAGCGGAAGTTGCTATCAGCCAAGTGTGAGGACAAGCCGATCCCCTCATTTGGCCGAACGAAAAAAGGCCGGCAAAGCCGGCCTGTCTCAAGATCCAAATCAGAGCGGAGCGCGCTACACGTCAATGCGGTCGTAATACCGAATACTCGCCGGACTGGCCAGCTTTGAGCTGAGATTCTCAAAATCGCCTCTCTCGGTCCGCCAGTTCAGATATTTCTGATAATGCTCGCGAGAATCCCAGAGTTCGTAGAACACGAGGTTGGTCGACTCGTCGAGATTGCCGTAGATGTCAATGCCCTGACAGCCATCGTAGGCTCGCGTATCCGGCAATGCCTCTTTCAGATAGGCTTTTACCTCTTCCACGCAGTCGGGTTTGACTTGTATTTCCAACAGAACAACCGTTGTACCCATTCTGGTCTCCTCCTTTGCGGATATGTCTCTGCATATTGAGTTGCACGGCCTCACCAGGATATCAACCCCTGGACCTGATAAGAGGTCTTGCGCTATAAGAGAAGAAAAAATAGGAGGTGATTATGCCACAAGTGATTGGTGGAGAAATCAGTGATATTAAAGAGGATCTCTGGTCCTGTGGTCCCTGTCAGGACACCACTGGCGTCGAGCATAAGGACACCCTGGCCAGGGTGCTGATGTGCTGTGCTACCAAGCACGATGCCTGGGAAACCGCTCAGGACGCAGAGAAAAAGATCGTCACAATTAAGTCCCGAAAGGCAGACCGCTAAGCGCCGGCGCTGACCAGCGATACTCGCGTTGATACAGCATACGAGCCCATCGCACCCCGGTGGGCTCTTTTTTTCCCTTCCCCCATCCCCTCCTCGGAGGGGTGGCACGTTAGCGCCGGGGTGGGTTGCCAAGTGGCTAGTTTAGACAGAAAAGAGGACACGCATATGAGCTATTGGCAGACTGAACAGAGCGACGGAGTCATGATCGCAAAATACCATAACCCGCCGATGAATTATTTCTGCGCGGAAGGGACCCAGGAGTTATGGAAGCTGATCGAGGATTGGCGCGACCCCGCCATCCGGGCCGTTGTGTTGACCGGCGCGATGGAGGGCAAATTCATTACCCACTACAGCGTGGAAGAACTGGTTGATTTAGCTAAAGACCGGGAAGCCATGCGCCGGGCCGGCACCTCGCTGACCACCGCCTATCATGCCATGCTGAAGAATCTGAGCGACCTGCCCAAGGCGATTATCGTTGCCATGAACGGAGACACCATGGGCGGGGGGTTTGAACTCAGCCTGTCGTGCGACCTGCGGATCGGCCAGAAAGGTGACTATCGATATGGGTTTCCGGAAGTCAAACTCGGCATTCTGCCCGGCGGCAGCGGCACCCAGCGCCTGTCGCGGCTGATCGGGGTCGGACGCGCGCTTGAGTTTGTGATTCGCTCTCGTGTCGTCCCGCCCGACGAGGCGCTCCATTTCGGTCTGGTCCACGAAGTGGCCGACGACGCGCTCGCCCGCGCCACGGAAATCGCCCGCGAGATTGCGAATTTCCCGCCGATTGCCGTCGCCCGCGCCAAGCACTCGGTCTACGCCGGCAACGATACCCACCTCGCCGCCGGACTCGACATAGAAAGCTCGGCCTTTCTGGAGACCATGCTGTCCGACGACGGCCTGCTGGCCATGCAGACCTATATCGATCTGCCGTACGAGAAACGGCGCGACTGGCTCGATAACCCCACCAACCCCGGCTATACCGGCAAGTAAGTTCTCTCTACTCTCGGAAGCCCGACTTGGTTTCCGAGAGCTATCCTCTTTTTCATACAGACCATTGTCCTCGAAAGACGCCTCATGGAGCGAGGAGACTGTTATGCACATCTCGGGAATGATGCACGTCAATGTCAACTGTCGTGACTATGAGCGTTCGCGTCAGTTTTACGAGTTGCTCGGGTTCAAGGTCATGTGGGAAGTACCGGAGCGGAACACCCCGGAAGTGGCGGCTGCGGTCGGCATGCCGCCGTATCTGGTACGGGGTGCCTTGCTCCAGTTAGAGGGCTCGCCCACCGCACCGCTTATCGATCTCTTGGAATGGAAAGAGCCCCGAGACAACGACCCGCCGTACCCGCATCTATACCATCTCGGTATCGCTCGGATTGCTCTGCTCACCACGAATCTTGATGCTGATGTCCAAACCCTGAAAGAGCACGGAGTCGAGTTTATCTCCGAGCCTGTCCTGCTCGATCCTCCTGACGCTCCGAGTGCACGCTTTGTGTGTTTCAAAGACCCGGACGGGACCGTGCTGGAGTTGGTTGAGATGGAAGGACCCTAGATTACCACGGCCGGCGAAACTCGCACTTGGGCAGTTTTGCCTGAAGCGCGTCGATGCCACCACGACTGGCCAGCGTGCTGCGCAGATTGAGCACCCGCAACCCGCTCAGGCTTTGCAGATGGACCAGGCCGGCATCGCTGATGCGCGTGTCGTATAGCCACAGCACGCGCAGCCCGGTCAGATGGGCCAGATGGGCCAGGCTGTCATTATTTATCCGCGAGGCCGAGAGTTGCAGGTATTGAATGGCGTGCCCAGGGATAGCGCGAAACGGCGAAAGATCGGTGGACGCCTGCGGGTTGACGTTGAGCCGGAGTTCTTTACCCGCAGGGATAGAAAAACTCCCCTGCGCCCGCCCGACCGGCTCCCAGAAGGCATAATCATCCGCGCGATGTACGCCATCCCGAATGAACAGCTCTCCCATGGAGCGGTCGGTAGGGAAGTGAAGGTCGCGGGCTGGAAGGCTGGGGTATTCTTCGGCAGCGCCGTTGTTCGTACCAGTCACGGCCAAGTTACTACCTTTTCCCATCGAGCTCAGGCATTCACATCGATGACCACGCGGCCACGGACCTGTCCGCGCAAGATCTGCGGAGCCAGTTCCAACACTTTTGACATGGGTTCCACCACGGTCATGGAGTCCAGCTTTTCCAGCGGCAGGTCCTGGGCGAGACGGTCCCAGGCCGTTTGCCGTTTGGGGTTGGGACACATCACCGAGTCCACCCCGATCAAACTGACGTTCCGCAAAATGAACGGCAGAACCGAGGTCGGCAGATCAGCCCCGCCGGCCAGACCACAGGCCGCCACCGCCCCGCCGTAACAGGTTCCCCGCAGAATCGAGGCCAAGGTTTGCCCGCCCACGGAATCGACACCACCCGCCCAGCGTTCGGCGTCCAGCGGACGGCCCGAGGGCTCGGCGAGTTCTGCCCGTTCAACAATAGTGGAAGCACCCAGACCGGTGAGATAGTCGCTCAGTTCCGGCCGGCCGGTTGACGCGGCCACTTTGTAACCAAGCTGGGATAGCACGGCGACCGCTACGCTGCCAACGCCGCCTGCGGCCCCGGTCACAATCACCTCTTGCTCTCCGGGCGTTACGCCCATGTGCTCCAGGTCCAGGATACAGAGCATGGCGGTATAGCCAGCCGTGCCCACGGCCATGGCTTGTTTGAGGCTGAAGGCGTCAGGCACGCGCGTCAGCCATTCGGATTTCACGCGCTGTTTCTGGGCATAGCCACCGCCGTGGCTCATGCTGAGTTCCCAGCCGGTGATCAGGACCCTATCTCCAGGCTGATAGGCTGGCGAACTCGACGCCTCGACCGTCCCGGCCAAGTCGATCCCGCCAATCATGGGGTAGGTGCGCGCAATGGGCGCGGTTCCGGTAACGGCCAAGCCGTCTTTGTAGTTCAGCGTGGAATAGGCGACGTTGACGGTTACGTCCCCCGCCGGCAGGTCGTCCAGCGTGATTTCTTTCAGTTCGGACGAAATTTTTTTCTCAACCCTGTTGATGACAATCGCGTGTATGGCTTCCCCCATGCGTTTCAACTCCTCACGATGGCTATTTATGAATACAGAGGGGCAGGATATCCAGCCTACGGAGAAAAGGCTACACCCCGTACCCGTCACGCTACAGAAGGCCACAGTCTAAAATGAGGAGCCGAACTGCTTGAGAAACTCTAACTCCGCCGGTGTTGAAGCCCGACCCAGGACGGTGTTGCGGTGGGGAAACCGCCCGAAGCGGTCGATCACCTCCTGATGTCTGACCGCATAGGAGGTATCAAAATAGGCGCGCTCTTCGGCCATCTGCTGAAAGAGCATGACCGAGCGCTGCTGATGTGCACGATCCTCGCTATGCATGAACGGGACGTACACGAAATAGCGTTCGACCAGACGCAACTGCCGCTCCAACCCGGCGGCGATCATTTGCTCCGCTATCTGCCGTGCCAGCGGGTCGGTCGCAAAGGCGCGCGGGTCGTTGCGGAACATATTGCGGGGAAACTGATCCAGGACCAGGATAAGTGCCACACCGCCCCGCGCCGTCTGGGTCCAGTGGGTGAGTTGACCTTGAGCGGCCAGCTCATAATCGGCCTGGAAGCGCCGGACGATCTCCCGGTCGAAGTCGGCATTCTGAACAAACCAGCGCGGGGCGTATTCTTCAAAATAGGACGGCTCGTCCCGGATTGTACTAAACCAGAAGGTCAAGATTTCTTCGATGTCGGACATATGCGGACCGTCCCGGCAGAGAGAGCAGACCAGGGCGGGCCTGAGCGGCCCGCCCTCTGCCCCCGAGAGTGAACCCGAGGTTAAATCGCCCGGTAGGCGGCAAACGACTGCGTTGACGACCGTGCACTGGGGTCGGTTATCACGTTGATCACTGCCGGCTTGCCAGAGGCAACGGCGCGTTCGAGTGCGGGTCGAATGTCTTCCGGCCTTTCGACAAACTCACCGTGCCCCCCGAACACCTTGGCCATCTCATCATAGCGGCTGAAGCCCAGGTCGCGTCCGGCCGTCATCACCCCTGCGCCGGCCCAGCCGCCGTTATTGCTGATGACGATAATAGCCGGGATGTTCTTGCGGACCATGGTGTCGATTTCCATCCCGTTCATGCCAAACGAGCCGTCCCCACTGAGGACGATGACCTGGGTGTCCGGTTTGGCCACTTTTGCCCCGAGTCCAAACGGCACGGCCACGCCCATGCAGCCGTTCGGGCCGGCGTTGACCCGGTGGCCGGGCGCGTTCGTCGGCACCGATTGACGCGCGAAATTGAGAATCTCGTGACCGTCGACAACAATAATGGCGTCGCGGTCCATAAAATCACGGACCTCTTTGCACAAGCGGAGGGGGTGCATGGGCGAGGTGTCCGCCTGCATGATCGCTTCCATCTTTTCCTGAGAACGAGCGTCATGGCCGCGCAGCGTATCGAGCCAAGCCAGTTCGTCCCGGCCCCGGAAAGAGTCGCTGGCCTCGTCTATCAGTTGGCGCAAGACCATCTTGGCGTCACCCACGATCCCGACATCAACCGCGCGGTTGCGGCCGATCTCTTCGTCCGCAATATCGACCTGAATCATTTTGACATCTTCCGCAAAACGCGGTGCCTGTCCAAACCCCAGGATGAAATTGAGGCGCGTGCCCACAATCAGCACCACGTCGGCCTCTTTCCAGGCCCGGTTACGCGCACCCAGAAAGCTCAGGGCATGATCCTCAGGAATAACGCCACGCCCCTGTGGAGTGGTGTAAAAGGGGATGCCGGTCGTTTCCACGAACTCTTGAAGTTCCTGCATCGCGCCCGACCAGATGATGCCGGTCCCGCTAATCACCAGCGGCCGCTCAGCCGCCTTCAGTAGCGCCACCGCCTCCTTGACCAAGGCCGGATCACCGGCCACCCGCGGGACCTGATGGGGACGCTTGGGAAACATGACCTCCTCTTCTTCAACCACACGGTAGAGGACGTCGCCCGGCAGATCGACATAGACCGGGCCTGGCTGGCCGCTGGTGGCTACGCGAAAGGCTTTATTGATAATTTCCGGAATGCGACGCGCGTCTTTGATCCGCTCGGACATTTTGGTGATCGGCTTGAACATGCCGACCTGATCCATTTCCTGGAACGCGCCCATGCCGTCCTGGGACATGGCACTCGCCCCACCCAGAGCAACAACCGGAACGGCATCCAGATACGCATTGCCAACCCCAGTGATCAGATTGGTGACACCGGGGCCGGAAGCGGCAAAGCACACTCCCGGCTTGCCCAGCACCCGGCTATAGGCGTGGGCCGCCATGGAAGCCCCCTGCTCGTGACGCACATCGACCGAGTTGAATCCAATTTCAATACATTTGGAGGCCACATCGACCATCGGTCCACCGGTGATATAGAAAACGGTATCCACGCCCTCGTCTTTGAGCGATTTGACAACCAATGAATTACCATCAACTTTTGCCATACTCTCCTCCCTTTTCTTCTGGGTTCATCCTGTGTGACCGGGCATCTTATCCTTAGTGCGTACGAAAATGCCAGAGGCAGGAGGAACACAGACAGTTTTTTCAGCCGGCGCTCGTTCCCATTCGATTCAGTCTGGCGGGTTTCCATATTATCGCTTTCTGGTAATGTCAGAATGTGATTGAGACGTTTGGCAATGCACTGGCCGAGCAACTGTTCGACGATGACCGTGGTCGGGCCGCCCGGTCGTTTCCGGTGGTACTCTGTCGGGTGGCCCGGCGGAAGCTACTCTTCCTGCATGAGGCGGCTGACTTACGAGACCTTCGAGTCCCACCTGGAAATCGGCTGGAGAAACTCAAGGGCGAGTGGGACGGTTTCTACTCAATCCGCATAGATAAACAATGGCGGCTGGTCTTTCAGTGGCGCGCCGGTAGCGCGTTCAATGTCCAAATCGTTGATTACCATTAAGGAGAGAGCAATGGCGAGACAACCGAAGAATCCGTTTCACCCCGGCGAAATCCTTTTGGAGGAATTTCTTGCGCCCAGGGGAATAAGCCAAGCAGCGTTTGCCGCACGGCTCGGCTGGACAAAGACCCGACTGAACGAACTCATTCGGGGGAAACGCGGCGTCACCGCCGCCGCTGCGCTTGACCTCGCCGACGCTCTCGGCACGACCCCGAAGTTATGGCTGAACCTGCAAGCAACCTACGATCTCGATAAAGCCGTGCGGGCCAGGGAAGCAGCGTAGTCGCCCTGCCCCCGGCTTTGATTGGCTGGGGGCGACTATTGTTGTCAATTTTTTCTCAGAATGTAGAGGCAATGCGTGAGTGTCCCCGTCACACCCGCACCACAAACCGTCCCTCCGACCGAAATGCCACGCCCATCGATTGCGTGTTATAGACAACGCCGCTCCGGCCAAAGGGGTCGAGCAGGATCAGACCGGACTCTCCCCGTGTCCGTCGTGTTAGATGAGCGAGAGCAGTACGAGCGGCTTGCGCGGGGTCCTTCCCGCCACGCATCAATTCCACTGCGGTACGGGCCAGGGTCGCCCGGATAATGTCCTCGCCATCGCCCGTTGCCGAGCAGGCGCCGATTGCGCTGTCCGCATACGTCCCGGCCCCAATGATTGCAGTATCACCCACACGACCGGAGCGTTTGTTGAACACGCCACCGGTTGAGGTTGCCGCCGTCAGCCTGCCCGACGAATCCAAGGCAACCGCGCCAACCGTGCCGGGTTCCCCTGTGGTTTGTTGCGCCTGCCAGCGCTGGTATTGGCGGGTGGTAATCAGTTCGTCCGCCGTAGCGTGCGGCAGCCCGTGCTCTCGTGCGAATCGTTCGGCACCCTCGCCGACCAGAAACACGTGTCGTCCGTCTGTCATGACAGCCCGAGCGAGTTGGATGGCGTTCTTGATATTCCTGACCGCTCCCACGGCGCCAGTCTGAAATGTCGTGCCGTCCATGAGGGAGGCGTCGACTTCGACGGTCCCGTCTTCCGTCAAGCAAGAGCCAAGGCCGGCATTGAAGAGAGGATGATCTTCGAGGGTCACGGTTGCCTGCACAACCGCATCGAGTGCGGTTCCGCCCTGGACAAGTATGTTCCAGCCTGCCTCAAAAGCGGCCGTTAGCCCTGATCGGCGCTCCGTTTGCAGTGCTGGTGGCGTCGCAGCTCCGGCGCCACCGTGGACGATCAGAGCGGGGGTCATGGCAGACGGTGACGGACGGCTACCTACAGGTCCAGCGTCTGGGCCACCACTTCACGGTGGGTCGGGGCGCTGCCGAAAGCGGCTTCGGACGCCAGGCCGCGGCGATAAAAGAG
>JAJDZM010000022.1 GCA_022824615.1 Candidatus Binatia bacterium | reverse complement strand
TCCAGGGCGGTCCGGAGGGCGGTGAGTTGGGGGGTGTCACCGGCGGCCTCAATCCGGGCCAGGGCGTCGCGCGCATAGGAGGCCAGCAGCCAGGCGAGGTCTTTCGGTTCGGTCAGGGCGGCCCGGTGGGACAGGGCGCGGGCCAGATATTCACCCAGACCCGCGCCAATCTCGCGGGCAAAGGTGCGCGGTGTTTCCAGCAAGCGCGTGAACGTCTCAGCACTGTCAGCCAGGCGGAAGGTTTCGAGTTTGACGGGTTGACCTGTCGGGTCTTCGCCGACCAGCACGAAATCGCGCGTGTTCGTGACCAGCACGAGACGGTAGCGCTCCCAATAGCGGCTGACCTGGGCGCTGTCCGCGGTCAGCCAGGCGTCGTCGCTGGCGGATTTGACTTCGACCACGCCCCGCTCGGGCACTTGGCCTTCCTTGGGTTGATTTTTTTGGAGTTGCTTAGCTGCATACAATCCGAAGTCGGGATGGCCCGCGCCCTGGGCTGCCAACTCGCCGATGCAGATCACTTTGGGCTTGAGGGTCTGGCCGACGGCGTTGAGCAGCTTTTCCAGTGGCCCATAAGAGGATCGCTCGCCGGTTGCCCCACCCGAGGCGCGTCGTTGGCGGAGGTCGCTCAGGTAGTCCTCGACAGCGGTGGTCAGTTTGGTGTTTACGGCCGGCATGACGCCTGTTGTGGCTGAGTTTGGGCTGATGGGCAAGCGGGGGTGTAGGTGATAGTGGCCCAGTCCCACGGCGTCATTCCGGGCTTGACCCGGAATCCAGCGCCCTTGGAATCGGCGCGAGGTAGTTCCTGGCTCTCCGCACTGCTCTGGACCCCCGATTGCGCGGGAGTGACGTGGCGGACGGACGGGGGACGAAGGGCGCTCGCTGACAATCGGACAAGGTGTCTGTTATACTGGTGTTATGCAAATTTAGGGGGGGAGGGGGGAGAAGGAAAATGCTAACTAAGGAACACTTAATACGTATAATATTAAGTGAGGCACTACCAATTGGACAAAAAAATGTCACTTTCGTATATAGTTCCCCTTGCAAAGGGGGAAACTATGGCACAGGAACATGTTCTCAGTGGACTCCGCGTCCTCGATTTCACCCGCGCTCTCGCCGGTCCGACGTGTAGCCGCATGCTGGCCGAGATGGGAGCGGATGTCATTAAGGTCGAGTCTGCGCCCAAGGGCGATCTTGGGCGGAATTTCTCAACGTTTGGCAACAAGCGCAGCCTGTTTCACGTTCAGCACAATCGCGGCAAGAAAAGTCTGTGTGTCAATCTGCGCGACCCGCGCGGCATGGCGCTTGTGACCGAGCTGATTCAGCACGTTGATATCGTGGTTGAGAATTTCAAGCCCGGCGTCATGGCGGATATGGGTCTCAGTTATGAGCGGCTCAAAGAGCTCAAGCCGGATATCATTCTGTGCTCAATCTCTGCCCTTGGCCAGACCGGCCCTTTAGCCCATAAGCCTGGCTACGATTATATCGCTCAGGCGTATTCCGGGGTGACCTCAATGGTCGGAGAGGAGGACGATGCACCGTACATCCCGCTGGTCGGGATGGGGGATGTCAGCACGGGGGTCCATGGCGCGCTCGCCGTCCTGGCAGCCTTACGCCACCGGGACAATACCGGTCGGGGCCAGCATCTCGATGTCGCGCTGTTGGACGTGTACTACCACTACCACGAGGTCAACGTGCATACCCCGCGTGCCACAGAAGGCGCCATTCAGCCTACCCGTGTTGGCCGCCATATGACGTATGCCTGCCCCTCAGGCGTCTTTCGTGGCAATGGTGGCTACTTGGTCATCATGGCCATTTTCCATCATTGGCCGGATTTCTGCAAAGCAATCGAACGGCCTGAGCTGATTGACGATCCACAGTACAATACGGATCAAGCCCGGCTCGAGCGCCGAGACGAAGTGATCAAACTGGTCGAAGACTGGCTGCAAACGTTTCCGGATGTCGAGAGTGCGGTCACCCGTTTAGAGGAGTTCAACGTTCCGGTCGCTCCGGTGCTCTCCGTTGCCGAGACGCTCGACTACCCGCATCTGCGAGAACGTGGAACCGTGACAACAATCAACGACCCGATCCATGGTGATCTCGACGTGCCCGGTTTTCCGCTCAAGTTTTCCGAGTTCCCGGACGAACTCCCCCTCCACGCGCCCACGCTGGGACAACACAACGAAGAAATCCTGACGGAGTATCTGCGACGGTCGCCCGAAGAGGTACAGCAGTTGCGTGACGCTGATGTCTTGTTTGAGAAAAATTCGTAGAGAAGCCACTACGGTGTAATCCGCTGGCGGGGTCATTTCGATTCTCGAAGGACGGTTAGTAGACCGTCCCTGCCCCCGATTGTGCATCCCTGATTCGGCAAGGACGAGGCCGATATTACGCCCCTTGAGAGTGCGTGTATTCTGTCTACAAGTCAAAAAAGTAGAAAAATACAAGAAATATACTTGAAATTACATGAATATACTAATAGCTTAAAAGGATAAAAATTAAATATTTTCAGATACTTAAAAAATATAATGATAAAATATGAATTTCCACCATCTTGGGTTTACTATGATATTCCCTCCGTATTCGCTGCTCTGGTTGAAGCAAGAGCCAGCGTTTTATCCCTCACTGGTGTCCCGTATCAAAGAAGCTGGGTTGAGGAAATCCAGGCCATTCAACTAAAGCGGGAAGTCGCAGGAACCTCTCGAATAGAAGGAGCGGACTTTACAGAGCGTGAGCTGGAGGTGGCGTTACAAGAGACACCTGATGAATCATTGACCCGCTCGCAGCGCCAAGCACATGCGGCGGTCAAAACGTATCAGTGGATTACCCAACTGCCTGATGATCGGCCGATTGACGCTCACCTGATCAAACAAGTGCACAGAATGATTGTAACAGGCGCAGATGACGATCACTGCTCTCCCGGTGAACTGCGCCAGAGAGACCAGAACGTCATATTTGGAATGCCCCGTCACAGAGGGGTTGAAGGCGGTACTGAATGTGAGCACGCATTCGACCAGCTTATGAAAGCAGTTCAGGGACCGTATCAAGAGCACGACCTTCTGATTCAGGCTTTAGCACTCCATTACCATTTTGCGGCCATGCACCCGTTTCTGGACGGCAACGGACGAACGGCCCGCGCCGTGGAGGCCCTGATGCTGCAACGGGCCGGGTTACGAGATGCCTTGTTTATTGCCATGTCGAATTATTATTACGATGAAAAAAATGCTTATCTTGCAGCACTGGCGGAAGTGCGACAGAAAAATCACGACCTCACTCCATTCCTTATTTTCGGGTTAAAAGGCATGGCGGTTCAGTGCAAAAGGCTCTCCAAGGAAATTCACACCAATGTTTCAAAAGCTCTCTTTCGGAATGTGATGTATGATCTCTTCACCCGCTTGGAAAGCAAGAAAAAACGGGTCATTGCCGAGCGACAGATCGAAATCCTGAAGCTGCTGTTGCGGGAAGATTCGGTCACATTTGAACAGCTTGTACAGGCCGTTATTCATCGCTACCGCCCGCTGCAAAACCCGGGCAAAGCACTGACACGCGACCTCGTTCAACTCCTACATCTCAATGCGATCTCCGTGCGACAGGACGACAAAGAAACGCGCTGGATAGACCTACGCCTTGAGTGGCCAACAGAGATCACGGAGACCGACTTTTTCGAGCGAGTCAAGAGCTTCCCGAAGGCAAAAACCAGCTCCCTACTCCCATGATTCAACCTCAGCACGGCGTCTTCTGAGTATGCACCTTACCGGTGCTCCGTTTTGTTGGTAAGGTCTCCCCCAAAAGGAGGGACCCATGGCAGGACTGGTTGAGGGCAAAGTGGCGTTAGTCACCGGCAGCGGGTCGGGCATAGGCCGGCAGTCGGCTCTGGCCTTTGCGCGTGAAGGTGCCAAGGTGGTCGTTTCCGATGTCGTCGTCGAAGGCGGAGAGGAAACGGTCCGCATGATTCAGAGTGCGGGCGGCCAGGCGGTCTTTGTGCAAGCCGATGTATCCCAGGCGGCTGATGTTGAAGTCTTGATCAATACGACGGTTGAGACCTATGGCCGCCTGGACTGCGCGCATAATAACGCGGGCATAGCCGGCAAGGCACAGAGCACGATTGACTGCACACAAGAGAACTGGGAGCGCATCATTGCCATTAACCTGACGGGGGTCTGGCTGTGCATGAAAGCGGAGATTCCGTACATGCTCACCCAGGGCAAAGGGGCCATCGTCAATACGGCGTCCGATGCCGGGCTGATCGGCGTGCCACGCGCCGGCGCCTATGTGGCCAGTAAACATGGCGTGGTCGGCCTGACCAAAACGGCGGCCCTGGAGTATGCCAAGGCGGGTATTCGCGTCAACGCCGTCTGCCCCGGTCCGATTGATACGCCCATGCTTCAGAGCGTCGGCCAGCGGCACCCTCGGGTGGTGGAGAAAATGGCCGCCGCCCAGCCGGTGGGCCGCTTGGGACAGCCGGAGGAAATTGCGGAGGCGGCCGTCTGGCTGTGCTCGGATGCCGCATCTTTTGTCACCGGGCATCCCATGCCGGTTGACGGTGGCTATATGGCGCAGTGACGATCCGAAGCAGGACGGTCCCGCTTACAGCGCAAACGAGCGCTTCACCTCAAGGAAGAGTCTACTGTTTCGTCCCGTCCAGTATCGATCGTGGGTGCGTACCGGCGCGGCAAACTGGCCGAACAGACCGGAGCGCGAGCCGATAAAGAAATCGGCTCCGATGGTGGCGGACACATAGTCCGAGAAATTGTACCGGACCTGGGGACGGATCAGCAGGTCGCCAAAGTTAATGCCGTACAGCACCAGCAACTGAGGGTAGAGTGTCTCGTTTATAAAATCGGACATTAAGAAGAGCGACACCGCATTGTCAACGGACTCACCCACAAGCGCGCCGGGCGCATTGAAGATCACATTCTGAAAGAACTGCACATTCGCCATGAGATTATCGTTCACCGTCCAGTCCAATCCCAACACATAAGACAGAAACTCGCGCTGCCGGATACTGTAGTAGCTTTTGGGCAGGTCGGCAGACACAAAATGCTCTCCGAGTCTCAAGCCCCCCTCGCCGCGAATCACAAACACATCAAAGGCGTAATTGAAGCTGCCCCCAATCAGGTGGAAGCGCTCATGCCGGGGCTCGAAACGAAACGTATTTGGGTCAAGGAACGGGACCGGGAAATCGCTCCAGGAATATAAATAATTCACGGACAGGTCCATGTTGCGTAAAAAACGCGTGATCCGAAATCCAACTTCAGAATCGCTCAGCCGCCAATCCTCAGGCTGATTCGCCGAACGCAACGCCTGAGCGGGAACGTTCCGAAACTGAAACTCGCTGCCCTGGTCGGCCGGCCGGTTGGCCTCAAAGTCGGGCAACCACAGGCCCTCAAACGTCCAGTCGCTCAGCGTGTAGTCCACCCGCAGCCCCCATAGCGGGATGCGGGCATCAATAAAATCGTTCAGAATGAACTCGCGAAAGTCTTGCGGGTTGATCACATCCAGGATGCGCAGGCCAATGGACTCGCCCCACACGATCTGTTGTCGGCCCAGGCGGATGTCAAAATCCTCGTAGAGCACATCGAGATACAGTTCGCGCAGCTCGGCCTGAAACGAATCGCCAGCCTCCAGCCGATCAATTGGGGAGGTATGAAAATCCTCGATATTGGTTTCCAGATGATTCACCGGATCAAACATAGACCGCCCGAGGATGGTGAGTTCGGCCCAATCGGTGAGTTCAAACTCAATCTCGGCCTGCAACCAGTTCTGAGACTTTGAGAGCTGATGCGGAGAGTGGAGCCGAAGCGCGGTTTCGTTTTTGACATAGCCGGTCACATCCAAGCGATCCCGCAGGGTCTCAAACAAGCCGGGTTGAGGCTCTCTTTCGGGGCGCCGGGCAACCGGAGTGACACGCGCAGGACTCGGCCGGCTGGCCACAGTGCCTCTGGGTGTGGCTGGCGCAACCTCCGTTTTCGGAGTCGGCGGTGCGGCGCTGGCCTGCGGCGTAGAAGGATCGGGTGCTGGAGTAGACGGCGGTAAGGTCGATTGGGCGAAGCTGCTGGCCTCAGGGCTCTCAAACAGAATCTGCGCCCTCAGCTCCGGGACGGGCCGGTCCGGCGTCTGGAGCACCGCACTCACCCGACTGCCCTGCTGTTCGACGCTAAACGCCGGCAGTTTTTCGCCTTTAAGGTCAAGCACAAAGCGCAGATGTTGCGGGTGAGCGCCCACCCGGACACGGCGCAGGAGCGTATCCTTGGCCGGATAGGCCGCTGAGGGGAGCGGCAGGACCGGCCCGATGACGTCGATCACGAGACGGGTTGGGGTCGAAAGCGGAAAGGCGTGGATGGCACTCGGCGCGTGAGAGAATTGCAGCACCACCTGCCGCTGACTCCCGTCGGCGGTCAGGTGGACCTTGTGGAGACGCAGGGCCGAGGGGGAAGCGGACTGGGCGAAAGAGACTCCTGCTCCAATCCAGAGGATCGCGATAAGGCTGAAGAGCCAGGTCTTCAGCCTCGTGGGTGAGCTGCTCATACAGAGAACAATCTAGGGCGCGCCCTTGCGCAGCGACCGCTCGGTAAAAATCGATTCCTTGAGACCCTGATTGAACCGGACGTTGCTGATATCAAGCTGGGTCTTATGTCCGGTGAGCTGATTTTCCACGACGGTCCGTTTCCAGGTCCAAATCCCCTCAATCTGCGTCCACTCGGTTGTCCAGATTTTGAGCAGGCGATCTTTGCGGTCGTAGAATTCAATTTTGGGCTCGGTCAGGTTCTCGGCGTTTATCCAGCGGAGCTTTTTGCTGTAGATGTAATTCTCCTTGGTCGGCGTGGACTCCAGGACGTAGAACTTGGTGCCATTGTCCTGCTCGACGCGCAGCAGTTTATGCGTATCCTCCTCGACCTCCCGGTCCGCCATGTCGTCGTAGATGATATCGCTGCCCATAAAGGAGTTTTCCTTATCGCCGGAGGCAATCCGGCGCACCTTGCGCAGGGCCGGCAGATAGATCCACTGGTCGTCGTCGGCCTCGGCGTCTTCCTGCGACCAGTTGAGAAAGGTGGTGTCTTTCACGTCGGGCGGGGACTCAAAATAGACAAAAGATTTACTCGACAGCCCCTCCCGGCCCTCATAGTCTTTCCAGTAGCGCAGGGTGTGGCGCGTGCGCGTCTTGCCCCCGCTATTGGTCAGCGTCCAGACGGCCTCGGAGATCTGATCGTCGCCGTCTTCACGCTCGTCAACCATGACGGCAATCTCTCGTCCGCTGGGCTCTCCAGGGATTTCCTGGGCAGAGGCGAGCGAAACTGCACTCAGTACCAACAATCCAAATCCGATCCATAACCCGATAGTCTTCATACTGTCTCCTTCTCCTGTAGGGTTGAAACCGCGTAGTCCGTTCTCAGTGGTGGAGCGGGCGACGGCGTTGGCCCATACACAAACCGCGGCTTGAACGTATTGAGGATGGCCGGCAAGAGCGTCATGGAGGCCAGCAGGCAGGCACCCATGTTCAGCGCCATCATCGCTCCGAGATAGAAATTGGGCTTGAAGTTGGAGGTCAGAAAGACCAGGAAGCCCCCAATCACCACGGCCGCATTAAAGAAAATGGCTTTGCCCGAGGTGGCCATAGTGGCCACGGTAATGGCCTCCGGGTCGAGCAGGCCGTCTTCGGTTTTCAGTTGATACTTATTGAGAAAGTGGATGGTGTAGTCGATCCCGATGCCGATCACCATGGAGGCCGTCATGGATTTGCCCACTTCGAGGGGAATCCCCAGCAGTCCCATCAGGCCGAAGCTGAAGACCATCACCGCGCTGATGGGAATGATGTTGATCAGCCCGGCAACCACGGAGCGGAACATACAGGATGTGAGCAGAAACACCGCCAGCAGCGAGGTGACCAAGCTGGTCAACTGACCGGACACGACCAGCTCGCTGAAGCGGTTGCTCATATAGCCCTGCCCGGCAAAACCGATCCAGAACCCGCTTTTGGTCTCCCAGCCAATGACCGTGGGCGTGATACCGGCCAGCCAGCGCCCGAACTGCACCGTCAGCGGGTCGTGCTCGCCGGCCTGACCATCAGCGCCATTCTCCTCGGTCCCGAATTCCCGGACCACAAAGTCCTGAATCCGGTCGATCACGCGTTCGATGTCGGAGCTGTGATCCGAGCGCAGAAAGAACGACACGTTGGCGTGCTGATAGTCATAATCGACCACCTCATCAAAATCGTCCGGGTCTCCGGAGAACGAGTACAACAGCAGGTATTGGGCGATCAGGTCGCGCGAGTCGGGAATGACCTCCATCTCTTTGCGATCCTCGTTCATGACCCGGTTCATGCGTTTGATGAACTCGGCAATGGACAGCGAGCCACCCACAATGGGGTCCTGCTCAACCTCGGCTTGCAGTCGGTCGAGCTTACGCAGCAGGTCCGGGTCTTTGAGCAGGTCGGGCTCGTGGCCCTCAATGGCCACATAGATTGGCAGCGTACCCTGAAACTTCTCCCGCAGGACCTCGTCGCCAATACGGATCGGGCTCTGCTGGTGAAACACATCAATCCATGACGAGTCAATGTAGAGGCGCTGAAGACCGATCAGACAGGTGAGCATAGTACCGACCGCAATGCTCCATACCAGGAGTGGACGCCGGGCCACTCCCCGGCCCAGGCTGGACAGGGCTCGTGCGACCCAGCCGGTGGTGGCCAGGTCCCTGCTCCGGTTCATCTGGCTGCGCAAACTCCGGCTGGCGGTGGGCGGCAGCAGGCTCAGGACCGCCGGAAAAAGAGTCAGCGAGACGATCATCTCCGCCAGCACACCGACCGAGGTAAACAGGCCGAAGTAGCGGATGGGCACCATGGCCGCGGTCAGAAACGACAGAAAACCGGCCGCGGTCGTCAGGGCCGTAAATACCACCGGCTTCCACATTTCCCGCATGGCCGCCATGACGGCCGTGTTGGCGTCCGGTTCGGCTTGACTGAGAATTTCGTCGTAGTAACGGCTGAGAATATGAATGCCGTAAGCCACACCAATCGCCATCAGGGTGACCGGCATCATGGTCGAGATAAAATACATGGGCACCCCGAGCCAAGCCATGAGACCCATACTCCAGATGACGGAGATGATCACCACGGCAAGTGGCAGGAGGACGCCACGCAGACTGCGATAGGTCAGATAGAGCGTGCCGAGGACAATGCACAGGACCAGCGGCATGAACAGTTCCATGTCGCCGCGCGCGTCTTCGGAGAAGGTGACCTCCATAGCGCCGCGGCCGGCAATATGGAACTGCTCGGGCACGCCGGCCGCCTCTTTTTCCCGAATCATGTCACGGATGGTGCGGTAGATCGCCGACCGTCGGGCGACTCCCTCAAGCGTCCCCTCAGACGATTCCATCCTGGCCATGATGAGCAGACCGGTGCCGTCGCGCGACACCACCCAGTCCACAAACATGGCATTGTCAAACAGGGCGTCTTGCAACGCGGCCAGGGCTGCGGCCGAGCGCGGCGGCTCTTCCATGAACGGATCAACCGCCATACCGTCGCTGGTGCCGGTGATATTATCCATGGTGGCCACGCTGGTCACGTCTTCATCCCGGACGGCTTTGATACCGGGCAGGAGCGCAATTTTCTCGGAGAACTCTTTGACAATGCCCAGGGTGCGCGGATTGAAGACCCCGTTTTCCTGCGGGTTATCGTTCAGGACACCGACAATAATGAGGTCCAGCATCCCAAAGCGCTCTTCCACCACGTCGTTGTAGTGCAGGACCGGATCATTGGGGGGGATCATGGATTCGGCATCGCTCTCGAAGCGCAGGTATTGGAGCTGCATGGCCGCGGCCAGCGTCACTCCCAGGACGGCCGCAATAACCAGAAAACGAAAACGGATGAGGCCACGAAAAATGGAGTCCATGCGGTGTTCCTCTATCCTGCCGACGCACTCCCGGCTGTGCGCGTGAGCTGGCCTGGGGTACGTTTCCGAGACACACGCACACCCCTCGGTTTTGTTTTTGTCTGATCGGATTCGGCAGTGAGCAAGGCCAGGACCAGATCCGGCAAGGCGGTCAGCACCCGCTCGCCGGACAGCTTCGGGTCCATATGACCCACGAGCTTCTGTCCCCGCAGGGTATGAATAACGAGGCCGATAATGGCCAACGGTACCATCTGGACCGGCAGCGGCTTCAGATCGCCCTGGTGCACACCGCGCGCTACAATGTCCTGTACGGCACGATGCGCCCGCGAGAACCAGCGCTCGGCCAGTACTGCGGCAATGGCATGATGGTCGTCAATGGTGCGCTGCACCATCTGAAACCGGTGTGGCGCGTCATAATAGGCGTCAATGAAGACCTGCACCACGGCCCGAATCTGTGTCTCGGGCTCGGTCTCGTCCGCGGCAATCGCCTCAATCTGCGTCACCACTCCGCTCACCGCGTCCTCAAGCAGGGTTTGATACAGCGCCTCTTTGCTGTCGTAGTAGTGATAGATAAGCGCCTTGGTCGCGCCGGTGTGTTCGGCAATCTCCCGAATCGAGGTGCCATCAAAGCCGCGCTCGGCAAATAGCGCTTCGGCCACCGTTCCAATCCTGGAGCGGTAGTCCGGCGACGAGGGCGTTTTGATGGGCCGAGCCATGGCGGTCAATAATTAACCGAACGGACAGTTAAGTCAAGACCGGTTGAAGAATGATGCCAACTCCAGAGGTGAGGAGGGGGCAGACTTCCAACTCAATCACGCTATACTTGGAGAGGGCACGTAACCGACGCTGAGGAGACCTGTGTGAAATTTGGCATCCTTCAATTCTTTAGCTGGCCGGGACGGCGGACAGAGATTGCGACGGTGTATCAACGTGGTTTGGAACGTATCCAGATCATGGATCAAAACGGATATGATGCGGTCTGGCTGACCGAGCATCATTTTAACGACTACAGCGTGTGTCCTTCTATCCCGGTCATCGGGACGTACGCCGCGGCTCGTACCAAGAATATCCGTATCGGGGCCGGCGTGTGCCTAGCCAGCTTCTACCACCCGCTCCGCCTGGCCGAGGAAATCGCGCTGCTCGATACGCTGTCCGGCGGCCGGGTCAATTGGGGGGCCGGGCGCGGCTTTGACGTGAGAGAGTTCAAAGCCTTCGGCGTGTCCGTCGGGGATAGCCACGCCCGCTTTCGGGAGACCATGGACATTGTGCTCAAAGCCTGGACCAACGACCGCCTGACCTATACGGGCCAGTATTTTTCTTTTGAGGATGTCGAAGTTCTGCCCAAGCCCCTGCAAAAACCGCACCCACCTGTGTGGGCCGCGGCTTCTTCGCCGTTAGCTATTGAGTGGGCCGCTTCCGTCGGCCATTCGATTCTCATGGACCCGCACGCCACCCATGCGGAATTGGGCCACAAATGGGAATTATATCGAGATACGCTCGCCCGCCACGGTCATGCCATTGAAGGCCGTCAGATACCCATGGCGCGTCTCCTCGCCATTGCTTCTACCCAGGAAAAAGCCGCCGAAGTCGCCCGGCAGGGAGCGAAATGGCTGGTAGATACCTATGTGCCGCCCGAGATGTATGGCGCGGGCGACCCGGTCCAGCGTTATGTTGATGACGTCGTCATTCACGGCACGCCGGAGCAGGTCAGAGACGAACTCGCCCGCCTGCATGAAGAAATCCATCTGGACTACATCATCGGTGCGCCGCTGAGCCATGAGAGCTTTCTCCAATTCACGGACCAGGTGTTGCCCCGGATGGGCTAGGACCCAAGAGGGTCTACGGTATGAGTGATGTTGCGTTTGGCATCAAGGACTACTACGCCAATATTGAAAAGCTGTGGCTCGACTTTGGCGTGGCCCACACCCTGTTCACCCCCGACCTCCAGGTCGCCCGCAGCCTGGAGGTCGCCATTGTCGGCTCTCCCAGCCGGGTGCAGGACGAGATTACCCGCTTCTTCGAGACCAGCGGCTGCAACGATATTCTGGTGTCGTTCGCCTGGGGCAGTCTGACCCAGACCCAGTCCGAGCGCTCAATGGAATTGTTCGCCACGCGGGTCATACCGCAGTTCGGCTCGGCCTCAGTATAGATTCACTGGGACAAATGGTCCAAAATCTTTGCTATTCTTGCGGCTACGCTGACCTGCGTTACCCTGGCGTCTCCCGCCCAATCCGCACGTTCCACCAGACTATCAGCGGAGTTATCACAATGGTGGGCAGGGTCCAGGCCAGCCATACGGGGTCGGTATCCACGTTGACGACGACTACCGCGGTGACGGTTGCGATGGTTCCCGCCAGCATATTAGTGAGATGCCGGGCGATACGCTGCTTGCCGGACGCTCGCCGACCGGTGTGGAAACGGGCATCAACGGCACTCAGTGCCACCGCGATGCTCCCAAATACCACCATCGTTACCCACTGGGAACTACCCGACAAGAGAAGGACAGCACCGTAGCTCCACATCCCTAGCCCGGTCAGCCCCATGACTGCCGCCGCGGCCCAGTCTATCGGCTGGGCGTGCCCGTGTCTGTTCCGGGCAAAGCGCCAGCCGGCAAATACCAGGTAGAAACTGAATAGAGCGATCAGCGCTAGGAACAGGTTGGACCCGAGTATCGCCAGGGGTAGCGCGGTAATAAAGACCACCGTCATTGCGATAGCATAGACCCGCCCGGCTCTTATGTGATAAGCGCCACCCTTGGCCGTTATCAGTGCGATAATGGCCGTCGCCAGCGCAACCGAGCCTGCTGCGATGTGAATCATGAGAACGGTACCGACCATATGATCTCTTTCCAGTGCCCCCACAGGTTGAGCGCAATTGTCGTAGGTCCGGGATAGACCTTCCCTTATACCGTACCCGAGTCTTGAGTACCGTCAACGGTGGAGGAATTCAAAGATACTTCACTGTCGTCTATACCATGCGGGGAGAGGGCGCACCTTTTCCCTCCCCCCACTGAGGGGGAGGGTCAGGGAGGGGGGCGCTGGGCTAACAGTGGAGAGCGGAGATGTGAAACTGAGACACTACCAAGAGCAGGGGAGCGGTTATTCCTCCGGTTGGCGGGTATGCCATTCGGTGGCCTGTTCGTAGGCGTAGGCGGCCTGCATGATGGTGCCTTCTTCGCCGTGCCGGCCGACAAGCTGGACGCTGAGCGGCAGGCTGTCGTGCGTAAATCCGCACGGCAGGTTGACCGTCGGGCTACCGCTGAAGTCCATCGGTGCGGTAAAGGCCAACAGGGACGGGATATTATCGGGCGGGAGCACGGCTTGCGGCGAGAAGTCTTTGACCGCCATGGGCGGGGTTGCCATGGCCGGGCACAGCAGCATATCGACCTTTTGCAAGGTCTCGTCAATCAGCCGGCGGGTGTGCTGGCGGGCGATATGCGCCTTGACGTAGTGGGCGCCGGTGACGTTGACCCCGTCTTCCAGAAAAGCCCGGAACGTGGGTCCGTATTCATCCGCCCGAGATGGGAAGGTCTCCGCGTGCGCTGCCGCCGCCTCTGCCGCGCACATGGCATACCAGAGCGGCGTGGCATCATTGATCTGCGACACGTCCACCTCGTGAATCTCCGCTCCCAGGTCCCGAAAAACATCGACGGTGGCCAGCACGGCATTGCGCACGACCGGGTCAACACCGTTGGTACAATAGGCTTCATCCACCCCTATCCGGAGCCCCTGGGCTCCGTTGTAGACGGTGTCCATATAATCGCGCACCGTTTCGCGACGAGTGGTCGGATCGTTGGGATCAAAACCGGCAATCGTGCGTAAAATGGCCGCGGCATCAGCCACGCTGCGCGTCATCGGACCGACATGATCCAGGGTTTCTCCCAGGGGAAACACGCCATAGCGGCTGACCTTGCCATAGGTTGGTTTGACGCCCACAATACCGCAGGCGGCGGATGGGAAACGGATCGAACCGCCCGTGTCCGAGCCCAATGAGCCAAAGCACAGGGATGCTGCGGTGGCCACCCCCGACCCGCTCGACGACGCGCCCGGCCAGTGCTCGGCGCTCCACGGATTGACCGGCGGCTGCACTGAGGGATGATAACCGGACAGGGCAAACTCGGTCATGGCCAGTTTGCCCAGCATGACGGCTCCGGCTTCATAAAACTTCTCAACCACGGTGGCGTTGAAATCCGGCTTGAAATCCGCATACATGGGCGAGGCCGCAGTGGTGGGAATGCCCGTGGTGTAACACAGGTCTTTGACCGCAATCGGCACCCCGTGCAGCAGCCCGCGATACGTTCCGCTCTGGACTTCCTGTTCCGCGGCTTTGGCCTGCTCCAGGGCCAGGTCGGCCGTAACCGTAATATAGCTGCGAAGCGTGCCGTCGAGTGCGTTAATGCGCTCCAGCATGGCCTGGGTCAACTCGACCGGCGAGACTTCCTTTTGCTTGATCAGCCCGGCAACCTCGGTCAGCGTTTTCGTACACAGTTCAGCAACGTTCGCCATAGCGTGGCCCTCCTTATTGGGTTATGTCTGAGCACTGTTTCTTATCAGAGGAAAAGCTACAATACCTGACTATGACATACCACCCTGCCCTGCTCAGCGCGGTCAAGGATTTTAATTCCGGTCGCTATTTTGAGGCCCACGAGCACTTGGAAGAGGCCCTGGATGAGGTGGAAGACGATGATAACACCTGGGAGATGTTCGTCGGCTTGATTCAAATCGCGGTGGGCTATCATAAATATGTCTTCGGTTATCCGGGCGGAGTCAAAATGCTGGGAAAGGGGCTGGAGAAAGTTTCATCCCTCCCGGGGGAATGCGCGGGAGTCCGCTTGGAGTCACTCCGCCAGCGCGTTCGGCAAGACCTGGAGAATCAGAAACATATCCGAGAGTCTTCACCAAGAATTCAATTCGTACGTCCCTAGGCAAGCCTGAAAGGAGTTTTCATGGAACGCAAAATGACTCTTTACATCCCCACAAACGCCAGGGTCTGGCTCATAACCACGCTCATCGTCATCAGCTTCGGTTTCCAGCCCCTCCCTTCGTATGGAGACCAGCATGCGACCGCTGAAAACGGGGAGGTGCAATCGGCCCCACTTGATCTTACCGTAGTCGATAAATTACTGACGACCACGCGCACGGTGCGGAGACGGCTCGACCTGACCCGTCCGGTTGAACCGGAGATTATTGAGGAAGTCATCGAAATCGCCCTCCAGGCCCCGAGCGGCAGTAACCGACAGAATTGGCGTTTTATGGTCGTGACCGACCCGGACAAGAAAAAGATCGTCGCGGATCTGTACCGACAAAGTTTTGAGAGCTATGCCGGCCCACGTCCCACCGGTACGCCGACAACCTCGGGTCAGCGTATTGCCGCCTCGGCCTGGCATTTGTCTGACCATATGCATGAGGTGCCCGTGCTGATTATCGGCTGCATTGAGGGCCGACCGGACAATCCGAGTCCGGCGGCGCAAGCCGGTTTGTACGGCTCGATCCTGCCGTCGGCCTGGTCGCTGATGTTGGCCCTGCGCGCTCGCGGCCTCGGTTCCGCCTGGACCACGCTGCATTTGGTTGAAGAACGCAAAGTTGCCGAAGCCCTCGGCATCCCCGACTCCGTCACCCAGGCCGTTCTGCTGCCGGTTGCCTATTACACGGGAGAAGACTTCAAGCCTGCGAGACGACGACCGGGGAAAGAGGTGACCTATTGGAATACCTGGGGGGAAGGCCGTAAATAGAGGGCTAATGAAAAATGTTTCGGACCTGTAGCCGACAAATCTGAGCGAACCTCCTCAGCTCACAGCCGCAAAATAGCCCCACGGGATTCGAGTTGCTGTTGGAGCTTTTTCACATCAAGAGCTTTTGGGCCGAGGCCGTTTTGGACAGCCAGAGCGGCCGCGGTTCCCGCGGCTTCGCCGGTTGCCATGCAGGGCGGGATTTCCTTGGTGGCATGATGGACGCGGTGATCGACGGAGATGCAGCGACCGGCCACCAACAGGTTTGAGAATTCTTTGGGGAGGAGGGAGCGATACGGAATATAGTAGAGGCTTTCGTATTTGGTCCAATGGCCGGTGATGGCAATCACGTCCTCACAGGGGATGTCCATCTCCTCTCGGCTGAGCATATACTCGCCAACTAGGCGCCGGCTTTCGGTAATCCCGAGTTGATCGGCAATATGACACAGATAGGCATTCCGAAAGCCGGGGGCTTCTTTGCGCAGACGGTCAACCTCTGCCATGACCTGCTTGCGGCATTCCAACTCGGCATAGGTCAGATCGTCGGGATCGGTGGCGTCAATCTTTCTGGAGACCTTGTCAGTCGCCCCCCAGGGCAATAAGACCTTTTCCTTTCCAATAGTGTGGAAAAACCAGCCGCCAGCGCGAATGGCGTCATCCGGGTTTTCTACTCCGCCCATGGAGAACCACAGCCAGGGCAAAACCTTTTCTTTTTCATAGGCAGACCCGGCTGAGACAAAGATATCGCCGTCCCCGCTGGCGTCGATGACGACATCGGCAAGGATGGCAAAACGGCCGGCCTTACTCTGAAACGTCACACCCGTAATACGGTCGCCCTCGACGATAGCCTCACAGGCGTGCGTGTGCATGAGTAGTTGTACCTGGGCGTCTTCAACCATGCCGTTCAGGGCAAACTTGAGCTCTTCGGGATCGTAGGCGACCGAATAGCGCACGCGATGCGGTCCGTGTCCCCAGACCAGCCCCCAGGACTGGGCGCGTTGTACTAGCGCTTCGTCCGCGCTGCCCCATTCGTCTTGGGATGGAAACTGGGCCGCGCCGCGCTGGTCCAAGCGCTCAGTCACCTCCTGGCATAAGCCGCCGACCACCTGCCGCCCGCGCCCGTCATCAAGCGTCAGCAGCAGAATAATCATGCCCCCACTGGCCAGACCGCCAAGATAGCCGAGGCGTTCGACCAGGAGCACATCGGCCCCCTGGCGGGCCGCAGCAACCGCCGCCGAAACACCGGCCGAGCCACCGCCAATCACCAGGACTTGGGTTTCGGCTTTTACCGGTGTTGAGCGCGCAGGCTCTTCAATGAAACGGAGCGGCTTCGCCATTGGACCCTCACCCCAACCCTCTTCCCCTGGGAGCGAGAGTCAGGAATCTGCTGCTATGACTCGTTCCAACCCCCAACCCCTAATCCCCAGTCCCCATCTACCACATCTGCCGAAGCAGTCCGAGCAGCGCTTCTTCCCCACCCTGTTGGTTATGCCACAGGGAACTCTCTTTAATCACTTCCTCGGCAACGATGGGCAGTTCCTCCTCTATGGCCCCCACATCGCGCAGGCGGGTCGGTACATCAAGCGACCGGATAAAGGCTTCAACCGTGTCAGCGGCTTCGGCCGCCACGGCCTCAGGGCTGCGTCCGTTGGTCTGAATCCCCAGGGCCTCGGCTATCATGCCCTGCTGCTTTAAGGTTTGCGGAGCCAGAAAACGCATACAGTGCGGGATGGTAATGCACGAGGTCACCCCGTGCGGCACATCCCAGCGCGCGCCGATCTGATGCCCGAAGATATGACTTAAACGCACCCCGACATTGGTCAGCCCAAAGATGGACAGCCAGGCGGCGACCTGACATTCCCCCCGCGCTTCAAGATTGTCAGGCTCCGCGAGCGAGAGGGGAAGAGAGCGATGCAGCTTGCGGATAGCCTCCATGGCCAGCACGTCCGTCACCGGCTGGGGGTTGACCGACCAGATGGCTTCGATGGCGTGATCCAGGGCCTTCATGCCGGTGGCGGTCCAGAGTTGCTTGGGCGTGGGCAGAGTGACCTCAGGATCGAGAATCACCGTCTTGGGACAAATGCGCGGATCCGTCCGCAGTCCTTTGACCCGCGTGTCTTCGTCCGTGATGCCGGCGAAGGGCGTAAACTCACCCGCGGACAGGGTCGTGGAAATCGCAATCTGAGGCATGGCCTCCTGGGGCTGGCCCTCCTGGAGCAATTCCATAGCCACAATTTTTGCCGCATCAATCGGGCTGCCACCGCCAAACGCAATAATGGAGTCGGCCTGGACCTCTCGTGCCTGGGCGACCGCAGCGGTGACGGTCTGGCTCGGTACATGTTGGCGAATGCCGTTATTCGTTCCGGCCCAGCGTTCGCCCAGCAGGGTTTCCAGTTTTTTTACCAGACCGGTCCTGGTCGAAAGGCTGTGGCCCGTCAGGATGAGCGCTCGTTTTTTACCCAAGCGATCCAGCTCTTCGGTGACTTTTTCCAATGCTCCAACCCCAAAGATCACTTTTTCGAGCATGGGGAATTTATATTCGCGAATCATATTGCCTCCTTATCATGGTGAGACAGGATATCTTGAGGTTGACATTTGGGAAAGAGTACTGTTCGGTATCTTGCTATGAAAGGCGTGACAAACGATCAGATTACAACCCTTTTGGAAACACTCAGCAGTGAAGAGTTGCTCGTACTTATTGAACGCATTGCCCAGAGATTACGACGGATAGAAGAGGGCCATCCCCAGCCTCTCTATGGAATCTGGAAGGGAAAGTTTTCGGAGGACGTAGATATCGAGGACGATTTACGGGATATCCGAAGCCGATGGAAGATTGCCGTCGAGGAGCCGCCTCCAAGTGCCTGACTATGTTACCGATACACACGCGCTCTACTGGTATCTCACAGCAAATCCTTTGTTAGGACCCAACGCTCAGCAAATTTTTCTCACAGCAGAGCAGGGACGAGTTGTAGTTCATATACCAAGTATTGTCCTAGCCGAACTCTATTACCTCAACGTCAAACACCAGCGGCCACTTGAGTTTTCCCAAGAATACCAGCGGCTCGCTGAAGCCGGACAATTTCGTTTTATTGATTTTCAGGCTTCTGCCATCACCCACTTTGATACTCTTTCTGCCATCCCTGAGATGCACGACCGTCTCATCGCCTGCGCCGCCTATGAGTTGAACTGTCCTCTCCTCACAAAAGACCCTACAATCATACAAAGCGAAATTATCGATACGGTTTGGTAAAGGCCAAGGTATCAGGCCCATCCTCTTGCGGGTCTCACACTTCTCCGACACAGTACGGCTGAGGAGGACGATCGATGAAACGGTTCCTGACATTGTTTGTGCTGTTAGGTCTGTGGCTGATAAGTCGGCCGGGACTGGCCCTTGACGAAAGCAAAATTATTGATCTGACGTATCCGTACGATGAACACACCATCTCGTGGCCCACGGCCAAGCCGTATGCACTCGAAGTCGTGGCCGCGCAAAAAACGGACGCGGGCTATTGGTATGCGGCTAATAATATCTGTCTGGCCGAGCATAGCGGCACGCATATGGACGCCCCGATTCACTTTGCGGAAGGCAAACGGACGGCCAGCGAGGTACCAGTTACACAGCTCGTCGGTCCGGCCGTGGTGATTGACGTCAGCGCCAAGGCCGCTGAGGACGCCGATTACCGCGTCACTGTAGCGGATATTCAGGCCTGGGAGTCCACGCACGGCGAGATTCCCCCAGGGGCGCTCG
Source organism: Candidatus Binatia bacterium (assembly GCA_022824615.1). Classification (GTDB taxonomy): domain Bacteria; phylum Desulfobacterota; class Binatia; order Bin18; family Bin18; genus Bin18. The sequence continues at coordinate 16,305 of JAJDZM010000022.1, read as the reverse complement.
TGCTCATGTTCAGCGGCTGGGGAAAGTACTGGCCGGATAAAAAGCGCTACTTAGGGACAGACCAGCCGGGAGATGTCGCCAATCTCCACTTTCCGGGCTTTTCACAAGAGGCCGCCGAGTTCCTCGTCTCGCAGCGCGACATCGATGCCGTGGGGGTGGATACGCCCAGCCTCGACTACGGACAGTCGCAGGATTTTATTGCCCACCAGATTCTGAATGGGGCCAATAAGCCGGGTCTGGAAAATATCGCCAATCTGGACCAACTGCCGCCACGCGGAGCAACGCTTATTGCCCTGCCCATGAAGATCGTCAAAGGCTCCGGCGCACCGGTTCGGATTATTGCGGTTTTACCCTGAGGGAGATGAGGATGTCCCTTCTAGGCGAGTATGCGCTTCATCCAGTTGCGCCCGGATGCGGTCGAGTTTGGCTTCGAGTCTGTGTTGTCATCCATAATCATGAGACACAACTATGCCCAACCAGAATCCACCGACAGTATATCTGATCCGTCACGGAGAGACAGCCTGGAACGAAGAGGGTCGCTGCCAGGGCGTGACCGATATCCCGCTGACCCAGAAAGGCCGCCGCCAAGCGCGGGCAGTGGCAAACGCACTTGAGCACAAGCCCATCTGTCGAGTCCTGACCAGCCCGCTGCAACGCGCGCACGATACCGCAGCATTAATCGCCCAAGCGCACGCGGTCTCACCGGAGTGTTATGACGAACTCAAGGCATGGGACCAGGGTCGGCTAGAAGGGCTGACCGGCCCGGAGTTGATGCAAGACTATCCGGGCTTTTTCGAGCGCTGGCTGGCCGACCCGGCAGGGACCGCTCCACCAGGGGGCGAACCGTTAAGCGCCGTCCAGCAGCGCGCCTGTCCCATTCTTGACCGGCTGCGGCAGCACGACCCACACGAGTTGACCGGACCGGTTGTCGTGGTCAGCCACACGCTGACGATTGCGGTCATGCTCTGCGCCGCGCTGGGTCTTGATCTCGCTCAGGTTCATCGTCTCAAAATTGATCTGGCCTCGATCAGCAGCCTGATTTTCACCGAGTTCGGCCCTTTTGCGATGTGGCGACTGGCTGCATTGAATGACCGGCATCATTTGTCCACGGATTTGCGTGAGTCATAATCCCCGTAAGAGTCGTTCAAGGTCTTTTCGGTCTATTACTCGCAAAATAACGATGGTCTTTCCTCGATTCTCGAAAACAGACCGATAGGTCCCGGTTCTGAGACGATAGAGTTCGTATCCCCTGAGCTTTTTAATTTTTGGCGGTCCGGGCCAAGGCGTTGTTTCGAGAACCGAGAAATCTTCGAGAATCTGCTTCCTGGCAGCGGAGGGAAGCCTCCGCAGGTCTCGGAGGGCTCGCGGGGCGATCTCAACAAGCCGGTGCGCCATTAGTCCGTCAACAGTTCCTTTGCCTGCTGGAGCGATACGCCACCCTCTTCTTCGTATTCCTGCTTCGCCGCGTCGATCTCCTCAATGAAATGTGGTTGGGTGAGAACGAGATCGTCAATGTCGTCTTCGGTCAGTTTCACCAGCGCAGCTTGCGGTTTTCCACGTTTCGTCACGATGACTTTCTCTCCTCTGGCAACCCGCTTGAGCACATCGGGAGTTTGAAGCCGGAGTTCTCGAACGCTGACGAATTTCATATGAACATCCTCTATGTTACTCAAATGTTCAACGAACACTAGCATTCCGCTCAAAGAGAAGACAAGGTCATCAGAGCACAAATGCCGTTCCGCATCCTGCGCTTTCTGGTACAGTACCCGGCAATCTTGACCAAAACAGGGAGTGTTCACATGGGCGGAACGAAAATAGGTATTGGCTTTGGGTTGTGGGGACTGGGCTTACCGAGTCCGGACACAATCTGTGACTACGCTGAGCGAGCCGAGGATCAGGGCATCGACTCCATCTGGCTGTCCGATCATATTGTGGCGCGCAATCCTTCGTTTGACACGGCCTGTATCATGGCCATGTGGGCCGGTCGCACGAAGCGTATCAAAATGGGTCCGAGCGTGTTGACCATGCCGGCCCGCGATCCGGTTCAGGTTGCCAAAACCTATGCGACCCTGGATTATCTGTCGGGCAGTTGTAACCGAGTCATCATGGCGGTCGGCCTGGGGAGCGACCCCAAAGACTGCCAGGCATGCGGCGTGCCACTGGAAAAACGGGGCAAACGCATGGCGGAAGCGGTTGAAGTCATGCGCAAGCTCTGGGCAGGCCCCAATGTGACCCATCAGGGCGAGTTTTATCAGTTTGAAGACGTGACCATTGAACCCCGTCCGGCAAAGGGCGCCCTCGATGTCTGGATTGGCGGCGGCAGCGATTTGGCCATCAAACGCACGGCGCGCTATGGCGACGGCTGGTTTCCCTCACTCGTCACTCCCCAGGAATATGCGGTTGGGTTGGAGAAGCTGATCTCGTACGGCAAACAGTACGACCGCGAGGTGGACCCGGACGAAACCGGCGTACTGATTTTTACCCACATCAATGAGAACCAAAAAAAGGCCGACGAGATCGCGCGTGCGTTTTTGTCTGACTTTCCCACCATGTCAGCCGAACCGCTGATCGCCCGCTCGGCGATCGGGCCGGCAGAGATGTGCATGGAGAAAGTCCAGTCCTATATTGATGAGGGCTGCTCCAAGTTCGTGCTCTGGCCCATTGCCCCACCGGATCAGTTGGTAGGCCAGGTTGAGACCTTTGGACAAAAAATTGTTCCCCACTTCGTCTCGTGATGGCTCTGGAGAATCCATGACGCACCAGATAACTGCGCGCCTGCCAGATACATTAGTCGAAGCCTTGGACACGGCCGCCAAGGAATTGAACCGGAGCCGCGCGGACATTGTTCGCCAAGCAGTGGAACGCTATCTGGAGGATTTTGACGACCTCACTGTAGCCCTGAGGCGGCTTCGCGACCCCGCCGACCCGATATTGGACTGGGCTCAGGTCAGGCATGAGCTACTCGGTTCGGATTAAGCGGAGCGCGGCTAAGGAACTGGCTCGAATCCCACACCGAGACCGACGACGCATTGTGAATGCCATTGATCGTTTGGGAGAACGACGACTCGCTTGTCGTCCTTGTCGTGCGAGTGGCACACCGCCGAGAGGTCTACCGCCAGCGGTGACGAGCCGCGATATACTCCAGAATTGAGAGGACTGTTTGGGGCCGAATGACCTACCCGATAAATGAGGATGGTTTACTCCCTTATGGATCGCATTGAAAGCAAGATCAAAACGCGCTCACCCGAGTTCCAGGACAACACGGCCCATATGGCCGCCTTGGTGGACAGCCTCAAAAAAGAGACGGCTGCGGCCCGGCTGGGTGGGCCGGAAGCGTCGCGCGAGCGGCATAAGGCCCGAGGGAAACTGCTGCCCCGCGAACGGATCGAGGCCCTGCTTGACCCGAATACGCCGTTTCTGGAGCTGTCTCCCCTGGCCGCTCACGGCATGTATGACAATCCGCCCTCGGCCGGCATTGTCACCGGCGTCGGGCTGATTCAGGGCCGCGAGTCCGTCATTGTTTCCAACGATGCAACGGTCAAAGGCGGCACCTATTATCCCATGACCGTCAAAAAGCACCTGCGTGCCCAGGAAATCGGCCAGGAGAACCGCCTGCCGTGTGTGTACTTGGTGGATTCCGGCGGTGCCAACCTGCCCTTTCAGGCCGATATTTTTCCGGACCGCGAACACTTTGGGCGTATTTTCTATAACGAAGCCCGCATGTCCGCCCAGGGTATCCCGCAGATCGCCGTGGTGATGGGGTCGTGCACGGCCGGGGGAGCGTATGTACCGGCCATGGCGGATGAAAACGTGATTGTCAAAGGTCAGGGCACCATTTTTCTGGGCGGTCCGCCGCTGGTAAAGGCGGCGACAGGTGAGGAAGTGACGGCGGAAGAACTCGGCGGCGGAGACGTACATACACGGGTGTCCGGCGTATCGGACCACCTGGCCGAGGATGATACCCACGCCCTGGAAATCACCCGCTCTATTTTCGAGAATTTACCCCGACCCCAGAAATTCCCGCTCGACCGGGAAACGCCGGAAGACCCGGCCTACGACCCGGCCGAGTTATACGGCGTGATTCCGCACGATACCCGCGTCCCATACGATATACACGAGGTCATTGCGCGCCTGGTCGATGGCAGCCGTTTCCACGAGTTCAAGCCGCGCTACAGTCCGACGGTCGTGACAGGATTTGCCCGCCTGCACGGCTATCTGATCGGTATTGTGGCCAATAATGGTGTACTGTTTTCTGAGTCCGCCCTCAAAGCCACCCACTTTATTGAGCTGTGCAATCAGCGGAAAATCCCGCTGCTGTTCCTCCAGAACATCACCGGCTTTATGGTTGGCAAGCAGTACGAACAGGGAGGCATTGCCAAAGATGGGGCGAAAATGGTCCACGCCGTAGCCAATGCCCAAGTGCCCAAGTTCAGCGTGCTCATTGGCGCGTCTCATGGTGCGGGCAACTACGGCATGTGTGGTCGGGCGTATTCGCCACGTTTGCTCTTTATGTGGCCGAATTCCCGGATTTCGGTCATGGGCGGAGAGCAGGCGTCATCGGTCCTGCTGACCGTCAAGCTCCAGCAACTGGCGGCCAGAGGAGAGACAATGAGCGCGGAGGAACAGCAGGCATTTACCGCGCCGACGCTGGCGAAATATGAGGAAGAGGGCAGCCCCTACTACTCGACCGCGCGCCTGTGGGATGACGGCATCCTTGACCCCACAGAGACCCGGAACGTCCTCGGGCTCAGCATTGCCATGTCACTCAACGCGCCCATTCCCGATCATCAGGTCGGGGTATTTCGCATGTAGCGCTGAGCACGCCCCGCTTATCCAGACGGTCCGGACTCGCTATAGTGTTTCTCTTCTTCTCTTGGCAATAACAGGATATGCAGTAAGGAGCGGTATACTGGTATGAGCTCGCAACGCGCCCTATACAATGAGATGCACTCAGAACTGGACTCTCAGACAGCGCCGGACTCACCAGACGGTATCGAGGGACACGTGCGCAATATTCTCAAACACATGGGAGAAGACCCCAATCGGGAAGGTTTACTCAAGACTCCGTATCGGGTGGCCCGTGCGTTTGAATATCTCACCAAAGGTTATCAACAGGATCCGAAAGAAGTCATTAACAACGCGATTTTTACCGAGGAAGACTACTCAGAAATGATTGTCGTCAAGGATATCGACTTCTTTTCCATGTGCGAGCACCATATCCTGCCCTTTTTTGGCCGGGCCAATGTGGCCTATATTCCAGACAAGCGTATTGTGGGGATCAGCAAGGTTGCCCGCCTGGTTGACGTGTACGCCCGGCGCTTGCAGGTCCAGGAACGGATCACCACCCAAGTGGCCAACACCCTCATGGAAGAGCTCAACCCGCTCGGCGTTGGCGTCATCATCACTGCCGAACACCTCTGCATGCGGATGCGGGGAGTGGAAAAGCAGAACTCAATCGTCACGACCAGCGCCACCCTGGGCGCCTTTCGGACCCATCAGGAAACACGGGAAGAATTTATTACCCTCGTCAACGGGCGTCAGCGTTGAGGCAGGTAGTCCTGGGCAAAGATACCAACGGCGTTGTCGAGATTCAGCAAGGCGATCTGGTAGGTATAGGTTTGATCGATCAGTTGGGTCCGAACCTGGTTGAGGGTATTCAGCGAGGTATTGACATCGAGGCTGGTCGAGAGCCCGACCCGGTATTGCCTCGACGTCATCTCATAATTCTCGCGGGCGAGCGCGACCTCTTTGTGCAGGGTCTCCAGCGTGGCGTGTAAGGTCTCAACGCTTAATAGCGCTTCCCGGACCTCAACCCGAATCTCTTTCTCCAGTTCAGTCACGCGCAATTCCGTCTGAGAAAGCGTCTCGTTGGCCTCAAGCAGGTCGAGTTCCCGATTCCCGCCGTCAAAGAGCGGCCAGCGGAGATTCACAAACAAGGTCCAGAATTCATCCCGGTTGGCAAAGGTCTCCGGATCAAGCCGGGGATAGGAGAACTGGGCGTCAACCTGTGGAAAGTAGCGGGTCAGGACAAGGTTCTTGCGTTCGCGCGCAACCCGAACGGCGAGATTCTGCGCGCGCAGGTCCTGACGCTGGGCATACGCTTGGTCAAGCAGGCTGGTATAGTCACTCTCGACTGCCTGGGGTGGAGTGGGTTCCAGCACACCGACCGTTTCCGACAGCCCCACGGTCCGGGCCAGCACCGTACGGGCGAGTTTCAGACGGTTCCGGTCAACGACCAGGGCGCGGCTGGCCCGTTCGACCGCAACCTCGGCGCGCAAGATGTCGGTCTTTGTGACCTCACCGACACGAAATCGGACGTGCGCCCGTTTCAGTTCCTCTTGAGCAAGCTTCAGGGTATCTTGGGCGACCTTGACTTGGGCCTCAAACCGCAACACCTCGTAGTAGGCTTGAGCAACGCCGAACAGCACGCTGCGAACAGTGAACTCATAGCGCTCTTCCTCCTCGCGAACCGCGTCTTTGCCGAGTCGCCAAGACGAGAAAAACGAGGGTTCGATAAGTGGCTGGGTGACTTGAAACGTACTCAGCCAGTTGTCCCGCGGGCGGATGACCGAGGAGCCACCAAAAAGACCCCGCGCTTCGGGCGGTGCATTAAAGGCAATCTCATCTTTATTGCGGGAATAAGCACCGCCGATTTCTCCACGTGGCGCCATCAACGCCACCGCCCGCCACGGCAGGAGTTTCGCTTTTGCCAACTCGCGCGCCGCGATGGCGACCTGTTCCTCGTTGACCACAGCCAACTGGTAGGCTTCCTCCAAGGCGATCACCCGACTCGGACGCTCGTCCGGGGGATGGATGGTCACACTCGCTCTGGTCGCAGGTTCCTCCTCCTCTGGCGGGTGTGTCTGAATATCAGCTTGCGCAGACGCATCCGGCGGCGGCACTTGCGATTCTATGGCTGGTGTGTCTGCGGGAGACGCAGCGCCCTCCTCCTCGACGCCAACGATGGCCTTTTCAGTCTCAGTTGTCGCGTCAGCCCGAGGGGTTTCTTCTGCGGGAGGGCCAATTGAAATCTGCAAACGTGGCGGGTCGGCTAAGGAAGCCGCCTGACACGACCGGGCGGCAGCCAGGTCAAGAACAACCCGGACCGTATCGGCTCGAAACTGGGCCGCCCGAACCTGAAGAATCCCTGCCGAGTCAACAGCCACATAGCGCTGCGCCTGTCGGTCAAGTACGGCGGGGGTCAGGTCCACATAGCAGCGGTCCTTGAGGTTACGCTCGGCATCTCCGGGCAACGTCGTTTGCGTGAAGGATACCGCCTCTGACAGCGTAACCAGCACGTGGTCAGTCTCGGCTGTTATCGCCCGAACGGGAACGAGAGAGGAAGAAGCGACAGCCGCCGAGGTGAGTAGGAGCAGACACACACCGACCCAGCCCCCTACCCCCCACAAGGAGGTGTATCTGAAGAAGTTGTGCGGCGGGGGCGTGTATGTCATTGAGTCACATCAGGGGTCAGACTGTGCGCTCATCAGAATGCTGAGCTGTCATAAATGAGCGGCGCGTCATTACATTCAGCGACTATCCGAAATGCCTATACCGTGCAACGGGCTGGGCTTACCATCCAGGCCGCTCGGTGACCGAAGAACCCGACTCTTGGCGTCCCTCTTGTAGCAGGTACAGGCCGCGGGGCGCCAATTGAAGCGTTTTCTCATCAATCGCCTGCTGGCTGAAAAGACTGAATTGGGAAGCGGTCCCCTCGGTCGTCTGCCGCCCGAGAAGGCTTAACTGGGAAGCGGCCCCGTCAGTCGTCTGTCGCTCGAGGAGACTTAATTGGGAAGTGGTCCCCTCGGTTATTTGCTGATCGAAAATACTGATGGCTTGCGTTGGTGGGGTTTCGGATGAAAACGGGGTGCGCAGGTCCAGATATTCAAGCGTTCCAGATGCCTGAAAATCAGCGGCGGGTTCCTGCCGGGCGACTTGATCTACCTGCTGTTCAGGAGGAGGCTCTTGCCGGACCGTCGGAGTTGGTGGTTCAGCCGGCTTGAGGCGTACGCTGGTCGTATGGGTCTGCCACGTCGAACGACCAACAATAATCTGCAGCCGGTCCGGGTTCACCGCCTGCTCGACCCGACAGGGCTGAGCGGTGAGGAGATCAAGCACGACGCGCACCGTCTGGGGCTGAAACTGAGCCACCCGGACCCGTTCGACCCGGTGCGCATCCCCAAAATACCAGCGCTCTACCTGCTGCCCCAACACCCCACCGATATCAACATAGCAACGGTCGGCCCGTCCATTGAGCGGGTCCTTGGGCAACGCCGCCTGCGTATAGACTGAAGCGGAGGACAGATGGATCGTGACGTGTTCTGCCGTGACCTCTATAGACTGAACGGTCGCCCTGCCCTCGCCGTCCGCAGCAGCACTCCCGACCGGCCAGATAGTCAGAGGGGCGGTCATACACAGCAGCAATGCCAGTCTGAAAAGCGGCATAAGAGGGGATTATAGAGCTATTTCCCCAAACGGCAATCAGAGCAGCGTGCGTCAGCTTCCTGTTGTTATCAGAAACTGATAACTTTATTCTCAGATGGAAGCAGAGAAAGTGACCACCAATACCGGATCCGAACAGTCAGGCCATACGAGTACACGGACGCCGCCACGTTACTCGCAGACTTCTGGAACGCCGTGGACACAGTTTTGAAGGAGAGAGGGATATTGTCATGAAAACCCTACAAATCGGTATCGCCAGCTACGATCAGATGAAGGCCCGTACCTTGGCAATCGCGCGCGGTGAATACAAGCCCGTGCGAGGAGAACCGGCCGTCTGGTTCCCCTCGGTCGAAAGTTTCGCGAAGGTGCTCTCCAGGCGCAATCAGGAGCTGTTAGCCTTGATTGCTCGTGAAAACCCCGGCTCACTCACCGAACTGGCGCGGCTTGCCGGACGGGAGAAGTCGAATCTGTCGCGGACGCTGAAGACCCTAGCGCACTACGGCCTCGTGGAATTGGAAACCGGCCTGCGTGGCAGGATGATCCCCCGGGTTTTATACGATCGGGTGCAACTTGATGTCTCGCTTTCGACGCCCTTCCATTCCCCACTGTCTTCCGCCAGTCCACCTGTGTGAGGTCGGGTATGGTGGCGGAACACCTCTACAGTACCATGATATGATGGGACTTCTGATTCGGTTCGGAGAGAGCAGTTTTCAGCGTGTTATAGAGAGATGAACATCACACAGTTGAGGGATGATTGACACAGTCAGCAGGAGAGAGGCTCTAAATGGAGATCAACCTCCTTCCTTAATCGCTACACTGCGATGTATTCGCCCTGGCCGTGTTTCCTTCGGAGTTCGCCCCCAGGCACAGGATGGTACGCAGGATGGCTTGGGCAGTTTTGTCTATAATTCTCGAAAAAAAGGGGAGGAGATCGGTAAGCCGGATTCTGTGCCCTTCCCCAATAAGGAAAGGTAACGGTCATTCCTCTAGGCGTATCGTTGCCGATACGCTCGAGCGATCGAACCCAGAGGGAGAGTGGGACGACTCTTGCCCATAGTATGGGCTCCTCTTATTTGATCTTGCTCCGGGTGGGGTTTACCCAGCGTCCCTGATCTCTCAAGGAATTGGTGAGCTCTTACCTCACCTTTTCACCCTTACCGGCGGATGAGGCCGGCGGTCTCTTTTCTGTGGCACTTTCCCTGCCTTACGGCAGGCTGTCATTAGCAGCCACCCTGCCCCACGGAGTCCGGACTTTCCTCGCTCCTGCCGTGCAGGACCGCGACCGTTTAATCTCCTCCCACACTGTCTATTACGCGCCGGACACCCCGTCTGCCTCGACCCGTATATACACAATCCGTCCACAGTAGGGATGCGGACAGTGAAAAATCTCACTGCTGCCCTGCATCTGGCTACTCTGGATCTGGTTACACATATGCGGCGGGATACGCATATAGCAGCCCTGGCAGGTTCCGTCGCGGACTTCCACCACGGCCAGGGCGCTACGATTGCCGAAGATGCGCTCATACCGCGCGCACAGACTGGCGTCCAAATCGGCGACTATTTCTTCCCGTTGTCTGCGGTCGGCCTGCGCTTCTTCTTCCAGGCTCGCTATTTGTTTTTCTACCTCGACCGCCTCTTCGGCGAGCTGGGAGTCAAGCTCTTCGAGGCGGGTTTGGATGTCGGCGAGGTGCTGACGCTGCTCTTCGAGTTGCTCCATCACACCCAGGATACTCTCTTCGATCTGACCATTCGCCTCTTTCATCAAGTCGATTTCACGCTGGAGTGCGAGCTGTTCGCGTTCATTCCGCACCCGATTCAACCGGACCCGCTTCTCTTTGATCTTTTCTTCTTCCAGCTTGAGTTGTCCGTCCGCCTCGCGCTGTTGACTTTCCAGTTCGCTGATACGCTGTTGCCGCTCGTCGGCCTCCTGCTGCCGCGTCTCCTTCTCAGACCTGATGCTGGCAACCTGCTGATGGAGGCCTTCCAGTTGCTGCTCTTTCTGCTGAAGGCGTTGGTCAAGCTCTTGTAGGCTGACCAACTGGGCGATCTGCGTGGTCAATGATGATCTCCTTTCACATCCGACTTTCGTGGGGGAGAGACCCCCTCCGTCCTGCATGGGCCCACCAGGACTCGAACCTGGGACCAACCGGTTATGAGCCGGTCGCTCTAACCAACTGAGCTATGGGCCCGTCTGTTCGCCTCAGCGGTCCCTTGTATACCATGCTCCTCGCTGTTTTCCTACGACCTCCCCAATGCGCGCAAGGCTTCGAGCCGCTGACGCACCCCGGCATCGTCTCCGCGCAACTCCGCTTCCCGAATTTCTCGCTGAAGCCGGACGCGCTTGGACTTGTGTTGCACCTGCCGAATTTTCTCCATGCAGTCCCGCATCAGTTGCTCCTGGGTCGCCGTGTATTCTTCAGATGCTTCTTCAGTCAAGATTTTCGAGACATGGTCGGCAACCCGTTTCGGCAACCGGTCGAGAAAGGCTCCAATGTCGATGCTGGCCCGGCCAGTTTGCGGAGACGGCTCGACTTGCTGCTGCCAGGCTTGGGCGATATCCGCGGCGACCTCGCCCCACTCCTGAAAGGCGGGAATCAGGTTCCGCTCACAAACCTGTGTCACGACCTGCCGGTCCATGAGCATGAGTTGAATCAATTCCAGTTCGGCCGAGGCGGGGGAGCCGCTCTGCCCGGCCGCCGGCTGGTCGGAAGAACGAGTGGTAGACCGAGGAGCCCGGTTCGGCCGCAGCCGGCGGAGTTCTTCTTCACTGACGCCAAAACGCTGCGCCACCTGCGTCAACAGCGCGCCCCGGGCCATGGTGTCGGTCATGGACGATAGGACCGCGACGGCTTCTTTCGCCGCTTGGGCACGCTGAAAAGCCGATGCCCCAGGTGGTGGGGCGTGCTGCGTAAAATAGAACTCCTCCAGTGGCGAGGCCGTGTCGAGCAGTTCTTCGAGCCCCTCCCGCCCATGCGCTTGTCCGAACGAGTCCGGGTCTTCGCCCCGAGGCAGGAAAACTCCCCGCCCTGTCAGTCCGGCTTCAACGCACAGCGGAAAGGCCCGGGTCGCGGCCCGACGGCCAGCGTCATCCCCGTCAAAAAAAATATAAATATCTGTCGAGAAGCGTTTGAGCAGGCGTAGTTGCTCCAGGGTCAGGGCGGTCCCGAGCACGGCAACGGTCTCGCGAAAGCCGCATTGTACGAGCGAAATGAGGTCGGTATAGCCTTCAACCACAAGCACCCGGTCGGTCTCGCGAATGGGCTCTTTGGCCTGGAAGAGACCGTACAGCAGCGAGCCTTTCTTATACAGGGCCGACTCGGGCGAGTTGAGATATTTGGGCTGCGGCCGCTCTCTGTCCGCGTCTCGCTGCGGGTCAGGCAGGAGCCGGCCACCGAATCCGACTGGCCGGCCGGTCACATCGGTAATCGGAAATATGAGGCGGTGGCGGAATTTATCGTACCACTGGTGAGCCCCTGGTCTGCTCCGTTCGTCCCGTCCGCTGCGTTCGCCGATCAGCCCCAACGCGGCGGCCTTGTCCAGCGGCGCTTTCCGGCTGGCAAGAAAACGAACGAGGCCATGCCAGCCGTTAGGCGCGTAACCAAGCTGGAAGCGCTCGGCCACGTCCATGGGGATACCACGCTCGGCCAGATAGCGCTGAGCCGTGGCGCCGACCTTTTCATCAAGCAGGCAGCGGCGGAAGTAGGTTTTGGCCAGACTCGTCAGCCGGTAGAGGCGGTCCTGCTCCCGCGCCTGCGGGTCGTCGGGCGCCTGTGGCAGCGAGACCCCGGCCTTGGCCGCCAGGCGTTTGACGGCCTCCGGGAAGGAGATGCCTTCAAGCCGGCATAAAAAAGTAAACGCGTTCCCCCCTTCCCCGCAGCCAAAACAGTGAAAAAAGCCACGCTCGTCGTTGACGCTGAACGACGGCGTCTTTTCTTCGTGGAACGGACACAGACCGGTATAATTCTTTCCCGCTTTGCGCAGAGAGACATAGACGGAAATCACTTCGACGATACTGATTCGGGAGCGAATCTCGGTCAGGGTCTCTTCGGGAATTTTGTATGCCATAGCGTTCCTGCGCATCACTGAGGGGAAAGGCGCTGAAAAAGAAAACACCCACCTTATTCAAGTGGGTGTTTCTCAGTCCGTTATCTCACAAGCAATGCGACACATCGGCTTAATACATCGATCGACTTGCGCGGCGTAACGCACGTTTTCGTGCGGCAATGGCCTTGCGCTTGCGACGCACACTCGGCTTCTCGTAGTGTTCGCGTTTTTTCAACTCTTGCAGAATACCGGCCTTTTCGCACTGCTTCTTAAAACGGCGAATAGCGCTTTCAATGGGCTCGTTCTCTTTGACTCGTACACCTGCCATACGGCTGACTCACCCCCTCCCGACTGGGGATTCTGGGTTGGATTGCTCCTTTGTCCAGCTTAGGGATTTCCCCCGGAAAGTCAAGGGATTGGGGCACTTACGACCTTGACAGGCAAACCACCCCTACGCTAAGGAGGCCCAGAGGTATACTGAAGGAGGCCTGTTGTATGGAGTTCAAAGAAGTTATTGGCCGGCGTCGCTCTATTCGCTACTTCCTGCCCTATCGTCCGGTTGAGCGGGAAAAAATTCAAACTATTATGGAGGCGACGCGGCTTTCGTCCTGTGCGGTCAATGCTTCATTTCTCCGAGCTATCGTTGTGGAACGCGATAAACTCGCGCCTGAAGACCTGGAAGCGCTCAAGGTTCCCACAACGACGCTCCAGCTCGACATGGCCCCGGTGCATATCTACTTCTACGGCAACCTCAACGCGATTCAGGAAAGCCATGGACAGACCCTCAAGGAACTCTTCGATGTCGGCGCCCTCAATCCCACCCACGGGTGGAGCCATAAATTCATTGAGGAGACCGTCTGGCCGCAAATTTTAGATCCGATTTCAAAGGACCCCAATATTAATCCCATTGCGGTTTCCATGGATAGCGGAGTGGCGATGAATCAAGCCCTGCTGACGGCGTTTGACGAAGGACTGGGTGCCCTGCTGACCGCATTTAACGCAGAAAAGGCCAAAGCGATATTCAAGGTGCCGGACCATTTTATGCCGCTCTACGCCATGCTGGTTGGCTATCCGGCCGAATCCTGGGAGGCGGGCGGACAACGGCCGCGCCCCGCGTTTGAAAGCCTGTATTTTGAGGGAGAATATGGTGTCCCGATGGAACGCGACCCGGCTGTGGTTGAGCAGCTCACACAGGATAAAATGATACAGGAACCAGCCCCGCTCCCGTGGCGGAAGGATGAGGTTCGGGCGCTCTCCCGGATGTTTGGCCTGCCTGAGTGAGGTACGGCATCCAGGACGGCGGGACCGGGCAGCCGTCCTGGAACCCCCAAGAAAGAGGTAGCGTACGCACATCCCACGTCTTGCTCTCCCCGCCCATATTCGCCAGCAGCTCCACCGTATCCAACCGTTTTCCATTATGGCGCAGGCCTGCGCCGTCGGCATTATCACCGGCTGTGGCGCCATTCTGTACGATGCGCTGATTCATCTGGTCCAGGGCGTTGCGCTGAGTTCGGACGACCGGCCGCTCAACGTACTTCCCGCGTTGCCCTGGTATCGCATTCTTCTGGTTCCCACACTCGGCGGACTGGCGGTCGGGCTGGTCGCTTTTTTTCGTTCGCGAGACGCGCAAGGACACGGCGTTCCGGAAGTCATTGAGTCGGTCGCCTTGGGGAACGGCAAGTTTCGCTGGCAGACGGCCCTGTCCAAATCCGTTTCTTCTGCCCTCACTATTGGTTCTGGCGGCTCGGTTGGTCGCGAGGGTCCCATCGTCCATATTGGCGCCTCGCTGGGCTCGCTTCTCGGCCAGTTGCTCAAAGTACCTCCCAATCGACTGCCGACCCTGGCCGGCTGTGGAGTAGCGGGCGGCATTGCCGCGGCTTTTAATGCGCCGATTGCCGGTGCCTTTTTTGCCCTCGAGGTTGTGATCGGCAATTTCGCCATGCCGGCCTTTGGCCCCGTAATGTTGTCCTCTGTCCTGGCCACGGTTGTGAGCCGGTCTTATTTTGGCGATCATCCCGCGTTTGTGGTCCCCGCCTATGCGCTGCTGAGTGCCTGGGAGCTGCCTTTCTATCTCGGACTCGGCATTGTCTGTGGCCTCGGCGGTCTGGCCTTTATGTTCATCCTGGATCGGCTGGAAAAAGGAGCCGAACAAATTGCCCTGCCCGAGACGATCAAACCGGCGCTGGGCGGATTCCTGGTCGGCTGTCTGATTCTTGTTGCTCCGCACGTATACGGTACGGGCCACGGCACCATGGATATCATTCTGCGGGGTGGCCTGGACTGGACATATTTACTGCTACTCTTCCCTATCAAAATAGGAGCCACCAGCCTGACCCTGGCGTCGGGTGGCTCGGGCGGACTTTTTTTCCCGGCGCTCTACCTCGGGGCCGTATTGGGCAGTCTGTGTGGCGTGATCGTCGGCGCGGCCTTTCCCGCGATTGCCGGTCCGAGCGGCGGTTACGCCCTGGTCGGCATGGCCGCCTTCCTGGCCAGCGTGGTCCACTGTCCGATTACCGCTTTTCTGCTGCTCTTCGAGATTACCGCTGACTATGACATTATCCTGCCACTGATGGTCAGTTGTACGGTGAGCACGGTGGTGGCCAAGCTCTTTCGGGAAGAGTCGATTTACACCTTACAGCTCTTACGGCGCGGTATTGATATCAGGCGGCGCGAACAAACCCTGATGCAGGGGTTTACCGTAGGTCAGGTCATGCGCCCGGAGCCACCGACCTTCCGGGAAGGAGCCCCCTTCCCCGAGGTCATGGACCATTTCCTGGCCAGCACGCTGCCGTTGAGCTTTGTGGTTGATCGAAACCAGCGCCTGGTCGGGATCATCTCCATTCACGACGTGAAGGCCACGCTTCAGGATGACACTCTGGCACCGCTCGTCGTAGCGGCTGACCTGGCCCGACCGCCGGCCGTGGTCACCACCGCTCAAGAAACGCTGGCCCGCTGTCTTGAAAAGTTCAGCCTGAGTGAACAAGAACATTTGCCCGTTCTTTCGGCTGAGCAGAAACTAGAGGGGATTGTCTCGCGGCACGATGTGCTGGACCTCTATAATCGAGAAATTTTGCGCAACGAATACCTCGGCGTCAGCCTCCGTTCCGAAGCACTTACAGAAATGGTCCACCAACAGGTGCATCTGCCGCATGAATATATCGTCGAAATCGTGCATGTCCCCCCGCCGCTCATTGGGAAAACCCTGGGCGAGTCTCAGTTGCGCCGTCGGTTTAATGTGACGGCTATCGCAGTCCGTCGTGGCGGTTTCCACAGTCCGGACGAACTCCCCGACCCCGACACCCCTTTACGTCAGGAGGACTCTCTCGTGCTTGTTGGCCGTGCCGAACACCTGCGTCGCTTAACCGAGATCACAGAGGAGAGCACTCAGGCACGGGGATCATAGGTTGGCCCTGAGGGCACATCATGTGTACAAACGACACACCCCAAACCCGTTTCAGATATCGGAACCATGCTGAGCGCCTGGTATAAGTACTTCACAGACCTGCTCCAAACCGGCCGAGAGGGGCTTACCATTGCCCTGGCCTGCGGGGTCGGTCTGCTGGTCGGCGTTGCGGCCATTGCCTTTCACGAACTGCTCCATTTGGTCCAACGGATTGCCCTTGGTGGCGATTCACCTCTTTCGGTTCTCCCGACCCTGCCGTGGTATTGGAAAGTCGTGCTGCCGGCCCTTGGTGGAGCCCTGGTTGCCCCTATCGTCTATAAGTGGGCGGTTGAGGCCAAAGGCCATGGCGTCCCTGAGGTCATGGAAGCCGTGGCGCTGCACGGCGGGATGATGCGCGCACGAGTGGCTTTCGCCAA